>CAZVBX010000081.1:0-13783 GCA_964625925.1 uncultured Ectothiorhodospiraceae bacterium | reverse complement strand
CGTTCGCGGCGAATCGCCGCTCCTACATCGCCCTTGGGAACGCCTTACGCGTGGAACGGTAGGAGCGGGCACTGCCCGCGAACCGTCTGCGTTTCGCGTGGCGGCTGCGCCTCTGCGCTCTACGACCGCCTATTCCCGGCCCAGGACTGGGCTGAACCCCGCCCCACGGGATTGGGCGAACGCGACTAACTCGGCCCCATGCATGGGCCTGGCGACCGCTAAGCCCTGGGCGCGTTCGCAGCCATCCTCCCGCAAGGCGTCCAAGGTCGCCTCGTCCTCGGCGCCCTCGGCGACCACGGCCAGACCCAGATCCTGCGCCAGGCGGATCGTGGCCCGCACGATGGCGCGGTGACGCGAATTGGTCAGCATGTCGGCGACGAACATGCGGTCGATCTTGACTTCGTCCACGGAGAAGCGGCTGACGTAGGCCAGCGAGGCGTAGCCAGTGCCGAAATCGTCGATGGACGAACGGATGCCGAGCGCATGGAGGTGCTCGAGGCTGTGGCACAGGGCTTCGAAATTCTGCGCGAAGGTCGTCTCCGTCAACTCCACTTTGAGCTCATCGGGCAGGCTGCCATGCCGCGCCAGCGCCGAATCGAAGGCCTCGACCGATTTGGCCTCCAGCAGGTCGTCGATCGACACGTTGATCGCGACCGGACAAGCGAGGTGGGCGGCACGTAATCGCTTCGATTGGGCCAGCGCGCGCTCGATCATGCGCGCGGTCAGCGTTTCGCTGAGACCGGCATTCTCCAGTAGCGGGACGAAGCGCGACGGCGGGATCGCGCCCAAGCGGGGATGATTCCAGCGCGCCAGCGCCTCGCAGCCGACACAGGCCCCATCCGCCAAGCGGATCTGCGGCTGGAACACGGCCTCGATGGGCTCACCGCCGGTGCGGCGGAAGTCGCTCACCAGCTCGAGATCGTCCGGATCGGGTTCCATCGAGAATTCGTAGCGCACGTAGGACGAGCGCACGCCCCCGGCGCGCGACAGCGCCGTCTCGGCGCGCCGCAGGAGCTCGCCTGCAGCGAGATCGTTGTCGCGCGCCCGCGCAATGCCGGCGGCGACGACCGGGTCGAAATCGACCGAGCCCACGGGCAGGGGGCGCGAGAGCTCACGCACGAGCACCGAGCAATCCCGGTTGAGCACCAGGGCGCCGAAGGTGTGGCCACCAAAGTCGCCGGCCGCGTCGAGCCCGAGTGCGCGCAGGCGTTCGGCGAGGCCACACAGGGCCTCCTCGGAGGCCTCGTAGCCGAAGCCGCGGGTGAGACTGCCGATGTTGCGCACATGGAGCACTAACGCTTCGATTCGCGCGCCCGAGCGGGCCGCATCGATCGCCGCTTGCGCCAGCTCCACGAAGTGCTCGCGGCGCGGCAATCCGGTCACCGGCTCGTGCCGGGCGTGATAGATCACCGATGCCTCCGCCGCACGCCGCCGTTCGAGCTCCGCCGTCAAAGCGGCCGTATGCGCAGCGACGCGTTGGCGTAGCACTCGATTCCAGACCAGTGCGCCCACGATCAGCGCAAGCACCGGCAGGGCAATCGCCGCCCCCGGCCAGAGCAGGTCACGCCACGCGGTCGGATTCGCCTCGAGGTCATCGGCCCAGCGGGCGTGGATGCGCTCGAATTCACCGCTGGCAATGACGGACTCGAATGCGCGATCGACCCATGCCGCGAGTGCCGGGCGATCGCGCGCGACGGCGAAGGCATAGGCGTGGGACCAGATCGGCGGTCCCTTTTGCTCGAGATCCAGCTCGTGCAGACGGATCAGGCGGTGCCCGACCACCGCATTGACCATGGCGTACTCGATGCGGCCTTGATCGACAGCGCGCAAGGCCTCCAGCGAGTTGTCCGTCAGATGCATGCCCGGCGTGAGATCGCGCTCCCCCATGAACCGATCTTCGCTGTGCGAGTTCGCCTCGATCGCGACCGTGTGGCCCGACAAGTCGCCCACCCGGGTGACGTTGGGCGCATCGGATGTGGCGAAGACGGCGGTTTGGGCGTAATGGAAGGGTTCGGAGAAATGAAACCGCTGCTCGCGTGCGGGTGTACGAAACATCGGCACGACGTCGAGATCGCCGCGCTCCACCGCGTCCACGACCTCGGACCACGGAGCGCTGCGATACTCATAGTCGCGATTGCCGGCCTCGGCGAGCGCACGCTCGAGGTCGATATTGAAGCCTTCCATGGTGCCTTCGGAGCGGCGCTCGAATGGCGGATAGTGCATGTCGCTGCCGAACACGATCGTGGCGGGCACGTCATCGCGGGCGGCCATGGAGAGCGGGGGCAAGAGGGCGAGCAGCGCGACCGAGGTCCAGCAGATCCCGGCGACCGGCCGCGCGGCGAGCCGGACCATGGGTGCCGTTCCGATGCAGGAACGACCGATGACGAGGCCCGCGTTACGCATCCGCCGAGCTCCCGCGCGATTCCTGGCTGGCACGGTGTTGAAAACGGGCTGTCCTGCTCATTTTCAACGCGCCAGGTCCGGCGCATGTCGAAATCCGGCTACGCCGAATCAGGCACCTGCCGTGCCTGACTCGCGGCGGGACATCCTGGTCCCGTGCTGTCGCAGACAGTTCTTCAACAGCCTGCGAGTGCCACTGTATCCGAAGCACAAGCCACGCGTCACATGTTCGGAAAACGACACGTCAGAAGTTGATCGTCGAGCCCAAAACGATCGAATAGTCGTCGGACTGTCCGGCGTCGATCAGCGGTGCCGCAACCGCTACGTACGCAACCGTGTCGTAGGCGCTGCGCAGACTGCCCACGCGCAATCCTGCTCCGATATCCTGCAAGGTCCGCCCCCAACGACCATCGAAGCCACGCACGTTGCCCGCCTCGAAGAAAACCGTCGAGCCCATCTGCACGGTGTCGAACAGGATCAGTTCGCTGACGTAGCGATGCTCCAGATGGAGCAGCCAGCGCCGGTCACCGGAACGAAAGCGGTTGGGGTAGGCCAGCAACCCGTCGTAGCCGCCCAGATACAGCTCGTCCTCCGGATCCGGATCGTCCCGCCACGCGTATTCGCCGTGGGTTACCCAGGTATTGCGCTGCGTAATGCGGTGGTAATGCTCAGCGGTCAGGCTGCGGTAGACGGCCTCCTTGCCGCCCTCATCGGCGTAGCGGGCGGACAGGTCGACCCGCCCCGTGAATAAGTCGCGCTCCCCCAGCGCCACACCGTGCTGCGCGCCGAGTTCATAGAACCAGCGGTCGCCCTCGGCATAGCGGCCAGTGACCAGGCGCGCATCGAAACCGAGCTCGTAGTCTTCAGTCGTGCCGATCGCCTGCAGATTGCGGAAGCTCTCGTGGCGCTCGCTGAACCGCTCGAGCACCAGGTAGGGACCGGACAAATGCCGGTCATTCAACACCGGCGGAGGGCGCAGTGACGGGTCGTCCTCCTCGAGCGCGGTGAACTCGGCATCGTCGCGCCGCCAGCCGGCTCCGGCTCGCCAGCCGCCACGCTCGCCGCCGGCGATCCGTCGCAGTAATTCCATGCGCACCTGACGGCTCTCGACCTCGGTCGAGTACGCGGTCTCGGCCGCTTGCTCGAAGTCGAGCTCGCGCCGACCGGCCTCGTAGGCGCTATCGAATCCCCAGGGCTGATCGGCCTGCCGGAACGGGCGTGCGAGGGAGACGGCGTTGCGCTCGCCGTCCGAATGCGCGCCGTGATTCAGCCCGAGGGTCCACGCCGAGCCGAGCAGCGCCGGATCCCGATAGCCGAAATCGAGAGTCGTGCGCTCGCGCCCCTCGCGCCAATTCAGCGATACGGTCTTGCCGCTGCCAAAGAAGTTCTTCTCCCGGACGCCCGCGGAGCTGGTCGCCTCGCCGCCGGCGCTACCGATCCCGGCACCGGCCTCCAGCGTCCAGGCATCGCGCACGCGCACCTCACTGATCACGCGGTCGCCGACGCAAGCGACGGGCACGATACGGGCATGGGTGAGAAACGGCTGCCCGCGCAGCACGCGCTCGGCCTCGTAGATGCGCTCGGCCGCGACGGTGTCCCCCGGCGACACCGTCAGCAGCTCCGCAATCACTTCGGGCTCGGTGTCCTGATGCACGGTATTGGCGAGGCGCTGATACCACGCCAGCGAGGCGCCAACGTAGACGTCCGCCACGCGCACACGCACTTCGCCCAGCCGGTAATCGGCCTGCTCGAGCCGCCGCCATGCAGCCTGGCCGGGCCAGGCCTCGTCTGCGGCGGCGGCGTCCGGCACCGGGCAGCCGGTGGCACGCGCCGGCGGCGCGTGGCGTTCGGCCGCGGCTTCCGCCGCCAGCGGCAGCGCGGCCGCTGCAATCAGCACGAGCCCTGCACGAACGGTAGTTAGGGCCGTCAGTGGCGCCCTCCGGGGATGCTCACACATGCGGACAGGCGCGATTCTACGGGATGGTGTCGCGGCCCGTCTCGACGGCAGCGCGGCTGGAACGACGCGCTGCGGCATGCCGAATGTCCGATTCAGCACGCCCGCGCGCCGACCCGTTCAGACGGCCGCAGGGGCGCCATCGGTTCGTCACAATCCCGTCAAGCGTAGTTGACAGGCCTTTGGCCCGCGGGCATTTTCGCCCCAAAAACCGGGCCAGCGTGCCGCCCCCACAGGTGCTGCGATCGCCTGAATGCATTTTCTGCACGGCGCACGTGTCGCTCGCCAACGGATGGAGTTCGCCCCTCATGCCCCACCGGTCGCCCGCTGCTGGAGGATATCACCTGTCCGCGGACGGATTCCGGTTGCTCGCGGCGATTTGCAGTCGTCGCGTTCGCCGGCGCGCGTGGGAGAATACCCGATCCACAGTCTCGCTCCGGTTGGGCTAGGGCCTGTTACCCCTTCCCGTGGTCGTCCCGTTGTGGCCCCCAATCCGGGCCCCGCAAGGCGCGAAGAGCGAGTGTAGCGCCACTACACGAGGGACGAGCAACGCAGCGCGGCCCGGATTGGGGGCCACAACCCTTCGGGGCGGGGCCTGTGTGGCGCAATGCGGCGTTGCGCCACACAGGCTCCCGCCGCGGCGATCGCGGGAAGCAGCAGCGGCTGCAGTGCGGTCGCAGCAGGCGCCCGGCTTCTCGGGCGGGGCTCCATACCAGGAGCCTCGGCCGGTGGCACGCGATGGCGTAACGGGAGGCGCGCGATGACGAGCGCGCTCGGCACCCACCTCCGGCAGATCATCGCCCTCATGCCGGTGCGGCGCCCCCGGCCGTCCACCCCCGCATGCGCGTCCCCCGGGCATCGGACCATCCGCGCTGCCCCTGAGCGATCGGGCCGGCGGGCGTGCTTGCGCGCGCTCGCCCACGGGGCCGTCGGCATGCGCCGGCCAGCGGATGCGGGCGCGCCATGAAACTGACGCGCCTGTCGCTACTGAGCATCGTGGCCTGCCTGCTGAGTCTGGTCTTTCTGCTGTCCACGACGGTCACCGGCTATTCACGCCTGCAAAGCGCGCAGCGCGAGCTGCGCGACCTGATCGAGCTGCAACACCGCCTCGACACGTTATCGGCCACCAGCGACATGCTCCTGGTACAAGGGGCGCAGGACGAGTTCTGGGCCCACTACCGCGGACAGGCCAAGGCATTGCGCCGCGATCTGCGGGCGCTGGAAGAGCATTCCACCGCGTTACGCGCAACCAACCGGATCGACGCGACCGTCAGCGCGCTCGAGGAGCTGCGGGCGGGACAAGTGCTAACGAGCGGCAGCGAGTCCGAGTTCGCGACCCCGGCCGGAGAAGCGCCCCTGCACCTGCCGATGCGGGCGCGCATCATCCTCAGTCGGGTGGCCAGCCACGGCATGGCGCTGGACGCCGCGGTCGCCTCCTTATTGCGCGACCGCCAACGCGCGCTCGCACGCCAGACACGCTGGATCGGCGGCGGTTTCGCCGCGGCCGCACTGCTGTTCGGCTGCGTCTGCGTGCTTGCCTTCCTGCTGATCCAGCGCCGCATGGCCGGGCCCATCCGCTCGCTGGCAGCGACCATCCGCGAACTCGCCGGCGGCCGGAACGACGTGCGCGCGCCCGTGAGCGGCACCGACGAGATGGCGCACTTAGCGCACGCATTCAACGGGCTGGCGGATCAGCGCCAGGCCGCGATCGCCGATCTCGAGGAACACCGCCGAATGCTGGCCGAATCGCAGCGCATGGCAGGTATCGGCAGCTGGCAGCTCCGCCTCGACGACATGGCGGTGACCTGGTCGGAACAGACCTACCGCATCTTCGGCCTCGACCCAGCCGAGTACCAGCCGACCGTGGACGGCTATCTCGAATTCGTCCACGCCGACGATCGCGACGCCGTTCGCGCCGACCAGGAGCGGCTCAGAGCGCTCGAACCAAACGAAATCGAGTTCCGCGTGGTGCGCCGAGACGGGGATATCCGGCACGTCCACCATCGCGCCGCGGTCGAATACGACGAGGCGGGCGCGCCCGAGCGTCTGACCGGAACGCTGCAGGACATCACCGGGCAACGACGGCTCACCGACTATCTCCACCAGTACCGGCGCTTGATCGAGGCCAGCACGGACCGCTTCGCCCTCATCGACAGCGCGCTACATTACACGCTGTGCAACCAAGCGTATGCGTCGTTGTTCCAGCGCGACTGCGCCGATGTCGAAGGCCGGCATATCAACGAAGTGCTCGGTGCGATGTTCGGCGACGCATTCGTCGAGACCGACGTCCGTCCGCACATCGAGGCGTGTCTCGCTGGCGAGCCGCAGTCTCTCGAGACGCAACGCACCTATCCCCACCTCGGCACGCGGCAGGTGCTGATCCGTTATTACCCGCTCGCAGCGCCCGGTGGCCGTATCCGTCAGGCCGCCATGGTCATGACCGACCTGACCGACCTCAAGCAGGCGGAAGCCGAGTTGCGCGAGCAGCGCCAACTGCTGGACATCGCCGGCCGCATCGCACGCCTGGGCGGTTGGTCGGTGGACGTGGCCAGCGGGCGCGTCACCTGCTCAGAGGTCGCCGCCCAGCTCTACGGCATTCCCCAAGGCCGCACGCTCGATGTCGCCGAGCTGATGGACCTATACGCACCCGACCGCGCGCGTGTGGCGGCGCATTACCGCGCCTGCGCCGAGCGCGGGGTCGCCTTCGAAGACGAGTTCGAGTTGCGGGGCGCCGGCGGCGAGAGCCGCTGGCTACGCACCGCCGGCGAGCCCGTCTGCGATCAAAGCCGCGCCGTCGTGCGCGTGCAAGGCGCGGTCCAGGACATCACCGCGCGCAAGACTGCCGAGCGTGAGGTCACGCGCTTGGCCCAGCGGCTCGGCACCATCCTCGACAGCATCACCGAGGCTTTCATCACGATCGGTCCGGATTGGCGCCTCGACTACGTCAACGCCGCGGCGGAGCGCTTGCTGCAGTACCCGCACGGCGAGCTGACGGGCAAAGACCTATGGGAGGAGTTCCCGGGACTGATCGGCACCCGCATCGAGCAGGAGTACCTCCGTGCAATGGCCGACGGGGTGAGCGTCGACATCGAGGAATACTACGCCCCGCTCGACATGCGGCTGGAAGTCCGCGCCTATCCCTCCGAGGAGGGCCTGGCCGTTTTTTTCCGCGATGTCAGCGAGCGCCACGCCATGCTCATGCAGCTGGAGGCGCAGGAGCGCGATCTGCGCGCCTCGCGCGACGAGTTGACGCAGGCGCTGGAGACGCGCCAAGCGCTGATCAACGGTCTGCCGGCGCACATCGCCCTGATCGACGGCGAAAGCAATATCCTCGACGTCAACGACCAATGGCGTCAGTTCGGCCGCGCGAACGACTATCACGGTCCCGACTGCGGCGTGGGAGCCAACTACCTGGCCGTTTGCGAGACGGGCATCCGGCAAGGCGCCGACGAAGCGGTATCGGTTCGCGACGAGCTGCGTGCCTTGCTCGACGGCGAGCGCGATACCTTCACTTTGGAGTACCCCTGCCACGCGCCGGCGCAACGGCGCTGGTTCCGGCTAATGGCCAAGCGGCTCTCGGGGACTCGCGGGGAAGCCGGAGAGTCGGCCGCGGTGCTCATGCACGTCGACGTGACCGAGCGCAAGCTGGCCGAGCTGGAGCTCAACCGCTTGGCCTACGAAGACGCCCTCACCGCCCTACCCTCGCGCAACGGCTTTGTCCGTGAGCTGCAGGCGCGCATGGAAGCCGGTTGGCAGCAAGGCGCCGTGGTCGTGGTGCTCGACGTCCGCGGGCTACGGGACATCAATGACCTGCACGGATATGACATCGGCGATCAGTTGCTGCGAGCGATCGGCCCCCGCCTGCAGCACCAGGCCGGCGAGGACGCCATCGTCGCCCGTATCGGCGGCGACGAGTTCGCCGTGTTCCTGCCCGAGCGCAGCGGCTGCGGCGCGGCACAACGGCGCGCGGCCATTGACGACGGCTTCGCGCGGGCCTTCTGCATCGACTCCCTGGCCGTCGATGTCAGCGCGCGGTTCGGTTATACCCTGCTGGGCGCAGAGCAGCGCCACTTCGAGGACCTGCTGCGCGAGGCCGAGCTCGCCCTGTTCCAGACCAGCAGCGGCGAGACCGCCTCCGCCTGGATGCCCTATACCAGCGTCCTCCACGACGAAGCGCGTCAACGTACGCGCTTGACGCACGATCTGCGCCGCGCACTCGAGCGCGACGAGTTCCGGCTCCATTTCCAGCCCAAGGTGGATCTGAGCAGCGGGCGGCTGATCGGCAGCGAGGCGTTGATGCGCTGGATGCATCCCGAGTTCGGGCTCCAGTTGCCGGCGAGCTTCATCCCCGCCGCCGAGCGCAGCCGGCTTATCGGACCGATGGGCGATTGGGCCATTCGCGAGGCCTGCCGCTGCCTGAGTAGCTGGAATCGCGATGGCCTCGAGATCGTGCGCGTAGCGGTGAACGTCTCGCTGGTCCAGTTCATGGTGAAGGACCTCACCGAGGCGGTACGCCAGGCGCTCGCGGAGTACGACGTCGCGCCGGGCGGGCTCACGCTCGAGATCACCGAAAGCGTATTCGAGCGCGAATCGGACACGCTGTTACGCCAGCTACGCACGCTGCACGAGATGGGGGTGCGCCTGTCGCTGGACGATTTCGGCACGGGCTACTCGTCGCTGCTGTATCTGCAGAAATACCCCTTCGACGAGATCAAGATCGATCGCGGCTTCGTGCAACGCATGCTGGCGGACGACTATAGCCACCGGATCGTCAACACGGTCATCGGTATTGCCGGCGGCCTCGGCGCCGAGGTGGTGGCCGAGGGCGTGGAAACGGCGGCCGTCCGCGACGCGCTGATCGAGCACGGATGCCATGTCGGCCAGGGGTTCTACTACAGCATGCCACTGGACACCGAAGACTTTCGCTGGCTGCTGCAGAAGCGCCGCCCATTGCCCCTGACGGATAGCTCGTAGTCACCGCGCACGCGCCCACGCCCACGGCAGCCTGCGGTGCTTCCTGGGTGGCGCGACGATTACGGCCTGCAGAGGGAATAGTCGGCGTCCGACCACTCGGCTTTACGCCGAGGGCATCGAGCCCCTGCCAGAGCGGGCACTGCCCGCCGGCCATCGAGGTTTCGCGTGGTTGCCTGGTTCGTTCGCGGCCGATGGCCGCTCCTACATGGCAGGCGCGACGTCGTTCCCGTGGTCGCAGTGGGGCATGGCCGGGCCGCCGGAGCCTTTGCGTTCCGGCGAGCGCGCTCACTGCTAGGGCCTGTTAACCCTTCCCGCGGTCGTCGCGTTGTGGCCCCCAATCCGGGCCCCGCAAGGCGCGAGGAGCGAGTGTAGCGCCACTCACAGGCTCCCGCCGCGGCGGTCGCGGGAAGGGTTAACAGGCCCTAGGCTCCTACACATGGCAAGCCAGCTTTGGGCCATCGGTGTCACCCTGCTCGGGGCCGTGCTCGTGCTCGGCGCGCTGCGCGATATCTGGGTGACCTTATTCCGCCCGACCAGCCAGGGTGCGCTCAGCCATATCGTGACGCAGTCGGTGTGGTGGGGCTTTCGTGCCACGGCCCGGGGGCGCTCGGACTGGCTCAAGCACGCGGGCCCGGCCGCCATGCCCACCGTCATGCTCACCTGGGCGCTGCTGCTCGCCTTCGGCTGGACGCTGATCTTCTGGGCGCACATGCCGACCGGATTCGCGATCGAGCCGGAACTCGCGGACGCGACCGACAGCGCGTTCGCCGATGCCTTTTACCTCTCGATGGTGACGCTATCGACGCTCGGCTACGGCGACATCACGCCGACGGGCGGCTACCTGCGACTGCTTGCGCCGATCGAGACGGCCCTGGGATTCATTCTGCTGACGGCCAGCATCTCCTGGGTGCTGTCGGTCTATCCGCCGCTGACACGCCAGCGCGCCCTCGCGCATCAGATCAGCGTCCTGCAGGAAGCCGAGGCGAGGACGGGCCTGCATACGTTTTCCCGCGCGCCCGAGACGGCCGAGCGGGCGCTGGCGGCCTTCAGTGCGCAGCTGGCGGTGATCCGCAGCGACTTCGTGCAGTTCCCCGTGACCTACTACTTCTACGACCCGGACGAGCGCTCGGCGCTGCCCCTGGCGTTGCCGCACCTGTTGCAGCTGGCCGAGTCCGCCCAGCTCTCCGAGGCCGACGGCGTTCGCCTCCAGGGAACCGAGCTGAAGCTGTTGCTCGAGGACCTGGCGGAGACGCTCTGCGTGCGCTTGCTCGACCTGCCCACCGTCGATGCGCACGAAGTGCTCACCACGTACGCGCGCGACCATATGCGCGCATGGTGAGCGGCGCGGGACCTCGATTCCGCTCCTCTGCATCGAGACCACATACAGCGCGTCATCGCGAACGAAGTGAAGCGATACTCCCTTCCACGGCGATCGTGTCACTGCGAACGGAACACTCGACGTGGATCGCTTCGTCGCCTTCGGCTCCTCGCGATGACGATCGTTTCGATGAGCGTTTGCGGCGCTCGTGTACTCATTCTCCGTGGCCGCGGTCGGCGGCCATCCAGCCGATGCGCGCCTCGCCGTGGGCGTCGATACTGGGCAGATAGGGCTTGATGTCGAGCAGGGGCGTGCCGTCGACCATGTCCACGTCGCGCACCGTCAGGACCTCGTCGACGACGCGGTCGAGGCGCACGACGGACATCCCGAGCGGGTTGGGCCGGCGCGGCGAACGCGTCGCGAAAACGCCCCGCGGGGCGCGCTGTCCGGGCGGGACGAAGGTCGGCTCGTAGCCGTCGCTCCGATCGAGATGAAACAACAGGATCAAATGCGAGAAACCGGCCAGATCCTGCAAGCCAGGGGCGTAGGCCGGCTCGACCTCCACCGACCCGGCAGAGCCCTCGGCCGCCGCCGGATTCTTCGGCATTCCGGAGGGCGCGTCGAAAGGCGTGCGGATCACGCCGATACGGACGAGTTCGATGGTCAACGCGATGCCCGTCCTCGCCGCCTCACTCGGACTCGACCGGCGGCGTCGGCCGCACGAGGATTTCGTTCACATCGACGCGGGCGGGCTGGCGCACGGCGTAGAGCGCAGCGGCAGCGATATCCGAGGGCTCCATCGCCTGTTGCGGGCGCTCTTCGAAGAACGGGGTGGCCACCATGCCCGGCTCGAGCACGGTGACGCGGACGCCGGTCCCGCGCAGTTCCTCGCGCAGGTTGTAGGCCATGCCGGTGACCGCCCACTTGCTGGCGCCGTACATCGAGCCGGCGATCGTGCCGCGTCCGGCGGCCGATCCCATGAGCAACACGTGGCCCTGCTGCGCCTTCACCGCCGCCAGCGTATGGCGTAGCGTCAGGCCCACGCCATAGACGTTGGTCAGAATCATTTCGCGCCAGACCTCGGGATCGGCGCCGGAGAAGCCGCCGGGCGAGCCACCGCGCCCAGCGTTGGCGAAAACGACATCGATGCGGCCGAAGGTGTCGAGCACGCGTTGCGCCATCGCTGCTTGCGCGTCGTTGTCGCTGACGTCACACGCGACCGCGAGAGCACGCTCGGGACCGCCGAGCTCGCCCGCCAGCGATTCGAGCTGCTCCTGCGATCGCGCGGTCAGCGCCACACGGTAGCCCGCCGCGGCCGCCTGTCGCGCCGTTTCGGCGCCGATACCGCTGGAGGCGCCGGTAACGAGAAAAACGGGGTCGCTCATGAAAGGACTCCCTGGTTAGGCTAGGACCCTGTCCGGGAAACCCGGCGTCTACGGCACGGGTCTCCCGGACAGGGTCCTAAGTGGACCGAGCCCGAGCGCAACCGGTTCGGGAACCGGCCCGCCGGACTTGTTGCGACATTGTGCGATGCGCGGCTCAGCGCCGCGAGGGGGATGGGATGATCAAGCAGGCGATATCTACGCTGCTCGGCGGGCTGGCGCTCGTCTGCACCGCGGCCTTCGGGCACGGCGAGGACGAACCCGGTCCACACGGCGGCGAGATCCGCATGCCGGGCGCTTTCCACGTCGAGGCAATCGAACGCGAGAACGCGCTACGAGTGTATCTGCTCAACATGCAGTTCGAGCAGCCGCAGGTGCGCGATTCGTCCGTGACGGCGCGGCTGAAGCGCGGCGGCGAGACGGTGCAGCTCAACTGCTCGGTGGCCGACAACGCCCCCGCGTTTCGGTGCCCCGTGCCCGAGGGCGCGACGCTCGAGCGCGGCACGCTGAGCATCGAGGCCACGCGCGCAGGCAAGCCGGCGAATGCCGCGGAATACGACTTGCCGCTGGCCTGGAGCGAGGACCAGTGATCCAGCCCCGCGGCGCGCGGCTCGGCGCGAGCGCTGACCCTGGGGCACGCCCGTGCCTGACTCCGCGCGCCGCCGCCATCATCATGGCATCAGAGGCGGCAACGGCAAGGAAGCGCCATGGCCCAGGTCACCGACCCGCAACGTACGGACGTGCTCGAGCAGGGCACGATCTACTTCATGTATCGCCCACGCGTGGAGGAAGACGACCCCGAGGGAGTGGAAGACATCGAGCGCTTCTTCATCGCCCTGCACCCCGAAGGCCAGCGGCTCTATCGCCTCATTGCGATCGGCGGCAAGCGCGCGCCCGAGATCGAGCGCCATGAGCGCAGCTGGTGCTTCGTCGACATCGTGACGCAGAAGCCCGCGGAGATCGAGAACGCCCTGCAGGAATCGCGCTACGAGACCAAGACCCGCGGCGAGCGCACCCTGCCGGCCGCCCGGCCCGCGGGTCAGGGTGCTTACGCGATCGCCAAGGTCGAGAATGGCGGCATGCATCTAGTCTACGCACTGGAGCTGCCCGAACAGTCCGACGAGGTGCAACGCGAGCTCCGGATCGCACCCGAGGCGAGTTTTGCGCTATCGATCAAGAATCCGGAGAAGGGCTCGCCGCAAGCGACCGGCCTGAAAGAAGAGCGCCAGGCGCAGTATCCGGACCGGCTGCAGAAGCTGTTCCGCGAGCGCCGGTTCGATCAGGAGCATCCGCAGCTACTCGATTACGCGGGCGCGGAAATCGTGCTGGTCGGCGCGCGCACCGATCCCGAAGCCTATGGCGTGGAGCTCGAGCCCGCCGGCGAGGACCCGCAAACGGCCGATATCCTCAAGGATCTGCGCATGGCCAAGTCCCGGCACCCGATCGAGCCGCTGATCAAGGGCGAATGGACGTAGGTCCGCGGTCGGTAGGAGCGGCCATCGGCCGCGAACGAACCCGGCAGCCACCCGAAACATCGTCGGTTCGCGGGCAGTGCCCGCTCCTACAAACCACTCGAACGCGCGTCCACACCGCCATGTAGGAGCGGCCAGCGGCCGCGAACGAACCCGGCAACCACGCGAAACGTCGTCGGTTCGCGGGCGATGCCCGCTCCTACAAACCACCCGAAAGCGCATCCACAGCGCCATGTAGGAGCGGCCAGCGGCCGCGAACGAACCCGGCAACCACGCGAAACGT
>CAZVBX010000080.1:0-13942 GCA_964625925.1 uncultured Ectothiorhodospiraceae bacterium | reverse complement strand
GTACGCGGGTGATACGCCATAACGGTCTGTTCGGTCGTCGCCGCGACGACCTCGGTGACGCCGTCGTCGTCAACGTCGGCGAGCGTCGGGTCGGCGACCGAGTGAACGGTACAGTTCTGCGGGAGAATGCCGTGGCGCCACTGCTCCGAGCTTCCCTATGGGGCCCCCCGGGGCTTAGCCCCCCGGGGCGGTGGCCCCCCCTCCGGCGGCCACGGACCGGTGACCGCCGAACCGGTCACCAGCGGCGGTAGGGCAGGAACTTGCCGTCCATCGTGACCACGACCCGATCGCCCTTCGGGTCGTCCTTGCGGTCGACGTGCATCTCGAAGTCGATCGCGCTCATGATCCCGTCGCCGAATTTCTCATGGATCAGTTCTTTCACCGTGGGTCCGTAGACGCCGACGACCTCGTAGAGCCGGTAGATGACCGAATCCTGCGGGATCGTCTGCTCCCAGGTGCGATAGGGGCACTGGACCAGATCGTCGACCAACGCCGGGTCGAGGTCGAGCAGGTTGCACAGGGCCTGTGCCTTGTCTTCGGTCATCGGATTGACGCCGAGACACACCGACGTGGTGTAGACCTCACTCATACCCACGCCCCGGGCGATGTCGGACCAATTCAGCCGCAGGCGCTTCTTCGCGGAGAGGATTTGCTGCGTGGCTTCGCTGCTACTCATGCCGTCGACCTCCAGGTTCGTGCGAAGCGCGCTCCGACGGCTCATGGGAGTGCACCCCCGCCGACCCGAAGCGCTCGCGGGGGGTCCAGCAATCGATGTGCCACACCGACCAGGGATGCACAACGCAGACGATATGCGGGCTTTTCCGTGACTTGCGCGATCCCGCGGCGTGGACCGAGGGCGTGCCCACGCCCGCCGGTGCACCAACATCATGCTCGGCGTGCGAGCGGTGCGCAGTGAGGGGGCGCGGCGGAGCGGGCCCGGACCGCCTGTCGCGGCCGCCGATCGGCCGGCAGGAGATGACGCGACGGGCGGATCGCGTCGCAGGGTTTGGCCCACCCGGGCCTTGCCGTTACAATGCGCTGCTTCCGGGGCCGTAGCTCAGCCGGGAGAGCGTCGCGTTCGCAACGCGAAGGTCAGGGGTTCGATCCCCCTCGGCTCCACCAACCACCGCACCCGCTCAGGGGCATGGGCAGGCACTCGGCGTCTGCCCCACTTCCTGCCCGCTCCCCCGAAATCGACCTGACCGCCGATTTGCTTGACCCCAGTTGAGGCCGGGGGTACAACGGCGGCGCTCGCCGCGCAGCCCCGGTAGCTCAGTCGGATAGAGCATTCGCCTCCTAAGCGAAGGGTCGCAGGTTCGAGTCCTGCCCGGGGCGCCATGAACGAAAAACGCCGGCTCCATGCCGGCGTTTTTCGTTCATCGCCCCGGGTAGCCCGATGACGACCTGAGTTCGACCGGGATGACTTCCCCGCTCTCCATGGTGAGTATCATCTCCACGATGTCTGGGGGTGCGCACCACGCGCCCCTCGGACCGGGAGATCAAACAGCGCCTGACCCCGTTGCAGTACCGCGTCACCCAGGAAGACGGGACCGAGATGCCATTCGACAACCGCTATTGGGACGAGAAGCGGCCCGACATCTACGTCCACATCGTCAGCGGCGAGCCGCCGTTCGCGTCGGCCGACAAATACGAGTCGGGCACCGGCTGGCCCAGCTTCACGCGCCCGATCGGGCCGGACGCCCTGATCGAGAAGGCCGATCGCTCTTGGTTCGGGGAGCGCACGGAGGTTCGTAGCCGCAGCGCCGACTCGCATCTGGGTCACGTCTTTGCCGACAGGCCGGCCCCCATGGGCCTGCGCTTCCATCCGCGGCGCTGCGCTTCGTGCCGGTCGAGGAGAGGATGGCCCAGGGCTACGGCGCGTATGTCGAGCGGGTGGCCGCGGCCGCCCGGGACACGAACGAGGAGCGTGCGCTGAGCAGCGCAGATCGATAAAGGGCCCCTCGGGCGGGCGGGCTGTTGCATGGCTGAAACATGGGCGGCGTAGGGTCGCGCGGATTGTTCAGCGACACCGGGATCGCCGGGGCCATGACGACCGACCGCCTGCTGCACGAGGCCGTCCGCGACGGCGAATCCAAGGGATACGGCGCGGACCGGCTGGACGACCTGTTCGCCTTCCTGTTCCGGGGGCTGGTCTACGCCCAGATCTGGGAGGACCCCGAGCTCGACATGGCCGCCATGGAGCTGGGGCCGGGGCAGCGGGTCGTGAGCATCGCCTCGGGCGGTTGCAACGCGATGTCCTACCTGCTGGGCGACCCGGACGAGGTCGTGGCCATGGACCTGAACCGCGCGCATGTCGCGCTCACGCGGCTCAAGCAGGCCGCGGCGCTCCAGCTTCCGGACCACGAGCACTTCTTCCGCCTGTTCGGCGTCGGCGCGGACCCGCGCAACATCGAGCACTTCGACGATTATCTGCGCGACCGCGTCGATCCGGCCACGCGCGCCTACTGGGACGGCCGCGGCCCGCGCGGGACGCGGCGGATCCGCGCCTTCAACCGCGGCATCTACCGCGAGGGCCTGCTGGGGCGCTTCATCTCGCTGCTGCACGGGGTGCTGCGGCTGCACGGCAAGAACCCGCGGCGCGTGCTCGAGGCGGCGACACGCGCCGAGCAGCGCCAGCGCTTCGAGGAGGTGCTGGCGCCGGTGCTCAACGGCCGGCTAGTGCGCCTAGCCTGCCGGCTGCCGATCTCGCTTTACGGCCTCGGCATCCCGCCGGCGCAATTCCGGGCGCTGGCCGATTGCGCCGGCGGCGACCTGCCCAAGCTGCTGCACGAGCGCGTCGAGCGCCTGGTCTGCGGCTTCGACCTCGCCGACAACTATTTCGCCTGGCAGGCCTTCGGGCGGCGCTACGACGTCGAGCACCAGCGCGCAGTGCCGCCGTACCTGAAGGCGGACGCCTGGGAGACGCTGCGCGCACGGGCCGGACGGCTCGATGTGCGCCAAGCCTCGATGACCGATTACCTGCACACCCAGCCGGCGCGGAGCGTGGATCGCTATGTCCTGCTCGACGCGCAGGATTGGATGAACGCCCGCCAATTGCAGGCGCTGTGGCAGGAGATCGGGCGCACCGCGCGCCCCGGGGCGCGGGTGATCTTCCGCACCGGAGCCGAGGCGAGCCCGGTCGAGGCGGCGCTGTCCCCCGCGGAACGCGCGCAATGGCATTACGATCCGGCGGCGGCCCGCACGATGGTCGAGCGCGACCGCGCGGCCATCTATGGCGGTTTTCACGTCTACGAGCGCGTCGACCCGTGACGGGCGGCGGCGACAGCGCGGCCCGCATGGACCGCATGTACCGGCTGCAACGCTTCGTCTACGACCCCACCCGGCGCTGGTATCTGCTCGGGCGCGATCAACTGATTCGGGGCCTGGACGTGCCCGCAGGCGGCTGTGTGCTCGAGGTGGCCTGCGGCACGGGCCGCAATCTCGCCCGGATCGCCGCGCGTTATCCGGACGCTCGGCTCTACGGCATCGACGTCTCCGAGCAGATGCTCAAGTCGGCGCGGGCGCTGCGGCGCCGGGCCGGCTTGGACGACCGGCTCGCGCTGGCGCAGGGTGACGCGATCCGGTTCGATCCGGCCGCGCTGCTCGAGGGACCGGCCCGGTTCGACCGCATCGTGATCTCGTACGCGCTGTCGATGATCCCGGGCTGGCCGGCGGTGGTCGACCACTGCCTCGGTCTGCTGGCGCCGGGCGGGAGCCTGCACGTGGTGGATTTCGGCGACATGGCCGGTTTGCCCGGCGCCGCCCGCTCGGGCCTGCGCTGGTGGCTGCGCCGATTCCACGTCGAACCGCGGCCGGAGGCCGTCGACTACATCGCCGACTGCGCGCAACACAGCGGCGGCGAGCTGGAGTCGGCCACGGTCATGGGCGGCTACGCCTACCTGGTGTCGCTGCGAGCCGCCGACTAGCCGGCGTTGGGTCCGCTATAGTGTGGCTGTAGGTCGGACTTCAGTCCGACCGACGGTGTGTCGTCGAGGGACGCGTCGACGTCGGGCTAAAGCCCGACCTACGGAGAGACCGGCGCTCGTTTAGACGACGGATGAACACGGACAAACACGGATGTGCGACGCGCTGAAGCGCGTGCCGGGCCGGACTCATCCGTGTTCATCGGTGTTCATCCGTGGTTCTCTTCTCCGCTCCATAGCAGACGGCCCGGATAGAGCCCTAGGCCGGATCCAGACCCGACCTACACACTACCCAAAAGTCCGTTAACAGCCGCTAACGGCAATGGGCATAACGCCCTGGCCGCGGGCCGGCGGGACATCCGTGTCCCGCGTCGAAAGCCTGCCACGGCTCCCTATTCGCGCTCGCCCTCGAGCACGTGGCGGTACTCGCGGATGCGCTGCACGTAGCGCACCGGCTCGTGGCCGCGGGCGTAGCCGTATTTCAGGTTCTTGTAAATCGAGGGCTCCGAAAGCAGCGGCAGGACCTGCCGTATGTCGCGCCAACGATGCGGGCTCAATCCGCGCTTGCGCGCGAGCGTCTGCGCATCATGCATATGGCCGCGGCCGACGTTGTACGCCGCCAGCGCGAGCAGCGTCCGATCGGGCTCTTCGACTTCCTCGACGTAGCTGCGCTTGAGGCGCGCCAGGTACTTGGCCCCGCCGAAGATGCTCTGGCGCGGATCGAGCCGATCGGTCACGCCCAGCTCCTTCGCCGTCGGCAGGGTCAGCATCATGATGCCGCGCACCCCGGTGGGACTTGTCGCATCCGGGCGCCAGTGGGACTCCTGATAGCCCTGAGCGGCGACGAGCGTGAGCGGCAGCCCATGCTGCTCGGCGGCCTCGCCGAACCACTGGCGGTAGCGCGGAAAGCGCTCGTCGATCTGGCGGATATAGCGGCGGGTGTCGACGTAGTCGAACTCGGCGAAGAAGCCGTAGTACTTGTCCTGCACCGACTCGAGACGGCCCTCCTCGCGGTACTCGTCGAGCCAGCTCTCAACCTCGCCCGCCAGGTCCTTGCGCTCTTGCGGCATGACCCAGCCGAGTTCCTGCTCACGGCTCAGATTGAGCGGTGCGGTCAGTTCGGGAAAGTAGCGGCGGTTGAGGTCGACGATGGTCGAGTCGGCCACGGTGCAGTCGAACTCGCGCTGCCACACGCCGCGCAGCAGCGACTCGGTGGTGGTGTCCTCGACGGCCCGCCATTCGAGCTCGGGATGGCCGTCCGCCTTGAGCTCCTCGAGCCGCTCGACGTAGCTGGAATCGGCGATCACGCGCAGATCCAGCCCGACCAGGTCCGCGATCTCCTCCGGCTGGGCATTGTCCCGCCGGCACGCGACCTGTTGCGTCACGGTCTGATAAGCCGGGCCGAAACGGAAACGATCGCGCCGCGGCTCGGTGATGGTCAGGCCGCCTGCCGCGAAATCGCCTTCGGCCTGCTCGATCCCATCGAGCAGCGCGCCGACCGAGTCCTTGTAGACGAACTTCACATCCACGCCGAGCGAGTCGGCGAAGGCCGTCACCAGATCGTGTTCGGGGCCGGTGGCCTGCCCGTCGCGACCGACGTAGCGCGTGGTCGGCGCATTGCGCGTGAGCACGACGAGTTCGCCGGATTCCTTGATATCGGCGAGCGAACGCGCGGGTTGCTGATTTTCGTTGGTGGCATAGCTGTCGCAGCCGGCCAGCGCCAGCACGGCGCACGCGAGAACGGACCCGAGCCCGTATCCGGATTTTGTCATGGTGGTCCCCCTTATTTTGTAGTCACCCTAACAAATCCGGCGGCACGGCTCACGGCGGTCCCGTCGACACCGAGCGGCGATCCGGCCGGCCCGCCGGTGCATGACAGGCCACGCCGGTGCTACCCAAGGCGGCCGGCCGGGTCGACCACGCCGCGCTCGCGGAGGAAGGCGAGCGCGTCCTCGGCGTCGGACTCGAACCAGGCGGCGGCCGAGCCGAGCCGGAAGGTATAGCCCCATGCGTCCATGTCGGCCTGGATGCGGCCCCACCCCACCCCGGGCAGCGCATCCGCCAGCAGCATCTGCAGGTAGCACACGCCGCATTCCTCCAGCAGTGTGCCGCCGGCGTCGGTATGCAGCCGCGCGCGGCGGGCGGCATCCATGCAGATGAAGTGGCCTGCCTCGTGCAACGCGGAATGGACCGGGGTGTCAGGCCGCACGTAGAGCCGCGCGCCGACGAGCCCGGCCTCGGGCTCGCCCCAGTAGGAGCCGGGGATGGCGGCACCCGGCTCGCACCACTCGACGGCGAGGCCATAGCCCGCGAGCAGGCGTGCGAGCGCGCCCGCCGGCAGATCCATGCACGCCAGCATCGGCCCGGACGAATCGCTCATGCATCCTCCAGCGGAAAGGCGAGCGCCTGGTCAATGTGGTCGAAACCGGCCGCGAGCATGACCAGACGATCGAAGCCCAGCGCCACGCCGGCGCAATCGGGCAGACCGGCCGTCAACGCCGCGAGCAGTCGCTCGTCGGGCGCGATCTGCGGCTGTCCCGAGGCCGCGCGCCGCGCCCGGTCCGTCTCGAAGCGCGCGCGCTGCTCGCCGGCATCGACCAGCTCGTGAAAGCCGTTGGCCAGCTCGAGTTCGCCCCAGTAGAGCTCGAAGCGGCGCGCCACCCGCGGGTCCTCGGGATCGAGCCGTGCGAGCGCGCCTTGCGAGGCCGGCCAGTCATAGAGGAACGTCGGCCGGTCGGCGGCGAAGGCGGGGGCGACCAGGCCGGTCAGCAGGCGGTCGAGCCAACCGTCGCGGTCATCGTCGGCCAGCCCGGACACCGGCTCGATGCCGCCGTCGCGCGCGGCGCGCCGCAGCTCCGCCATGTCCGCGGTCAGCGGATCGACACCGGCATGGACGGCGAAGGCGTCGGCGTAGCGCAGCCGCAGCGCCGACGGCACCTCGCGCTCGGGCGCGAGTGCCACGCCGACGACCGCTTCGACCTCGTCCATCAAACCATGGTGGTCGGTAGCGCGGCGGTACCACTCGAGCAGATCGAACTCGGGGTTGTGATAGCGCCCGCGCTCGCCGTCACGAAACACCCGCGCGAGCTGCCAGCAATCGCCGACGCCGGCCGCGAGCAGCCGCTTCATGGGGAACTCGGGTGAGCTCTGCAGGTAGTAGGGCCTAGCCGGCCGCGCCGCGAGCCGGGTGACCAGCGGCGCAATGTGCGGATCGGTGGGCGCCGCCGCGGACAGCGCCGGTGTATCGACCTCGAGGGCCTTGGTCGACTCGAAATGGGCCCGGATGCGAGCCTTCATCGCGGCCCGCAAACGCAGTACGGCCGGGCTCGCTGCCGGCTGCCAGCCACCGCCCACGCGGTCAGCGGCCCCTATCCCTTGACGCGGCTGACGTACTCGCCCGTGCGCGTGTCGATGCGGATCACCTCGCCCTCTTCGACGAACAGCGGCACCTTGACGCTCGCGCCGGTCTCGAGCTCGGCCGGCTTGGTGCCGCCCTGGGCGGTGTCCCCGCGCACCCCCGGATCGGTCTGCGTGATACGCAGATCCACGAGCTTGGGCGCGCTGACCGTGAGCGGGTCGCCGTTGTACAGCGTGACCTCGACCGTGTCCTGCTCGCGCAGCCACTTGCCGGCGTCGCCCACGGCGGCGGGGCCAGCGGCGATCTGCTCGAAGGTATTGGGGTCCATGAAGTGCCAGTATTCGCCGTCACTGTAGAGCACCGTCATCTCGGTGTCGACGACGTCGGCGGCCTCCACGCTGTCGCCCGACTTGAAGGTGCGCTCGATCACCCGCCCGGTCTTGAGATTGCGCACTTTGACGCGGTTGAAGGCCTGGCCTTTGCCCGGCTTGACGAACTCGTTCTCGACAATGGCGTACGGGTCGCCATCGAGCATGATCTTCAGCCCCGCCTTGAACTCGTTCGTGCTATACGTCGCCATGGAATCCTCGCTACGTAGACCGGCGCGTTTGACCGTGTCGGACGCGCCCGGAAGAATTGGCGCGCTATGATACCGGCATCCACGCGGCAACAAAACGCACCGGCCTGGCAGCGCGAGCTGCAACACGCGATCCGCGACCCCGGAGAGCTGCTGAACCGGCTGGGACTCGCTGCCGACGCGGTCGCCGGCGGCGAGCCGGGCGCGCGTGCCGGCGCACAGAGCTTCCCGCTCCGGGTACCGCGCGGCTATGCCGCCCGCATGCGGGCGGGCGATCCCGCCGATCCCCTGCTTGCGCAGGTGCTGCCGACCGGCGCCGAGCGCGACGCGGTCGACGGCTTCGGCCCCGATCCAGTGGGCGACCAGCAGGCGATGATGCGCCCCGGCGTGCTGCACAAGTACTACGGCCGCGTGCTGCTGGTGACCACCGGCGCCTGCGCCGTGCACTGCCGCTACTGCTTCCGGCGCGAGTTTCCCTATGCCGAGGCCAATCCGCGCGCCGGCCAGTGGCACGACGCCCTCGACTACATCGCGGCGGATTCGTCCATCGAGGAGGTCATCCTCAGCGGCGGCGACCCGCTGTCGCTGCCGGATGAAACCCTGGCCGACCTGGTCGAGCGCCTGGCGGCGATCGGGCACGTGCAGACGCTGCGCCTGCACACGCGGCTGCCCGTCGTGCTGCCGGAGCGCGTCGATGAGGCCTTGTGCGCCTGGCTAGCGGACACGCGCCTGCAGACGGTCGCGGTGCTGCACGCCAACCACGCCAACGAGGTCGACGCGGCAGTGGAAGCGGCCGCGCGCCGCCTGGCCGCGACCGGCGCCTGGTTGCTCAACCAATCGGTCCTGCTGCGCGGCGTCAACGATAGCGCCAGTGCGCTGGTGGCGCTATCGCGTCGGCTGTTTGGCTGTGGCGTGCTACCGTATTACCTCCATCTGCTCGATCCCGTACGCGGCGCGGCCCATTTCGAGGTCCCCGCCGATACGGCACGCGGCTTGCTAGCAGAGGTAGCTGCACGGCTTCCGGGCTATCTCGTCCCCCGGCTGGTGCGCGAAGAACCGGGGCGCCCCGGCAAGACCCCCGAACCGTTTCGCTGGGCGGACGACGCGACCCCCGGGTCGGCATTCCAGAACACCCAGGAGCATTAGGTCCTCAACGAGCCGATCCATCGTGAACAGTGGTTCCACCATTCGCCTGCTCGTGGTCAGCGAACAGCCGGAAGACGCCGAAAACGTCGTCTCGCAGATGCGCGCCGCGGGCTATGCGGTCAAGCCGACCCGGGTCGACGACGGCGACACGCTGCGCGATGCGCTTGCGCACGAGATCGATGTGGCCCTGCACGTGCTGGCCACCGAGGACGCGAGCCTCGAGGACACCCTGACCGCGATCCGGGAGCGCGGTCTGTACGTGCCGGTCATCGCCTATGGCGAGGGCGACCCGCCAGCCGGCCGCGCCCTCGCATCCGGGGCCACCGACCGTGTCGGCGACGACAGCGAGCACCTGCGTCACGTCATCGTGCGCGAGTTCGAGCGGGTCGCCACGCGGCGCCGGGCCCACCATCTGGAGGCGATCTACCGCGAGAGCGAGGAACGCGCCCGGGCACTGATGGAATCCTCACGCGACGCCATCGCCTACGTGCACGACGGCATGCATGTCCTGGCCAACGATGCCTACCTCTCGCGCTTCGGCTACGAAGCCTTCGAGGATCTCGAGGGCACGCCGATCGTCGACATGGTCGCGGACGCGGACCGCGATAAGCTCAAGGGCTTCCTGCGCGACTACTCGCGCAGCGAGGAGGCCGTCGGCACGCTCGAGCTGCAACTGCAGCAGGCGGGCGGTACGACTTTCTCGGCCGAGATGGAGTTCTCGCGCGCCTCGATCGAGGGCGAGGCCTGCAGCCAGATCATCATCCGCGATCAGGCCAACGCGGAGGAGCTCGAGCGCCAGCTCAACCTGCTCAGCCAGCGCGACAGCGTCACCGGCTTGTACAACCGGCAACACTTCATCAGCAGCCTGCAGGAAGCGCTCACGGCGGCCGGCACCGGCCAGGCGGCGTGGTCATTGATGCAGCTGGCGATCGACGGCTTCGACCAGATCAAGGAGCAAGTCGGCGTCCTCGGGTCCGACCAGGTCATCGCCGATGTGGCCCAGATCGTGAGCGAGGTCGCCGGCGACGAGGACATTGCCGCCCGCTTCGACGGCGCCACCTTCGGTCTCCTGACCCCGGACGCCGACCCCGACGCGCTCGAGTCGCTGTGCATACGCCTCCGCCGGAAGGTGCGCGATCATATCTGCAACGTCGACAACGCGTCGCTCAATGTGACCGCCTGCCTCGGCATCGCCCGGATCGACGGCAGCGTGAGCGATCCCAACGCCATCATGGCCCGAAGCGAGCGCGCGCTGACCGAGGCCCGACGCAATGGGCCCGACGCGCACCATATCTATCAGCCCAAGGCCGGGGAGCTGTCGCAGAAAGAGATCGACCAGCAATGGGGCGAGCGCATCCGCGACATGCTCAAAGGCGATCGACTGGCCCTGCTCTACCAGCCCGTCGTCAGCCTCGCCGGCGATAGCACCGCCCGTTACGAGGTGCTGCTGCGCCCGCTCGACGAGCACGGCCAGCCGGCCGACGATCCGGAATTCCGCGCCGCCGCCGAGCGCACCGGCATGGCCAAGGGCGTCGACCGCTGGACCGTGCTCAACGCCCTCAAGGCGCTGCTACAGGAGCTACACCACTCGTCGGATACAGTGTTCTTCGTGCCGCTGTCGGGTCACGCCTTCGACGACGCCGGCCTGTTCCGCTGGATCCACGAGCGCATCAAGGCGGTCAAGCTACCCGCCGGAAGGCTGGTGTTCCAGATCGACGGGCCCGCCGCCGCCACCCGGATCAAGCAGGCGGCCGCCTTCAGCACGGCCGTGCACAAGATCGGCTGCGGTATCTGCTTGTCCGAATTCGGGCACGGGGCCGATCCGTTCCACCTGACACAGCACATCAGCGTCGATTACCTGCGCATCAGCGAAGATTTCACGCGCGATCTGGCGAGCAACGAGCAGAATCAGCAGGCCGTGCGCCAGATCGCGGCCGAGGCGCGCTCGCACGGCAAGCAGAGCATCTGCCCGGGCGTCGAGGACGCCTCCACGCTCACGGTGCTGTGGACGCTCGGCACGGACATGATCGAAGGCGGCTTCCTGCAGGAGGCCACGCACGAACGCAGCTACGATTTCGCGTCCATGGCCATGTAAACCCGGGCCCTTCCGGCCACTCACCGCCGCTCGCAACGCGTACGCTCGGCCCTGACCATCCGCCCGATCTCGCGGGGTTCGCTCCCGCCGGTTTACAACTAGGGCCTGTTAACCCTTTCCGCGGTCGTCGCGTTGTGGCCCCCAATCCGGGCCCCGCAAGGCGCGAGGAGCGAGTGTAGCGGCACTACACGAGTGACGAGCAACGCAGCGCGGCCCGGATTGGGGGCCACAACCCTTCGGGGCGGGGCCTGTGTGGCGCAATCCGGCGTTGCGCCTCACTCACGTAGCGTCACTACGCTCCCTCGGCCCGCCTTGCCTTGCGCCACTCAGGCTCCCGCCGCGGCGATCGCGGGAAGGGTTCACAGGCCCTAGGGAAGCGCACCTACGCTCCGCCGGAAACAGTCCGCTATATGCCTGATTCTAGGGGCTTTATCCCCCCGCTCGCAGGCGGCGACCGGGGCTCTCTCATAAGCTTCGCTAGGGTCGTCCGGTTGACTTAAGCCAAAAAATTTATCAGTGTGGAGTGGTCATTCGCGCCGGATTTGCACCGCGTTGCGGGCGCATGAAGCAAGTGCAGCTAAGCGGTTTTCAATCACTGTCGGCCAGGTGAAAAGGCCGGCAGGCTCCGGTTTCCGAGTCCCGCAATCATCTCGGCGTTAGTGCATCTGCCCGGCCCCGTTCAGGCAACGACCGCAGATTGTACCGGGCCCGCAAAATGGGCCGCCCGCGGATGTCCATGCGCATCCCGTCTCGAATACTCAATTGAGGTGACGGACACGTGAAGTTTTCATTCGAATTCTTTCCCCCGAAAACAGAAAAACTCGAACAAAATCTGTGGAATGCCGTGCAGGAGCTGGCACCGATCGGACCGCGGTTCGTCTCGGTGACCTATGGCGCCGGCGGCACCACGCGCGAGCGCACGCACGCCACGGTGCGCCGCATCCTCGAAGAAACGGACCTGACGCCCGCCGCTCACCTGACCTGCGTCGACGCCTCGAAAGAGGAAGTCAACGAGATCGCAGCCAACTACTACGAGATGGGTGTGCGCCATATCGTCGCGCTGCGGGGCGACCCGCCGAATAGCGGCGAGGCCTTCACGCCGCGGCCGGACGGCTATAACAACGCCGCCGAGCTGGTCGAGGGCCTGCAGGATGTCGGGGACTTCGACATCAGCGTCGCGGGCTACCCGGAGACGCATCCCGAAGCCGAATCCTCCGAGGCCGACATCGCCTTCCTCAAGCGCAAGGTCGACGCGGGCGCCAAGCGCGTGATCACGCAGGTCTTCTTCAAGAACCGCGACTTCCTGCTGTTCCGCGATCGCTGCGCCGCCGCCGGTATCGACGTGCCGATCGTGCCCGGCATCCTGCCGATCATCGATTTCCCCAAGGTGGCGAAGTTCTGTCGCGGCACGGGCACTTCCGTGCCGCAGTGGATGGAAGAGCTGTTCGAGGGGTTCGAGGAGGATCCGACCGCCAGCGGAATGGTAGGCGCGTCGTTCGCCGCCGAGCAGTGTCTCGAGCTGCGTCAGGAGGGCGTCGAAAGCTTCCATTTCTACACGCTGAATCGGCCCGATCCGACGCGCGCCGTCTGCCGCATGATGCGGGTCCTGACGGAAGGCGAATACGCCCCGCGCTCGGCGATCGCCTCGCGCGTCGCCTGAAGCGACGCGCGCGCCGCGCCCCAACAAGGAGACCGATCCATGAGTAACGAAATACAGCAGGCGCTCAATGACCGCATCCTCATTCTCGATGGCGGCATGGGCACCATGATCCAGAACCTCAAGCTCTCCGAGGAACAGTTCCGCGGTGAGCGCTTCAAGGACGCGCCGGGCGAGATGCAGGGCAACAACGACCTGCTGAACCTGACGCAGCCCGAGAAGATCGAGCAGCTCACCCGCGATTACCTCGAAGCGGGCGCCGATATCGTCGAGGCGAACACCTTCAACGCCAACCGCATCTCGCAGGCGGACTACCACCTCGAGGACGTGGCCAAGGAGATCGCCCACGAGGGCGCCGCCATCGCGCGCCGCGCGGCCGACAAGGTCGCCGAGGAGACCGGCAGCCCGCGCTGTGTCGCCGGCGTGCTCGGTCCGACGAACCAGACGGCCTCGATCTCGCCCGACGTCAACGACCCGTCCAAGCGCAACACGCGCTTCCCGGCGCTGGTCGAGACCTATCGCGAGAACGCCGAGGGCCTGATCGACGGCGGCGCCGATCTGATCCTGGTCGAGACCATCTTCGATACGTTGAACGCCAAGGCGGCGCTGTACGCCCTGGAGGAGCTGTTCGAGGATCGCGGCCAGCGCTGGCCCATCATGATCTCGGCCACGATCACCGACGCCAGCGGCCGCACCCTGTCGGGCCAGACGGTCGAGGCGTTCTGGAACAGCGTGCGCCACGCCAAGCCGTTCAGTGTGGGCCTCAACTGCGCCCTGGGCGCCGAGGAGCTGCGCCAGTACGTCGAGGAGCTCAGCGAGGTCGCCGACACGGCCGTTTCCGCGCACCCGAACGCGGGCCTGCCCAACGAACTGGGCGAGTACGACCAGGGCCCCGAGGAGATGGCCCAGCTGATCGGGCCCTGGGCCCAAGAGGGCCTGATCAACATCATCGGCGGCTGCTGCGGCACGACGCCCGAGCACATCCGCGCCATCGCCGAGGCCGTCGGCAAGCACGGCCCGCGCAAGATCCCGGAGCGCGAGCCGGTGCTGCGCCTGTCCGGCCTGGAGCCGCTGACCGTCGACGATCAGACCGGCTTCGTCAACATCGGCGAGCGCACCAACGTCACCGGGTCGGCCAAGTTCCGCCGCCTGATCGAGGCGGAGGACTTCGAGACCGCGCTCGAGG
>CAZVBX010000079.1:0-14358 GCA_964625925.1 uncultured Ectothiorhodospiraceae bacterium | reverse complement strand
GGTCACGCGGGTCAGGCAATCTCAATCTTGAACACGGCGATATAGCTTCAATGAGGCCTCGGCGTGATGCCGAGGTTCACGGACCCGTTCACGGGCCAGCGATTCCGGGCATCGCGCCGGGGATTTGCGAGCGCTCGGCTCGCGGGAGCGCGGGAGTCTCCGGCGGCCACCCCTTGCGCTGAGCGACTACGTGAAAATCCCCGATTTTCAAAGAGCTGGCGCATGCGAGCGCTCCCCGGGCTGGCGGCACCACCCGAGCGCTCGCGCGGCTGCGGCGAGCGCGTCAGACGATGATCGGATCGTTGGTGACCGCCTCGAACGCTTTGCCCAGCGAGACGACCCGGGGCTCGACGCGTTCGGCCTGGCCCATGTCCATGACGACGACATGGTCTTCGTCATGATGGATCATCCCGTCGAGCAGTGCCACCAGTTCGGCGTGGCGCTGGCGGTTGAGGCGGCACTGGAACACGGACAGTTGCAGCCATTCGCCATAGCCGTTCATGAGCCGGAACACCCGGCGCCAGCGTTTCTGGTCGGAGATGTCGTAGACCACGACGTAGATGTGCGCATCGTCACTCATGTCAACGGGTCCGGAAGTCGGGGTAGTCGGCGATATCGCCAAGCAGGTGGCGTGCCAGCAATCGGGCCTGGACTTCGAGCAGGCGCCGGTAGGACACCCGGTAACCAAACAGGGGATGCGTGACTTCCTGCGCGAGCCGGCGCTCGAAGGTGCCGATGAAGCGTTTGCGCCCTTCGGGAGTCAGGTTCACGCTGCCGGCCGCCTGGATGAAGTCGCTGGGTCGGACTTCGCCGTTGTTGATGGCCTGCACGACCGCGGAATCGGCCACCAGGGGCCGGAACGATTCCATGAGATCGAGCGCCAGGGCTGGCCGGCCGTAGCGGGGCTGGTGGTAGAAACCGCGATAGGCATCAAGGCCGACCGCGGTGACGGCGACGGTCCACGCTCGGGTGAGCAGTGCGTAGGCGTAGGACAGCAGCGCGTTGACGGGATCGGTCGGCGGCCTGCGGTTGCGGGTTTCAAAGTCGAACACCAGCGCGCGTTCGTCGCCGTCGCGCTGCAGCATGCCAGCGAAGCAACGAAAGTAACGCGCGGCCGCCGTACCCTCGGTGCCGAGCAGTCCGGCGAGTTCCTCGGCGCGCTCGGCCCGCCAGGCGTCTTCCTTGAGCAGCGCGAGGACGTCGTCTGGTCGCTCGCCCTGGCGCCAGTTGCGCCGCAGCAGAGTACGGCTGTTGCGGATCTTGGTCGCGACGATGCGGCGGGCCAGGTGGAGACAGCGCCGATCATCGAAACTGGCGCGATACTGTTCGGTGCGCAGTTCGACGTTCTTGTGACCGGTGCCGATTGTGTGGCCGAGGAACCAGCCGCCGTAGCTGTGGAACGAAACGGGGACTTCGCGGCGCATGAGCTCGTGCAGCGCCGGTGTGCTCAATGACACGTTGCCCATGAGTACGAGTTGAGAGATGTTGATCAGACGTGCGGTCTGCAGGGTTTCGTCGCGGTCGGAGACGGTGAGGGTCTCGCCCTTCTTGCCGACGCGCACGCCATTGGCCTGCACGTACATTGGCAGCGCCTCGTCGCGGCGGACCGCCAGCGGCCGCGGCTGGGTCTGCTCGCGCTTGAGGTAGTTCACCTCGTCCGGCAGGCAGACGGAGACGAGCGAACAGCGGGGGCACTTGGGGCTGTCTTCCAGCGGCGGAGGTGTCTCGCCGCCTTCGGCGATGGCACGCAGACCGCCGATCGCGTCGATGGTCTGCGCGATCAAGTCATCGTCGAACTCTACCCGCACCCGCTCGCGGCTGCCCACGAAGTACAGCACGCCCTCGCTGCAGGTGTAGCCGTGCTCGCGCAGGATCAGCCCCTGCACGCAGACCTGTACGCGCTCGGGATCCCAGGCGCCCCTGGCCGTGTGCGGGCGCTTGCCCCGCTTGTAATCGACCGGCGTCACGCTGCCGTCCTCGGCTTCAACGAGATCCATTTTCGCGATCAGGCCGAGGCGGTTGGAGGACAGCGTCAATGAACGTGCATGCAGCTTTTCGTGTTCTTCCAGTTCGTCGGCCGGTGGCAGGCCGCCGCCCTTGCGGTCGGTTCGACGGTGGTGGGAACGGCCTTCGACCGTGTCGGCCGAATCGGCCCATTCGCCCTGTACCCACTCGAGATAAGCCAGGCGCGGGCAGTACTGGTATTCGTTGACCATGCGCGCCGGCAGCAGGGGGCTGTCGCCCGAGAGTTCGGGAAATGGCAACGAGAGTTCGCGCTGGATGGGGGTCGGTTCTTCCTCCACGGTCATTCCTTCGCAACGAGACACCCAGCCGTCGCCATGCAGAATCCGTGCCTGTCACCGCCATCCCACACAGCGTTTGCCCTATTGCGGGACTGCCGGGGCTGAGGATTGCCGACCACGAACCATGGCGATATCGTTCCAATGAGAATCCGATATCGGTGCAGCGTAATGCTTTGAACCGCCATCAGCCTCGATCCGGAAGACACACACCGGCTTGACCAACAAGCTCGATCGCGCCATGCCTCCATGACCGAACTCGTCCGCGGGGCCATCCGCGACGACCGGGTCCACCAGGAGAGCATGGCGCGTTCCGGTGTGCAGGCGGCTCTGGTACGTACCGCCGGCATCTCGCTCTCGGGGGACAGCCTCGCATATCAGGACCGTATGCGGCGTGAATGGGATTTCAGCCGGACGGACACCCCAAGGCGATCATTCCGTACACTACGGTCTGACACGCACGGCCTGTGGCCGGCATGCGTGTACTCACCAGCCGACTCTTCGACGGCCCACTCGATTCGACGCGCTATGCGCTCGCCTATGCCTCCCACTGCAGCCAATTCCGCTCGTTCGGCCGCCATCACCGCCCGTACGCTGCCGAAGTGCTCCAGCAGACGCCGCGCCCGCTCCGGGCCGACGCCCGGCAGGCCCTGCAGCAGGTAGTTCTGGCAGGCCGATTTCCCCTTGAGCCGTGAACCGCGCCGAGGCAGCGCACCCTGTGCGACCGCACGCCCCTGCTCAACGACATAACGGAAGGTCTCCACCGTCTCCTCCAGGCAACGGGTGCGCAACACGGGCAGGCCGATGAACATCGACAGCGTGATGAGCGCTCCATGCACGGCTTCGCGACGCATCCGGCAATGTCGCAGCTCGGCCGCCGTGCCCTCCAGGATCAGTGCCGGGCGAACGCCCGGGGCCTCGACCAAGCGCAGCGCCTGCGCGAACAGGCGCCCGGACTCGATCGAGCACACGAGATCGGGCAACGTCTTGCGTTCGAACAGGAATCGTTTATCGACCCAGTAGTCACCGCAGTCGAGGCGTCTGGTTTCGGCGACAAACTCGGGACGGCCGTCGAGTGCGTCGTGGACGGCACCGCGAGGTTCGCGATCGTCGATGATCACAAGGATCGGGCGCTTCAATGCTCGTCGCACGGCCACGCGTCGCTCCCTTGCAGCGTTGCAGAGCCTTCAGCCTCGCCTTGGCTGGAACACCCCGAGTCCGAAGTGACACCCGAAGCCCAACGCCAACGGCCCCGGGATCGGTTGTGGGAACGCAAGCGTGACGAACTGGCCGCGGGTGTCGGGCTGGGCCAGACGCTTGCGGGCGTTGCGGAAGCGGTGGAAGTGCACGGCGCGACGCCTACGGCCGTCGGGGCCTGCGAACGGTAGCGGCTCGATGGCCACCTCGGGCTCTTCCAGGCCGCGCTCGCGACACTCTCGCGCGATCTGCTCGGCGACGCCGAAGCGCTTCTTGGCGTGCCAGGGATGAAGGTACGGCGTCACGGAGCGCCAGTGTTGCGAGCGGCCAAGATAGACGCTGTCGGCGAGATCGGCGGCCTGACCGTAGCCCTCGATCAGCACACCCCATTCACCGCCGTCCCGCTCCCACAGCCGCGCGATGCGGTCGAGGGCGCGGATGGCGGTGGTGTCGAGGCCGTCCGCGGCATGTACCAGGATGTGGTCGATGTGGCCGTCGCCATCGGCGTCCTCTGGCAGATAGAAGGCATGCCCGAGGCGGTTGGCGGCGGGCAGGCCGTGACCGGAGAGAGCGGGTGGCACAGCGCCCTCGCCGATCCGTTCGGCCTGCTTGATCGCGGCCATGCGAGTGAGCTCGCCGATTCGGATGGCGTCCTCGATGCGCGGGAGCGGCTTGCCCGTGAGCGCGAGGCGAACAGTGGTCGCCTGGCGTGGCCGCTGTGCACTGCGCCGCGTCGCCCGCGCCGGGGCGAAGCTGTCGAACGGGCGCTGGTAGGTCACGTACTGGGCCCCCGGGGGCATGCTCCAGCCCGCCTTCTGGAGGTCTCCGGTCTCGGCGCACAAAGCGCCCGCGAGCCTCGGGGGCAGCGTCGCCAGGATTCGGCGCTGGATCGCGTTCGGCTTGCGTGCGTCGAGCCCATGCTCGCTGACCACACCGCTGCGCCAGTCGATGTAGTGCCCCGGAGACACCGGCGCGATCAGTTGAACCGGCTCGCGCGCCTCGCCGGTTTCGGTATCGGTCGAGATCGTCGAGGCGCGGCAGTTGATCTCGCCCTCCCATTGCTCCAGCAACGCCGCCTCCACCCAGCTCTCGGCGCGGCCGAGGAAACCGAGGTCGCCGAGCAAGCCGGCGAGCAACTCGCGCTGTTCGTGGGCAATCTCCAGTGGCCAGTACGCCACGAGTTCGGCGCCTTTTGCGGTACGTGCGAATGCGTCGAACACGAGCGAGGTGTCCTCGCGTCCGGCCTTGAAATAGCCCTGCGGCATGTAGTGCCGGCTGTGCGCGCGGATCGCGGGCGGCAACGAATAGGCCGGGAGCTGGCTCGACAGCGTCTCGACCAATTCGTCCAGCGTCTCGACCGCGTAGCGTTCGTCCCAGCCCTTGCGATGATAGGTGGCGACCAGCGCGCGCAGCAGCCGCCAGGGCGACGGCGGCCATTCGACCTCGGCCTCGTTGACGTGCCGCCCCCAGGGCGTGGCGTGATAGCGCCCGGCGGGGAAGCGAATGGAGATGGCAACCATGATTACTTCCTGTAGGTGATCTCGGTCACACGGGGCTCGTTAAACAGGCCCTCGCCCGCCACCGCCTCGATGAGGCCGGGCAGTTCTCCCTCCAGTTCCCCGAGCGCGGGCACCTCGAAGCCATCGGGCCGGGTCACGCGCAGTGTGTGGCATTCCAGGTCGCAGGCGGTGCGCAGGCGCAGCCCACGCTCCAGGAAGGCGCGGATCTTGTAGAGGGCGAGCGTCACCAGCAGCCGTTCGGCCGCGTCGCCGAGGCCGAAGGCACGGATCTGTGCGAGATCGAGATTGAAGTAACCGGTGATACGCGGTGCGACGTACTCGTCGCGGGCGTAGGGGACGTTGCCGAAGCCCTTCGACGTGTCGCCGCCGGGATCGACTGCATCGACCTTGACCCCGCCGCTCGGCGCGACCTTGGCGTCTTCCGCCTCGATGAACGCGGAAAGGGCGCGGGGCAGGCGCAGGCGTCCACCGGCCAGTTCCTTCTTGGCCAGGAATACCCCATGCAGGGCGGCATTGGCATCGACCCGCAGCAACGTCTCCGCCAGCTTGCGGATATCCACCCGTCCCTGGTCCATGCCGGCCAGTTCGTCCTTGAGCATCTTGAGGACGGTGTCGTCCTTGCCCTCCAGGATGTAGGGCGAATTCAGGCGATGGGCCTCGAGAACGGACGACGTCAGCGTATTGCCATCCTTATCCAGTACGCGCACGTACGGCAGCCCCTGTAGCGCGGCAACCCAGTCCTCGGTTGCTGCCTCCCAACACACCGCTTCCAGCCGGTTGGCCATGCTCTGGGCGGATTCGACCAGCAACATGCGCCCCTCGCCATCGGGTGCCGGGTATTCGGCGGCGCCCAGGTCGGGGAAGCCGGTGGGCTGGAAGCGGGTGCCCTGGATGGGCTGGAGGTCTGCCTCCATCAGGAGGCGGGGCGTGTCGGCGAGAGCGTCGAGATTCACGGACATGATGCGGACTCCTGTCAATCTTGTTCGGCGGTTTCGGGGGTATCGTCGGTTTCGCTCGACCGCCGGAGCAGTGCGGCGACGGCTTGGTCGGAGACGGGGACCATGAGAGCAGCCAGCAGGCGGCGGCCATCGCTCGTGCCCGGGCGGAACACCCGGCTGGCCAGGGGGATGTCAGCGGCACGCAGCCGTCGCCTGGCCAACTCGGCCGCGCCGGCCACGTCATCGGCTTGCAATCGACGCGGGACATCCGCCTTGAGTGGCAGCGAGCGGTCGGACGGAATCAGCTTTACGCGCCGAAGCTGATCGTCGGTACAGAACAGCGGCTTGAGCAGGCGATAGGCCAGCGGCAGGGGGGCCTGCCGATCGGCCCACTGCCCGGCCCCGCCGGGCATTCGCACCAGCATCAACCCCGGCAACAGGGCAGCCACACGACGCTCGTCGAGGTCACCCGCCAGCCAGCCCGCGACATCCGCCAGCGGCGCGGTGCGCCACGCGTGGAGTGGCTTGTCCGCTATGTCCGGACTCTCCGCCTGCAGGAGCCGACGGTGGAGCGTGGCGGCAAGATTGTCCTCAAGCGGCGCGCCAAGCGCCCAGGTGACTGTGTGCGTTTCGTCATCGAGCCAGGATGGATAGCGCCCCGGGCGCTCGGGTGCGAGGTGGACACGCATGGGCAGACGCGGACTGCCGTCCGGGGCACGGGCATGCAGGCCGGCCAGTCCGGCCGCGATCGCCATTTCCGGGCTGCCGTCGTCGGCGCGACGGAACCATTGCGATGACAACGAGGGGACGGGGGGGCATCCCCCGGCCGCCAGGTCCCGGGCCTTTGGGCTGCGAGCCAGGTAGAGCTGGATTTCTCCCAACTGCGCCAGCAGACGACGGAGAACGGGGCCCTCGTCATCGCGGGCAGTGGTCAGCTCGAACAGTGCGTCTTCCAGGCGGCGCGCGAGGGAGACGACGCGGTTCGACCCTTCCCTGCGCGCATGGCGCCGGAACCGACCGAGCCAGCCACTGTCTTCCAGATCGTCGATAAGGTCAGCGCCGCGGTTGCGCTCAACCGTGATCCGGTTCAGCGGCGTGGCGAAATACGCCTTGCCGGAACGCATCAGGAAGGCGTAGCGCTGGAACGCGCCGATGCCGCGTTCGACACCAAGACGCGAGACGGCACGCGCGAAATCGAGCCCGTCCCGCGCCGGGCGGCGCCCCAGCGTGACGCGGCCCTCCGCCAGAACGTTCTGCAGTTCACCGAGGTGGACGGGCATCGACCAGATCGGCGCCCAGAATTCGGCGCGGGCGTTGCTTTCCTCGTCGACGGACAGGCCACCGCTGCCGGCCCCCGTGAGCCGGACCGTGAAGGGATAGCTGATCCCGGCCGTCTGTGCGCTCTCGAGGCGCTTCGTGGCCGCCGCCGCGAACAACAAAGCGCCTTCGAGCATCAGGATGAAATCCCAGGGATTGACCAAAGGCTTGTCGGCATCGAAACCACTCGTCTGATTGGGCCCGCCGGCGCCACCGGGCGAGAACTGCCCGATCTTCGCGCTCGGCATCGATGGGCAGGCGGCGGCGAACAACGCCTGTTCGAGCCATCCGGTCGCGCCGGCGGCGGGCTCGCCGCTCGCCGGATCGAGCACCGCCACTACGCGCTGCATGAAATTGTTGGTGAAGTCGAGGCGGCCGTCGTTGCCGCCCGTGCCGAGCAAGGGTGGATACTTCGGGTTTTCCTCGGTGAGCAGCACGGCAGCGTCGAGCCAGGCAAGCGCTTCTTCCGGCAGCTCTGCCCGCAGGGCGGAGAGGAAATCGGTCTTGTCGTCGCCGGCTGGGCGCTCGGTGAATCCACGCGCCTCGAGCATACCGTCGATCTGCTCGATCGCCCCGCGCAGGGCACTCAACCGGGGCGCGCCCGAGGCACGCAGGGGGGCGATGCCATCCTTGTTGTCCTTGGCATGGAAACCGCTGCCCCCGTTCCAGGGCGCCAGAACGGGCGTCGGCCGGTACTCGCGCAGGAAGAACTCGCGGAGTCCCTCAGCATCCAGACGGCTGTCGAGAACAAACTGCTCGTCATGCCACGCGCCCCGGGCCTCGGGATCGATCTGCTCGGCGACGAGGCGCAGGACGCCCAGCGCCTTGAGATAGCTCGCCAGCGGTGTCGGCGTGCAGCCGGCAAGCGTCACGCGATGGAAGCCATCATCAATGTCATAAACGCCACGTGCTTCGCGGGCCGGAAGATCGCCTTGCTTGCCGGCGACCCGCCCGGCGGCCGCGAGCCGCTCGGCGGTTTCGGTCAGCGACACCATCGCCTCGAGGCGCTCGCGCGGTGTTCGTCGCAGTGCCCGGCGAAGCTGGGCGCGTCGGCTGCCCGCCCAGGTCGCGGCTGCCCAATCGCCCCGCATTTCTTCAGCCATCTCCATCGCCTCCCTCACGGCGCTCGACCAGGATCTGCTCCAGATGCTCGATGTCGTCGAGATCCCGCCCCCGGCCCGCGGCGCGTTTCATCGCGATCAGTGTTTCGGGGCGCACGACGCGCGCTCGCAGATCGGTCGCAACCTCGTGGACCTCGGCAGCGGCGTGCTCAGCCTCGAAGTCGAATGGCTCGGTCACGAAGACATCGACCGTCGTGTCCGGATGGGTGTCGCTGATCAGGGCGAACACCTGCATGTGCTTGTCCTCGATCCAGTGCCGGCGTTTCGCGGGATCGGCAAAATCCTCGATCGCGACAGGCACTTGCGGTCGATACCCCATGCCGCGAAGGGCGGACATCGCGCGCGCGGCATTGTCGGGCTCCAGACCGACGACCAGGTCCAGATCCTGCGTGGCCCGGAGGTAACCGTGGAGGTTGACGGCCACGCCACCGGCGACGAGGTAGCGCACGCCGGCACTGTCCAGCGCGCGCAGCACCGCGAGCAGGCTGTCGAGGGTCATGACCGGGCCTCCCGCGCCGAGGCGCGCCAATCCGCGACGCGCAGCAGGGCCTCGAGCCAGGCCAGGCGGAAGGGCCCGTGGCCCTCCAGCAAGCGATGCGTGCGCTCACTCCAGGAGGGGCCGGTCGGACCGCGTCCCAGGCGCATGATGTCGAGGCGCAGCTCGGTTTCGGGCAATTCCAGACCGTCGAGCCGCATCGCCGGCAGCCGGTCGCCGTCCCAGACGCCGCGGGCGTAGAGCCGCCCGGGCTCGGGCGGCTCTTCCTCGTTCGGCAAGGCACGCAGACCCATGCGCACGCGGCCGTGGTGTGCCGCGATGACATAGGCAACCAGATCGGAATCGAGCTGCGCCTCGCCGCCCTCACCATGGGCCAGCCACGCGAGCAGTGACACCAGCTCGTGGCGGAACCCCGGCCGTTGCTGCGTCGAGCCGTCGTCTCTTTCGACGTGGTAATCCGGCCGCCCCCCCTGCGCCGACTTGGCCCAGGGGCCGTCGGGGTCGTCCGGCACGACCCCGATGCCCCGCTGGAAGGCCTCGTGGGCCTTGCCGATATCGTGCCAGCGCGCGGCTGCTTCGAGCTCGGCCGCCTCCTGCGCTGGCAGCGCCAGCGCATCCGACAGCTCGGCCATCGCTGCCACCACGTCGTCCAGGTGCTCGGCAAGCCCGACCGCGCGGCCGATGCGGCTTGCGGGATCGCCGCCGTAGCCCTCGCCCGAAGGCGCATCCTCGACGATCTCGACCGGCTCGACGGGTTCGCGCAAGTCCGCGCGGAACCCGTTGCTCGGGTCGTAACCGCCCTGCCCGGCGGCCAGCATCACGCTCTGACCGGGGCGGATATCGCCCGCGCTGACAGGCACCCACTGGCCTTCCCGGTGCTCGCCCCCGAGTGTGTCGAAACGCCACGCATCCGGATATTCCCGGCCCGTGGCTTTCCGCACCTTGTTGGCGAGCTTCGCCTGCAGATGCGCCTTCACCTGGCTGATCGAAGCCGGACAGAGTTCTGCGCGAGCGGGCGCGGGCTGTGCCGGCGCGGTCTCGCGATCGACCGTGCGCCAGAACACCTGCACCTGCGGCGTGCCCGTATCCCGGATGTAGGGCGAGACATCGACATCGAAACCGGAGAGATCCGGGTCGGTGTTGAACAGCTCGAGCAGATCGCGCCGGCGCAATACCTGCGCGGCCGGCGGGGCCTCGGTCACCGGCGGCAGATCGGCCGGCGTCGCCGACTCCGTGGCCTCGAGGCACTCGCGGGCGGCGGTGAGCGATTCTGCGGTATAGGGCAGAGCGAGGCCCTTCTCCGCTTCGGCCAGGTCGATCCAGTACACCTCGGCCTGGTCGAACCGCCCCGCCCGGTTGCAGCGGCCGAAACGCTGCACGAGCGACGCCCAGGGCGCCAGTTCGGTGAACAGCACGCGACTGTCGAGATCGACGCCCGCCTCGACGGCCTGGGTGGCGATCACGATGCGCCCGGCGGCGGGCGGCGGGGCTTGTAGTTGCTCTGCTTTCGCCGCCCGATCGCGGGGACGGTAACGGGCGTGCAGAAGCAGGCGTTCGGCATCGGTGTCCGCCAACGCGTCGTGCAGAGCCTGGGCGCGCTCGACACGATTGACGATGACCAGCGTCTGCTCCCCGAGGACATGGGCGGCGGCAATCTCCTGGGCGAGTGCCTTGATGTAGGACTTGTGTCCTGCCGCCGTCGCATCGCTGCAGCACGTACCGGCGCGTAGCAGGCGCTTCGGTGCATGCACGCGCCGGGCAACGGCGGGTTCCGCCTCGTCGGCGTCGCCCAGCGCGAGGCGCCGCAGACCTTGCGATCGGTGCGGACAAAAATCGACCGTGTCGAGCCACGCCTCCTGCAACGTGGCCGACACCCAGATGCTGCGCGCGGGCAGACTGGCGCCCAGATTCCGCCGGAAGGCTTCGAGCTGCGTTGTGGTGGGCAGGGCCGGGCCCATGAGCTGGACCTCGTCGAAGACCCACAGCGCATCGTTGTGCAACAGGGCGTAATGCACCGGCCACTGGTAGCGGCTCATCCCGTAGCCACGCATCAACGCCCGGGAAAGCAGCATGTCCTGCGTGCCGATCAGTACGGCCTCCTGCTCCGGGTGAGCCGTCCAGCTCGCCTGGGCGAGGTCCGGATCGCCCCCCATCAGCGTATGCACCGCGACCGTGCCGGCCTCGCCCGCCTCCCCCAGCACGCCGAGGTCGCTCAGCCAGGCCCGCACATTCGCCTCGGTCTGTTCCACCAGTACCCGCATCGGCAGACACCAGACCAGGCGGCGCGGCGTGCCGGCCTCGGCCTCTCCCCGCTGGCCATCGGCGCGCAGACCGCGCCGCCAGGCCCAGGCCAGGGTCACCGCCGCCGTCTTGCCCAGACCGGTGGGGACATGGACCAGATCGGGCCACGCCTCCGACGCCAGCGCCCGCTGGTACGGATACGGCGTCTGCCCCTCGCCCATGGCCGCTTCGAACAGCGCTGCGTAACTCAAATCCTTCTCCCTCTCGATGGCGATGCCTTTGCGCAGCCGCGATTCCCATCGATGGCGCCCTTGTACCAGAGCGGCTGGCTCACAGGGTGAGCCAACCAGCATTCCCCCGGAGACGGGCGTCGGCGCCAGCACTGTTACCTTGCCCTAAAAATCGACTCGCACGCTGGCTGTAACCTCGAAATGTAACTACAATGGTCTGGGATTGGGACGAAAAGAAGCGTCGAGGCAACCTGGACAAGCACGGCATCGACTTTGCCGACTGCCCAAGGGTGTTCGACGGCCCTACGATGCTGATGGAAGATGATCGCCTCGCCTACGGTGAGCGGAGGTATCTGACCTTGGGGCTCCTCGGCCGACATGTGGTAGCGATCACCCACACCGCAACTCCCGACCGGATTCGGCTGATTTCCGCACGCAAGGCTACGCGACGCGAACATGACCTCTTCTTCTCACAAATCGCTCACTGACTGGAACCGCCTCGATCGGCTGCGCGACGACGGGATTGATCTATCGGAACAGCCCGAACCCTCCGACGCGATGATCGCGCGCGCGATCGTGCGTCAAGGGCTGCAACCCCCGCAGCGGAAGCGCCAAGTGACCCTGCGGCTGGACGAGGATGTCCTGGCGTGGTTCCGCGCCTCCGGTCGTGGCTACCAGAGCCGGATCAACCGACTCCTGCGCGCGTACATGGAGGAGGCGGAGCGCCGGCGGGGCAGTGACGACGACGGTACCTGAGGTCGGACATCCCCGGCGGATGGCGGCGCAGGCTCTCCGCCCCTGCGCTGCCCGTTTCGATCTCACGGCGGATGCTCCGCGCAGCCGCCTCCTTCGTAGATGCGCAGCGCCGCGCCCAGTCGCTCCGCGACGGCGGTGCGCAACCCGGCGGGCGCGATGACCTCCACCTCCGGCCCGTGGCGCAGCACCTCCTGGATGAGTTCCGTCGGGTCGGCGTACGGAATCTGCAGTTCCCAGCGGCCATCCACGGTCCACTGGCCAATCTGGTCCGCGTGCCACCCCTCGTCGGCGACCCAGCGGGCGGCATACGGGCTGAAGCGCAGCACGGCCCAGGCCGCGGCACTGCCCGTGAAGATGCCGAAGCTGGCGCGCAGGTGACGGTCATGAGTGCGCGGGTCCTCGTCGCCGGCGGTCTCGTCCAGCAAGCGCGGCCGCTCGATCCGATCGACGGAAAACAGCCGAAGCGCCCGTTGCTCCGCGCACCAGGCCGACAAGTACCAGTTGCCGCGATAGTGGACGAGTTGTTGCGGATGCACGCGCCGCTCGCTGCGCGCGTCACGGCCGCGGCCGTGGTAGTCGAACGCGAGTTGGCGTCGCCCCAGCGTAGCCTCGGCAACGGCGCCGAACGCCTCGCCCGGCGCGGCGCGCGAACCGACGCGGTCGATTCGCACGCGCTCGCGGATGCCCTCGGCATCGGTGCCGGCGGTACCGAGCAACCGGCGGATGCGCCCGCGCAGGGGGCCGAGGCGGGGTGCCAGCAGACCGGGCTGGACGGCCTCGAGGAGTTGTTCCGCGGCCAGCAGGGCGTAGAGTTCGCTGTGGTTGAGCCACAGGCCGGGCAGTTCGAAGGTTCCCTCGCGTTCGTCGTAGTGATAACCGTTGGCGGCGGGGTCGTACACGAGGGGCGCGGCGAGGTAGTCGCGCATGGCCTGGATGTCGCGCTTGACCGTGGCCGGCGAGACCTCCAGCTCCGCGCGCAGGCGCTCGAACGGCACGGGGCGGCGGCTGCTCCGAAGCAACTGGTGGATGTGGTAGATGCGTGCCGAGCGATCCATCAGCCGAGCCCCGATCTCGATGTTGCTGGTGTGCGCCCACCGACGACGAGGCAGCGCACGCCTGCGTCGGCGAAAGCGCGGGCTACGGTCTCGGAAGCCTGGAGTTGCACGCGGGCTCTTTCCCTTGCGACAGCGGACGGACCATTCGTTGATCCATGGGTCGGGCCGCGGCTGCGCTGCGGATCGCCTCTTTCCGTCGAACGGTGACGGCCGATGATCGACGATCCGATACTACCATGCGCCATTGAGCGTTCCCCGGCGGCAACGCTCTTGGCTCATGCAAGAGCATGCAGGAACGGGATTACCCGCGAAGGGGGCCGCAGGGCGCGCCTCGATCATCGGGGATGGGCTGGTGTCCGCGGGCACGCCCGGGCGGGTGGAAAGGGCGGATGAGGCGCGGGCCGGCATGGGCTCAGCGTGATCGCCCCGGAGGATTGGTTCCGCCGGGTGGAGCCGGGATTCCGCTTCGCTTCATCCCGGCCTACGGGGGCCCGGGGTGGGGCATCGACGATGGTGGGCGCGCGGAGCGGCGTCGTGTGGTGGTGGGGCTCGGGGGCGGGGCGTAGAATGGCGCCCCCTTTCCCCGCCGCCCCGAGCGACGATGGCCGACCTGAACCCGCAACAGCGCGCCGCCGTGCGCCACATGGGCTCGCCGATGCTCGTGCTCGCGGGTGCGGGCAGCGGCAAGACGCGCGTGATCACGGCGAAGATCGCCTGGCTTGTGCGCGAGGCGGGGCTGCCGGCGAAGGGCGTGTTCGCGGTGACCTTCACCAACAAGGCCGCGCGCGAGATGAAGGAGCGCGCCTCGGCGACGCTCAAGGCCGACGAGGCGCGCGGGCTGTCGGTGTCGACGTTCCACACGCTCGGGCTGTACATGCTGCGCACCGACGGCAACGCGCTCGGCTACCGCCGCGGCTTCACGATCATGGACGCGACCGACAGCCTCACCGCGATCAAGGAGCTGGTGCGCGGCGGCGACGGCGGCAATCTCAACGACGAGGACGAGCTGCGCGGCATCATCAGCCGCTGGAAGAACGACTTCGTCACCAGCGCCGAGGCACCGGGCCGGGCCGAGACCGAGCAGGAGGCGCGCGCCGCACGCCTCTACGCGCAGTACGAGCAGTTGCTGCACGCCTACAACGCGGTCGATTTCGACGATCTGATCATCCAGCCGGTGCGCCTGCTCA
>CAZVBX010000078.1:0-14604 GCA_964625925.1 uncultured Ectothiorhodospiraceae bacterium | reverse complement strand
AAGACGGCGTTGATCCTCATCCGCACGTCAATGTGCGTGTGCTGTGACGCTTACGGCGGTCTTGTGCACCCAGCAGCGCTGGTGGCGCGTGCCCGGGTAGACCTGCGCCAGGGCCTTCCAAAAACCCAGGGCGCCGTCGCCGATCGCCAGCTGCGGCGCGCTCGTCAGGCCCTGCTGGTCGCGCAGGTGCACCAGCCGTTCGTACCAGCTCTGCTCGGACTCGCGTAGCCCGTCGTCGAGGCCAACGAACTCCTTGGTGCCGTCGGGCAGCACGCCGATGATCACCAGCAAGCAGGCCCGGTCATCGTCTTCGCCGCGCAGGTTGAAGTGGACCCCGTCGGCCCACCAGTAGACGTAGCGGCGCGTACTCAGATCCCGCGTCTGCCACTGGTCGTGCTCGGTCAGCCACTTCTGCTTGAGCCGGCCCAGCGTCGAGGCCGACAGGCCCTCGGCCTGCTCACCCAGAAGGCACGTCAGCGCCTCTTGGAAGTCGCCTGTGGACACGCCCTTGAGGTAGAGCCAGGGCAGCAGCTCTTCGACCGAGCGCGTCTTGCGCAAATACGGCGGCAGCAGGTTCGAGGTGAAGCGGATGCCCGCGCCCGAGCGGTCGCGCGTCTTGGGCACCTGCACCGCGACGTCGCCGATGCCCGTCTGCACCGTGCGCTCGGGTTGGTGGCCGTTGCGCACCACCGCCCGGCGCCCGTCATCGAGCGTCTGATCGGCGTGTTGGTCCAGAAACGCCTGCAACTCGGCCTCTACGGCCTGCCTCAATAGATCCCGCGCGCCCCGGCGCAGCAGCTCGGTGAGTGGATCGGCGGACTCGGGGTCTGGCGCAGCGCTCGGCCCATCCGTATCGTGATCCATGGTGGCGTATCCTTTTTGCCTCTCCTGACGTTTCAGTGGGTCGGCAGGAGACCCGGGTCGCGGGGTTCTACGAGGAGGGCGAGCCGGTTTCATTCGCGCCCGTCCCCTCATTCGAGGAACACGTCGAGGACCATGAGGCGGTCCACGAGCAAACCCGGGAGCAATACGCCCGCGGCAAGGTCGGCGAGTTCTTCGCGCTCGGTTTTTGGAACCCACGTAGAACCGGACTTCTCAGCCGCCCACTCTTCGACCGCCATGGATAGCATGGGACTAGTAGATGTTGGGGCCGGGGCCGACGCTTCGGGAGTCTCGACCACGTCTCCCTTGTTCCGAGCGCGAATAGCCTTTCCAGCCCGGATGCTAGCGGCTTGGAGTTCCCGGGCGAGTTTCCGCCAGCTCGGGGAGTCCTCGGCCAGCCTGATCTCGATCCCCTCCCAGCTCAGGACCTCTTCGGCTTCCGACCGGAAGAACTCCTCTTCCAGGCGGAAGGCGTAGTAGACCTCCCCGATGCGCTTGATCTGGCCGTCGGAGAGCTCCTGGACGGCCGGCTGCTCCCGTTGGGCCTTCCAGCGCCTATGTGCGTCGAACTGGCGGTCAACCTTGGCCGCCGCCTCACGGACCTTACGGACTGCCTCTTGGTAGTCCGAGGTGCCGAGCGAGAAGGTCTCCTCGGAATTGGGGTAGGTGGCGCGGATATCGAGGGGCACGGAGGCGCGGTGATAGTACCGGCCGCCGCGTCGATGAAGTCGGGGGTGTTTGGGCATCTTCGACATGGCTCCACTGTAGCAGGTGTGTGGAGCATCGAAGATATATCCCGTTCACATTCAGTAAGTTATTGATGCGAACGGGCCGAAAGAAATATGGCGGAGAGAGAGGGATTCGAACCCTCGAAGGGGCTATCAACCCCTTACTCCCTTAGCAGGGGAGCGCCTTCGACCACTCGGCCATCTCTCCAGGATAACTGAACTGATTCATTCGCCTGATTTGTGCCAGGCCGGGAATCCGTACGCCAACCGCCATTCCGACTGTACCGGGCCGGACTTGTCAACCGATTCGCCGGTACGAACCTCACCCGCCGCGGGCGTCAGACATCACCAAACTTATCGCCACCGCCGGTTTCCGCCGCCGGATCGTCCTGCTCGCGTTGGATACGCTCGTAGATCTCCTCGCGGTGGACTGCCACTTCCTTCGGAGCATTGACACCCAGGCGAACCTGGTTCCCCTTCACTCCAAGGACGGTGACCGTGACCTCGTCACCGACCATGAGGGTTTCGCCCACGCGGCGTGTCAGGATTAGCATGCTATTACTCCTGTAACGTCGTCACCTCTCAATGGCAGGAGCCACCCGTACCCCACGTCCGCACGTGACCCCCGGTATCCCTACGACCGGGTTGTTATAGTTCTAGGATTGCTCCAAAACGGGCGATTCTCCCACGCCCTCAGCCGGACCGTCCAGCCCGAACTCACTGTGGAGAGCCCGGACCCCGAGCTCGAGGTATTTCTCCTCCACCACCACGGAGATCTTGATTTCCGAAGTCGAGATCATCTCGATATTGATGCCCTCCCGGGCGAGCGCGCGGAACATGCGGCTGGCGACGCCCGCGTGCGAACGCATGCCGACGCCCACGAGCGAAATCTTGACGATGCCGTCGTCGCCATCGACCTTCGCAGCCTGAATCTCATCGCCCACGCCCCGCACGATATCGAGGCTACGCTCGTAGTCGTTGCGGTGGACGGTAAACGTAAAGTCCGCCGTGCCGTCCTCGGCCACGTTCTGGACGATCATGTCGACCTCGATGTTGGCGTCGGAGACAGCACCGAGAATGCGCTCGGCGACCCCCGGCTGGTCGGGTACGCCCGCAACGGTGAGCTGGGCCTCGTCCCGATTGAACGCGATCCCGGAAATCAGAACCTGTTCCATGTCGGAGTCCTCATAAGTGATCAATGTGCCAGGACCGTCGCCAAAGGTCGCGCGCACGCGCAACGGGACGTTGTACTTACCGGCAAACTCGACCGCGCGGATCTGCAGCACCTTGGCGCCCAGACTCGAGAGCTCGAGAATCTCCTCGAAGGTGATCTTGTCCAGGCGCTGGGCCCGCGGCACCACGCGCGGATCGGTCGTGTACACGCCGTCGACGTCCGTAAAGATCTGGCATTCGTCTGCCTCGAGCGCAGCCGCCAGCGCCACGGCCGAGGTATCGGAGCCGCCGCGGCCGAGCGTGGTGATATTGCCCTCGCTGTCCGTTCCCTGGAACCCGGCCACGACCACCACCCGTCCGACGGCGAGATCGGCGTCCATGCGTTCACGGTCGATCGATTCGATACGCGCCTTGCCGAACGCGTTATCGGTATGAACCGCCACCTGCGCGCCCGTGTAGGAGCGCGCGGGACAATCGCGTTCGTCGAGCGCCATGGCCAGCAGGGCGATCGTGACCTGCTCACCGGTCGCCAGCAGCACGTCCATCTCGCGCGGATTGGGCCGCTGCGAGACGTTGCCCGCGAGATCGACCAGGCGATCGGTCTCGCCGCCCATGGCCGAGACGACCACGACGACATCGTGACCGGCACGCCGGCTCGCATTGATGCGGTCGGCCACCTGACCGATGCGCTCGGCACTGCCGACCGAGCTCCCCCCGTATTTCTGGACGAGCAGGCTCATGCCCGACGCTCCGGGCCGGTCGAACCGCTCGCGCGGCGGACCACCTGGGAATCCGCGCGCCCCCGATCGCCCGTCAGGGCTCGCAATCGCGTCATGTTGTTCATCCGAGCTGCCCGCGGACCCAATCCGGAACCGCGTTGAGTGCATTGTCCAATTCTTGCGGCCGATTGCCGCCGGCCTGCGCCATGTCTGGCCGCCCGCCGCCGCGGCCGCCCACGCGCTCGGCCACGAAGTTGACCAGGTCGCCGGCCTTGATGCGAGCGGTCTCGCCCTGGGTCACCCCGGCGGCCAACTGCACCTTTTCGCCGGCGACCGTGCCCAGGACGATCGCAGCGCTGCCGAGGCGGTTCTTGAGTCGGTCGACGGTGTCGCGCAAGGTCTTCGCGTCGCTGCCATCCAGACGCGCCGCGACCACCTTCAGGCCGCCGATGTCGAGGGCCTCGGCGGCGAGATCGCCGCCGGCGGCCTGCGCCATCTGCGCCTTGAGCTCGCCCAGCTCCTTCTCCAGACGCCGGCCGCGCTCGACCACCTGCCCTACGCGCTCCTCGATCTCGTCGGGACCGGCATTGACCTGGTCCCCGATGCGCCGCAGACGGTCCTCCTGCGACTCGACCCACTCGAGGGCCGCGGCCCCGGTGACCGCCTCGATGCGGCGCACGCCGGCGGCGACGCCCGTCTCGGAGACGATCTTGCACAGACCGATCTCACCAGTCCGCTCGACGTGCGTGCCGCCGCAAAGCTCAAGCGAATGCGGGCCCAGTCGCAGCGCGCGCACCTGGTCGCCGTACTTCTCGCCGAACAGGGCCATGGCCCCTTCGGCCTGCGCCGCTTCCATGCTCATCTCACGCGCCTCGGTCGCGCTATTGCGGCGGATCTCATCGTTGATGAACCGCTCGATCCAGACGAGTTCCTCGCGCGTGACCGGCTCGAAGTGCGAGAAGTCGAAACGCAGGTACTCCGGATGCACCAGCGAGCCCTTCTGCTGCACGTGCGTGCCGAGCACTTGGCGCAACGCGGCATGCAGCAGGTGGGTGGCCGAGTGATTGCAGCGCGTCGCAGCGCGCCGCGCGTCATCGATCCGCGCGCGCAGCACGGCACCGAGCTCGATACGGCCCGCGTCGAGTGCGCCGATATGCGCCGTCGCGTTGCCCTGCTTGCGGGTATCGTCGACCCGGAAGCGGCTGTCGCTGCCGGCCAGCTCGCCGCGATCACCCACCTGGCCACCGGCCTCGGCGTAGAACGGCGTCTGATCGAGAAACACCATGCCCTCGGCGCCGGCGTCGAGCACGTCGACCGCCTGCCCGTTCTGGTACAGCGCGATCACCCGGGCCTCATCGTCGGCCCGCTCGTAGCCGGTGAATTGGCTGACCTGGTCGAGTTCGACCCCCGCGGTCAGCTCCGTGCCGAAGCGGCTGGCCTCGCGGGCGCGTTGGCGCTGCCCTTCCATCTCGCGCTCGAAGCCGGCCATATCGACTCCGAGCCCGCGTTCACGTGCGACGTCCGCGGTCAGATCGACCGGGAAGCCGAAGGTGTCGTAGAGCTTGAACACCGTCGCGCCCTCGATTACGGCGTCCTCGCCCTGGCGGCGCGTCTCGGCGATGGCGCCCTCGAGCACCTTCATGCCCTGCTCCAGGGTCTCCAGGAAGCGACGCTCCTCCTGCAGCAGCAGTCGCTCGACCAGTTCGCGCCCTTCGGCCAGCTCGGAAAAGGCCGCGCCCATCTCGTCGACCAGCGGCCCCACGAGCTTGTGGAAGAACGGCTCGCGCAGACCCAGGTGATGCCCGTGGCGCGCCGCGCGACGAATGATACGGCGCAGCACGTAGCCGCGGCCCTCGTTCGACGGCAGCACGCCGTCGACGATCAGGAAGGCGCAGGAGCGGATGTGATCGGCGATCACGCGCAGCGAGGCGTTGTCCGAGTCGGCCGTGCCGGCAAGATCGGCCGCGGCCGCCAGCAGCCGCTGGAACAGATCGATGTGGTAGTTGTCATGAACGCCCTGCTGGACCGCCGCAATGCGCTCCAGGCCCATGCCGGTATCCACGCAGGGCGCCGGCAGCGGCGACATCGTGCCGTCGGCCGCGCGGTCGTACTGCATGAACACGAGATTCCAGATCTCGACGTAGCGGTCGCCGTCTTCCTCGGGCGTGCCCGGGGGACCGCCCTCGATCTCGGGCCCGTGATCGTAGAAGATCTCGCTGCACGGCCCGCAGGGGCCGGTATCGCCCATCTGCCAGAAGTTGTCGCTCCCGGCGATGCGCGTGAAGCGCGCCTCACTGACGCCGATGTGGTTGAGCCAGATATCGGCGGCGTCGTCATCGTCGATGTAGACGGTGATCCACAGCTTCTCGGGCGGCAGGCCCAGCACCTGGGTCAGAAAACCCCAGGCGTACTCGATGGCCTCTTTCTTGAAGTAGTCACCGAAGCTGAAATTGCCGAGCATCTCGAAGAACGTGTGGTGGCGCGCGGTGTAGCCTACGTTCTCAAGATCGTTGTGCTTGCCGCCGGCGCGCACGCAGCGCTGGGTGGTGACGGCGCGCTTGTAATCGCGCTGCTCGTTCCCCAGGAAGACGTTCTTGAATTGCACCATGCCGGCGTTGGTGAACAGCAGCGTGGGGTCGTCGGCCGGAACGAGTGACGACGACGGCACTACGCGGTGGCCGCGCTCCCGGAAGTACTCCAGGAAGCGGCTGCGCAGCTCGGCGCTGCCCATCCGCCCCTGCACTCGGCTGGCTTCGGTCTGTGCCACGTTCGCTCTACCCCGATCCGTGCAACCGGTTCGCTTCGCACGGAGGTTCCGGACTCAGTCGTCCATATCGTGGCGGGTGACCCGCCGGATGACGTCGGCCGGGAATCCCCGCTGCTCTAGAAATCGTGCGCGCCGCCCGCGCTCGCGCAACGAGCCGGCGGCCGAGCTGCCGAAGCGGCGCGCAGCGGCAGCGGCGGCCCGATCCATCCATTCGTCTGAGAAGGGGGCGAGCGCCGCGTCGATAATCGGGCTGGAGACGCCCCGCTCGGCCAGCGCCGCCTGGATCTTGCGCGGACCGTCCCCCCGTTCGATCCGCTCGCGCACGTAGAATTCCGCGAAGCGCCCGTCGCTCTGGAGCCCCGCGTCGGCCAGGCGCTCGAGCTCGGCGTCGATAGCGGCCGCCTCGAAGCCGCGATCACGCAGCTTGCGCTCCAGCTCGCGCGCGCTGTGCTCGCGCCGGGTCAGCAGGCGCAGCGCCGCCTCATGGAGCCCGCCATCGTCTTCGTCGGCTTCAGGCGTCAGATTCCGCCGCCTCCGTCGATTCCTCCTGCTCCTGCTTGCGCCCGGACGGCGCGGGCAGCAGGATCTCGCGCAGCCGCACCCGTAGCTCCTCGGCCGTCTCCGGGTTCTCCTTGAGAAAGCGGCGGGCGTTCTCCTTGCCCTGGCCGATCCGGTCGCCGTTGTAGCTGTACCAGGCGCCGGACTTGTCCACTAGGTTGTGCTTGACGCCCAAATCGACCAACTCGCCCTCGGTGGATACGCCTTCGCCATAGAGGATCTCGAACTCGGCCTGACGGAACGGCGGCGCCATCTTGTTCTTGACCACCTTGACGCGGGTCTCGTTGCCGATGACCTCCTCGCCCTTCTTGATCGAGCCGATGCGGCGGATGTCCAGGCGCACCGAGGAATAGAACTTGAGCGCGTTGCCGCCGGTGGTGGTCTCCGGGCTGCCGAACATCACGCCGATCTTCATGCGGATCTGGTTGATGAAGCAGACCATGGTGCCGGAGCGTTTGATGTTGGCCGTCAGCTTGCGCAGCGCCTGCGACATCAGCCGCGCATGCAGGCCGACATGCGAGTCGCCCATCTCGCCCTCGATCTCGGCCTTGGGCGTGAGCGCGGCGACCGAGTCGATCACCACCATGTCGATCGCACCCGAGCGCACCAGCATGTCGGCGATCTCGAGCGCCTGATCGCCGGTATCCGGCTGCGACACGAGCAGGTCGTCGACGTGGACGCCGAGCTTCTCGGCATAGGTCGGATCGAGCGCGTGCTCCGCGTCGATGAACGCGCAGGTGCCGCCAGCCTTCTGACATTCGGCGACCGCCTGCAGGGTGAGGGTCGTCTTGCCGGAGGACTCGGGGCCGTAGACCTCGACCACGCGGCCGCGCGGTAATCCACCCACGCCCAGCGCCGCATCGAGCCCCAGCGAGCCGGTCGAGACCACGGGCACGTCGCGCACGGCGTCGTCGTCGCCCATGCGCATCACGGCGCCCTTACCGAATTGTTTCTCGATCTGGCCTAGCGCGGCGGCCAGGGCCTTTTTGCGATCTTCGTCCACGCTGATCCCTCCCATGGCATGAGCCCGGCCTCGGGTCATCCCGGAGATTATCCCACATTGCCGCGCGCGGTCGCATCCCGGCGCACGAGCGGGCGCTAGTGTCCTGTCTCATAAGTTCGTCGCATATTCTTCGGCGAGGGATTGGGGTGCCTGGCAAGGCGCGCCGACGAGCCATAGCGCGCCCTATGGTGAGGCCGCGACAACGCCGCCAGGCGCCGCAAGGCCCGCCGAGAAATCGAACGAACTTGTGAGACAGGACACTAGCCCATGCCGACGTCTTCGAGTTCCTCACCGAGCTCCTCGATGCTGCTCTTCTCACCGCGCAGCAGCTCGAGTTGCTCCAGGTAATGCTGGTCCACGTCGCCGGTGATGTACTCGCCCGTGAAGCAGCAGCCCTCGAACTGCGTCAGCGCGGTATTGCCGGCGCGCACGGCCTCGACCAGGTCCTCGACCGACTGATAGATCAGCCAATCGGCCCCGATCTCGCGAGCGACCTCTTCCTCGCTGCGCTCGTGGGCGATCAGCTCGTCGGCCGCCGGCATGTCGATCCCGTAGACGTTGGGATAGCGCACCGGCGGTGCCGCCGAGGCCATGTAAACCTTTTTCGCGCCCTTGTCGCGCGCCATCTGCACGATCTGCTCCGAGGTCGTGCCGCGAACGATCGAATCGTCCACCAGCAGCACATTCTTGCCGCGGAATTCGAGCTCGATCGCGTTGAGCTTCTGGCGCACCGATTTCCGGCGCATCTGCTGGCCCGGCATGATGAAGGTGCGGCCGATATAGCGATTCTTGATGAATCCTTCGCGATACTTCACGCCCAGACGGTTGGCCATCTCGAGCGCCGAGGTGCGGCTCGTATCCGGAATCGGGATCACCACATCGATGTCGTGATCGGCCCACTCGCGCTCGATCTTCTCGGCCAGATGCTGGCCCATGCGCAGGCGCGACTTGTAAACCGACACATCGTCGATGATCGAATCCGGGCGCGCGAAATAGACGAACTCGAACAGGCATGGCGCCAGGGTCGCGTCGTCGCAGCACTCGCGGCTATGCACGGTGCCGTCGGACTCGATGTATACCGCCTCGCCCGGCCGCAAATCGCGCACCAGCTCGAACTCGAGCGTGTCGAGCACGACGCTCTCCGAGGCCACCATGTACTCCGGCCCCATCACGGTGTCCCGGCGGCCCAGCACAACGGGACGGATGCCCCAGGGGTCGCGGATCGCCAGCACGCCGCGTCCGGCGATCATCGTCACCACGGCGTAGCCGCCGCGCGCGCGCCGGTGCAGTTGTTCGACCGCATCGAATACGTGATCGGGCTCGAGCTGCGTCGAAGATGCCACGCACTTCTGCAGCTCGTGCGCGAACACGTTGAGCAGGACTTCCGTATCCGAGGAGGTGTTGATGTGGCGCAACTCGGCCTCGAATAGCTGGCGCTTGAGATCTTCGGCGTTGGTCAGATTGCCGTTGTGCGCCATGGCGATGCCGTAGGGCGAGTTGACGTAGAACGGCTGCGCCTCGGCCGAGGACTGGGTGCCCGCCGTGGGATAACGGCAGTGCCCGATTCCCATCGTGCCCTGCAGACGCATCATGTGGCGGGTATGGAAGACGTCGCGGACGAGTCCGGACCCCTTGCGCATGAATAGCCGGCCCTCGTGACAGGTCATGATCCCGGCGGCGTCCTGGCCGCGGTGCTGTAGCAGCGTGAGGCCGTCGTAAAGGGGCTGGTTGGCCGGGCCGTGCCCGACGATGCCCACGATTCCGCACATGACGATAAAACCCTCTTGAGCGCGCGTGGCCCCTATCGGGTCCCGCAAAAAGCCCCCGTGCGGCCGGCGTCCCGCATGGCGCGCCGCCGGCGACGGATGGGCCGGCTAGGGCCTAGGAAGATGGACCTAGGGCGACAGCATCGACTCCGCCAGATCAGCGGGGTAGTGCGTACGCATCCATTGCGCCAGCGGTTCGAACAGCGGCACCAGCCGCGAGTCGCTCCACCAAGCCTCCTGCGCCAGCGAGGTCTCGCCGGCCAGCAACACCAGCACGGCCACGATGGCGATGCCGCGCAAGATGCCGAACACGACCCCGAGCGCACGATCGGTACCGGACAGGCCCGTCTTTTCGACCATGGTCGATACCAGAAAGTTGGCCAGGCCGCCGACCAGCAACGTGGCCATGAACAGTCCGATGGCGGAGACCACCCACCGCAACATCGGGCTTTCCCACGAGGCCGGCAGCAGCAGCGACAACTTGGGCGCGAACATCAGCGCGACCCAGACCGCGAGAATCCAGGTCAGCAGCGAAATGGCTTCCTTGACGAAGCCGCGAATGACGCTGATGCCGCCGGAAACGGCGATCACCACGACGATGATCCAGTCGAATCCGGTCACCAGCGCGGCCGTCAGGGATGCGACATGACCAGCGTGGGCTCACCCCGCTGCTCGGCGACACGCTCGCCCAAGCGATCGGCCTCCTCGCGCGTGGCGATGGGCCCGATACGGACCCGCCACAGCGTGCTATCGTCACCATCGGTGCGCTCGACGAAGGCCTCGAAGTCCGCCTCGCGCAGCCGGTCGCGCAGCACGAGCGCGTTGGTCTCGCGTGTAAAGCTGCCCACTTGGATGACCCAGCCGCTGGCGTCGGCAGCCGGCTGCGTGCCCTCGTCCGCCGTCGGCGCGGACGATGCCGCGTCGCCGCTATCCTCGCTGCCCGAACCACTGCCCCCATCGGCCTCCGGCTCATCCGCTGCGGCCTGAGCCGGCTCCGCGGCAGCCTCGCTGTCCGAGCCGGCGGTGCCGGCCGGGGCAGTCCCGGCGCTCGCGACCTCGGCGTCCTGAGAACGGCCCGACAGGCTGGTATCGGCAAGATCACGCGTGTCTTCGAGACGATTCGTGGGCGGTTGCGGCTCCTCGGGCAGCTCGATGGCGATGTCCTGGGGCCCCGATCGGCCCGAGCCATCCAGCAACATGGGCAGGAAGATAACGGCCAAGGCCACCAGAACGATGGCGCCCACCAGACGCTGTTTCAATGCCGAGTCCACCGTGCCGCGCCCCCGGGCGAGCGGATCGCCGCTGCGTCGGGCGAGCGTTCATTGTATCAGGCTGCGATGGCGCTCACGAAGGCGCGGCCTGCCGCTGTGCAGAGCGCGGTCACGCCCGGCCGTGCGCGATCAGATGCGCGCGTACCGGGCCCACGGTGGCGAACGAGCCGGCCACGACGATTCGGTCGCCCGGTGTCGCTACAGCGCGTGCCGCCTCGAACGCCGCCACGGGATCGGCCGTCACGGGCTCGATCGCCGCGCCGACGGCCTCGGCGGCGGCCGTCAGGCGCTCGCCCCGCGCGCCGCGTGCCACGGGCAGGCTGGCGGGGAACCAGACATCGACCACGGGCGCGAGCTCGGCCACGACGGCATCGATGTCCTTGTCGGCATACATGGCGACAACGGCCAAGGTCCGCCCCCGACGCCGGCGCCCGAGCCGCGATGCGAGCGCGGCCGCGGCGGCCGGGTTGTGCGCGACATCGAGCACGACCTCGACCGACTGCGTCGGATCCTCCAGCGCCAGGACCTCGAACCGGCCCGGCACCCGCGCCGCGCTCAGCCCGGCGGCCACCGCGGGCGACGCCGGATCGATATCCAGCGCCGCTGCCGCCGCAAGGGCAGTGGCGGCATTGGTTAGCTGGTAGCCACCGCCGGTGCCGGGCCGCGGCAAGGCGACCGGCGCGTGCGAGCTGCGCCACCAGCGCCAACCAGGGTCGTCGTCCGCGTAGTCGAATTCGAGCCCGACCCGCTGGACCCGTGCGCCCGCCTCGGCCGCCGCCTCCAGCAGGCCCGGCGCGGGCGGGGCCTCGCCCACGATCAGCGGACGATCGCGGCGCGCGATCCCCGCCTTCTCGCGCGCGATGGCGGCCCGGTCCGTCCCCAGCCATTCGGCATGGTCCAGCGCGATCGAGGTCACCACGGCCACATCCGGATCGACGACGTTGGTGGCATCCAGCCGGCCGCCCAGGCCGACCTCGCGCTCGATGATCTCGACGCCGGCGCGCGCGAATGCCGTCAGGGCGGCCAAGGTGGTGAATTCGAAGAAAGTCAGGCTGATCGTGCCGCGCGCCTGCTCGACCCGCTCGAAGGCGTTCAGCAGCGTGGCATCGTCGACCTCGCGGCCGTCGACGCGCACGCGCTCGTTGAAGCGCGCCAGATGCGGCGACGTATACAGGCCGACGCGATAGCCCGCGGCTTCGAGCATCGCCGCGACCAGGTGGCACACCGAGCCCTTGCCGTTGGTGCCCGCCACGGTGACCACCCGCGCGGCCGGTGCGGCCACCCCGAGCGCCGCCGCGACGCGGCCGACGCGCTCGAGGCCGAGATCGATCTCCTGCGGGTGCAGTCCTTCGAGCCAGTCGAGCCAATGCTCGAGGCGGTCGGACGATGCGATTCGGTTCATGGCTGAGGCGTCGGCACGGCCGCGACGCCGCGCGCGCTCATGCCTCGGGCTGGTAGGCCAGTTGCGCTTGCGGCTGATGGGTCAGAATGCCGAGCAGGCCGCTGATCTGCTCGCGCATCTGGCGACGATCCACGATCAGGTCGATCGCGCCGTGATCGACCAGGAACTCGGCGCGCTGGAAGCCCTCGGGCAGCGTCTCGCGCACGGTCTGCTCGATCACGCGCGGGCCGGCGAATCCGATCAGGGCCTCCGGCTCGGCCACGTTGATATCGCCCAGCATAGCCAGGCTGGCGGATACGCCCCCCATGGTCGGGTCGGTCATGACGGAGACATAGGGCAGCCCGCGCCGCGACAGCCGCGCCAGCGCCGCGCTCGTCTTCGACATCTGGAACAGCGACAGCAGCGCCTCCTGCATCCGCGCCCCGCCGCTCGCGGAGAAGCAAACCAGCGGCACTTCGTCCTCGATCGCCGTGGTGACGGCGCGCACGAAGCGCTCGCCGACCACCGAGCCCATGGAGCCGCCCATGAAGCTGAACTCGAAGGCGCAGGCGACCAGCGGCTGTTGGCGCACCTGCCCGCGCATCGCCACCAGCGCATCCTTTTGGCCCGTGGCCTTCTGGGTCTGCGTGAGCCGGTCCTTGTACTTCTTGGTATCGCGGAAGCGCAGGGTGTCGACCGGCTCGGTGGCCGCGCCGATCTCGCGCCGGGGTTCGGCATCGAGGAAGTGCTGCAGCCGCGTCGTCGCGGAGATCCGGTGGTGATGGTCGCACTTGGGGCAGACGTCGAGGTTGCGCTCGAGCTCCGCACGGTAGAGCACGGCACCGCAGGAGTCGCACTTGACCCACAAACCCTCGGGCACATTGCCCTTGTTGCGGGTCTCCGTGCGGATGCGCTTCGACATCAGGCGCTCGAACCAGGTCATGGCCGCTTCCTCTGCCAGGTCGCTGTTCTCGAATCGGTCGCGGGACGCGGTCCCGGTGTCTGCTGAAGCTGCGGCGCGCGCACGCGCGCTCAGGCCGGCCTATCCAGCGCCGCGCGCAGGCTGCCGACGAGTTCGCCCACCGCCTGGCGCGCGGCCGTGGCGTCGTCGCCGCCCTCGGCGATGCGCGTCACCACGGCCGAGCCGACGATGACCGCGTCGGCGAACGCACCGATGCGCGCCGCCGATTCGGCGTCGCGAATGCCGAACCCAACGCCCAGCGGCAGGTTCGTGTGCTCGCGCACGTGTCGCAGCCGGGTTTCGATCTCGTCGAAGGCGAGCTGGCCGACGCCGGTCGTTCCCTTGAGGGACACGTAATAGACGAAGCCGCGCGCGTTGTCGCAGATGCGCGCCATGCGCTCGTCCGAGGTGGTCGGCGCCAGCAGGAAGATCGGATCGATCCCCTGAGCCGTGACGGCCTGCACGAACGCCTCGGCCTCCTCCGGGGGATTGTCCACCACGAGCACGCCGTCCACACTGGCGGCCGCCGCGCGCTCGGCGAAGGCCTCGGCGCCCATGGCCTCGATCGGGTTGAGATATCCCATGAGCACGACCGGCGTGTCCGTGTCCTGCTGGCGAAACTCGGCCACCATCGTGAGCACGTCGCTCAAGCTGACCCCATGCGCCAGCGCGCGCTGACAGGCGGCCTGGATCACGGGCCCGTCGGCCTGCGGATCGGAGAACGGCACGCCCAGCTCGACGACGTCGGCGCCGTGGGCCACCAGCTCGTGCATCAGACCCACGGTCGCGTCGGGTCGGGGATCGCCGGCCGTGATGTACGGGATCAGCGCCTTGCGCCCGGCTACGCGCAGCTGCTCGAAACGGCCCGCGATGCGGCTCATGCCCCCGGCTCCCCGCTGCACTTGGCCACGGTCGCCATATCCTTGTCACCGCGGCCGGAGAGGTTCACCACCAGGGTCTGATCGCGCCCCATCTGCGGCGCCCGCTCGCGCGCGAACGCGAGCGCGTGCGCCGTCTCGAGCGCGGGCATGATGCCCTCGGCACGGGTGAGCTCGTGGAAGGCCGCGAGCGCGGCATCGTCATTGACCGCATGGTACTGCACGCGGCCGCTGTCCTTGAGCCAGGCGTGCTCCGGTCCGACGCCGGGATAGTCCAGGCCGGCCGAGATCGAGTGCGTGCCCTGGATCTGCCCGGCGTCGTCCGACATCAGGTAGCTGCGCGCGCCGTGCAGCACGCCCGGACGACCCGCGCATAGCGGCGCCCCGTGGTCCCCGCTGGCAAGCCCGTGGCCTCCGGCCTCGACGCCGTACATCGCGACCGAGTCATCCTCGAGGAACGGGTGGAACAGCCCGATCGCGTTCGAGCCGCCGCCGACGCAGGCGACCAGCGCATCGG
>CAZVBX010000077.1:0-14890 GCA_964625925.1 uncultured Ectothiorhodospiraceae bacterium | reverse complement strand
CCTTGACCATCTGCACGCCCATGTTCTCGAACTTGTCCTCGAGCTCGATCTCCTTGGCGACCGAGACGCCGTCCTTGGTGCTATTGGGCGCGCCGAAGGACTTGTCGATCACGACATTGCGGCCGCGCGGCCCGAGCGTCACCTTGACGGCGTTGGCCAGCGTATCGACACCGCGCTGCATGCGATAGCGCGCATCGTTGCCGAAATGAATTTCTTTTGCTGCCATCTTTGGAATCCTCTACTGATTGATCCGACTGAGCAGGGCACCGAAAACCGCGTGCGGGCGTTTTAGCCCTCGAGCACCGCGACGATGTCGTCCTCACGCATGACGAGGTAATCCTCGTCTTCGATCTTGATCTCGGTGCCGGCGTACTTGCCGAACAGAACCTTGTCGCTCACCTTGACCTCGGGTGCACGCACGCCGCCGTCGTCGGTGGGCTTGCCCTTGCCGACCGCGACGACCTCGCCGCGCTGCGGCTTCTCCGCCGCAGTGTCGGGGATGACGATGCCGCCGGAGCTGGTGCGCTCTTCCTCCACGCGCTTGATGACCACGCGATCGTGCAACGGACGGATATTCATTGAACCCTTCTCCTTTTGATAAGACCCGTACAATCAGGATCCTACGGGAGCTGTTAGCACTCCCATCAGGTGAGTGCCAATAATAGCGGTCAAACTGCGGATTTCAAGAGCGAGCAAGTCGCCGCGGCGCCACGCGCGAACCTACTCGCGCCGGAGCCGGGCCGAACGGCCCGCGCTCGCGAGCTTTGCGGGGCGTTACTCGGGCCAGTTGCGGCGCCGGTACTCGCCCTCGATGGTCGACTGGCGGCCGCGCGTCGGCGGACCGCCGCGGCCGCTCATGCGCCGGATCAGCGCCCGCACCATGGCCCGCCGCGTCCAGGGCAGCAGGCACAGGAATCCCACCGCGTCGGTGGCGAACCCCGGCGTCAGCAGAAGCATGCCGCCCGCAGCCAGCGCCACGCCCTCGAACATCTCGATCGCCGGCACCTGTTGGCGCGCGAGGCTCGCCTGCGCGCGGAACATCACTTGAAGCCCCTGGTAGCGCAGCAGCACACCGCCGAGCACCGCCGTGAGCACGCACAAGGCGATGGTCGACAGCGCGCCGATGATCTGGCCGATCTCGATCAGCAGGTAGATCTCGGCCAGCGGCACGACCAGGAACAGCACGATGAAATAGCGCAAGGCAGGATCCTCGAGGCGCACGACGGACCAGGATCTTGGGGTGACAGCCGGCGCTTTCAAGCATCGGCGATGATGCGGCAACCCTGCGCCTGCGCCTCGCGCCGGACGCAGACGACGCTCGGATGCGCCGGCCCAGGCGCACGCGGGGATTTGGTAGAATCGACTGGCTCGGAACCATTCCGGGAAGGCGCAATGACCGAAGAGCACCAACCGCTGCTCGTATTCTCCACCGTGGACGATCACGCGGCCGCCCGCCGCCTGGCGGCGAGCCTCATCGAGGCCCGTGTGGCCGCCTGCGTCAACGTCCTGCCGCCGGTGACCTCGGTGTTCCGCTGGGAATCGGAGGCCGGTGACGCCGGTGATGCCACCGTGCAGGAGGAAACGGAAGTCATGCTCGTGGCCAAGACGACGGACGCGGCCTATCCCGCGCTGGAGCAGCGGCTGCGGGCCGAGCATCCGTACGACCTGCCCGAGATCGTGGCCGTCGAGATTACGCGCGGACTGCCGGAGTTCCTGCGCTGGATCGACGAGGCGAGCCCGTGCTGAGGCACTTGAAGCTCGCCGGCACCAAGCGCTCGCAGGCGGCGCGGCGCGCCCGCGCAGATTCTTCCGCCCTGCGCCACGGCCCGGGCTGGCACGGCCTGGCCCGCGCGCTCGCGACGCTCGTGCTGCTGGCCACCGCCGGCCCGGCCGCGGCCAGCCCCCTCGAAGGCGGCACCAGCGGCGCCAATCGGGACGACCTTCTCCCGGCCGACGAGGCCTTCATACTCGGCGCCGAGCGCCAGGCCGACGACACGATCGTGCTGCATTGGTCGATCGCCGAGGATTATTACCTCTATCGCGATCGCAGCGAGTTCACCCTCATCGACGCCGGCGACGCCTCGCTGGGCGACCCGCGCCACGCGCCGGCAACGGAGAAGGACGACCCGTTCTTCGGCCGGACCGCGGTCTACTACCAGGACGCCAGCGTCCGTCTGCCGCTCCAGGGCGAGCTGCCGGACGATGCCCGCCTGAAGGTGATCTACCAGGGCTGCAACGAGCCGCTCGGGGTGTGCTACCCGCCGACCGAGCAAACGCTGTCGCTGGCGGGCATGGCCTCGGCCGGATCACCCCCCGGCGCCGACGGTGCAGCCGGCGGCAGCGAGCAGGGCCGTATCGCCGCGGCTCTGGCCGACGAGGGGCTGTGGTGGACGGCGATCGCCTTCACCGGCTTCGGCCTGCTGCTGACCTTCACCCCCTGTGTGCTTCCCATGATCCCGATCCTGTCGGGGCTCGTGGCCGGGCGCCGGGAAGCGGCCGCGGCTGCGCCGGGCCAGGCGCGGCGCGCCGCGGCCTTGTCCGCCGTCTTCGTGCTGGCGATGGCGGCGACCTATGCCGCCGTCGGCGTCGTGGTCGGGCTGACTGGTGCCTCGATCCAGCCCTGGTTCCAGCAACCGCTCGTGCTCGGAGTGTTCGCCGGCCTGTTCGTGCTGCTGGCCGCGGCCATGTTCGGCTTGTTCGAGCTGCAACTGCCGGCGGGCCTGCGCGGCGCCATCGAGCAGCGCACGCGCCGGCTCGGGGGCAGCACGACCGGGGCCGTGGCGCTCGGGGCCCTGTCGGCGATCATCGTTGGCCCCTGCGTGACGCCGCCATTGATCGGCGCGCTGCTGTACATCGCCGACACCGGCGATCCGGTGACCGGCGGGGTCGCCTTGTTCGCGCTCGGGATCGGCATGGGGATCCCGCTGATCCTCGCCGGGACCGCCGCCGGTCACTGGCTGCCCCGATCCGGCGCCTGGATGGTGGTCATCCGCCAAGCCTTCGGCGTGCTCCTGCTGGGCGTGGCCATCTGGCTGCTCGGGCGCGTCGTGCCGCCGCCGGTCGAGATGGCCCTGTGGGCCGTGTTGCTGATCATGACCGGCGTGCAGATGGGTGCGCTGTCGGCGGCAGCAGCGGGCTGGCCGCGCGTGTGGAAAGGGCTGGGCGCCGTCCTGGCGCTCTACGGCGCACTGCTGCTGGTCGGCGCGGCCGGTGGCGGCGACAGTCTGCTGCGGCCGCTCCAGGGCGTCGTCGCGACGGCCGAGCGTTCCGAAGCGGTCGACTTCCGCACGGTGGACGGAGCCGAAGGCCTGCAGACCGCGCTGGCGGAAGCCCGGCGCACCGAACGGCCCGCCGTGCTCGACGTCTATGCCGATTGGTGCGTGGCCTGCAAGGAGCTGGAGGCCTTCACTTTCCCCGCGAGCGCGGTCCAGAACGCGCTCGGCGATGCCATGCTGCTGCGCGCCGACGTGACCGCGAACGACGCGAGCGATCAGGCCCTGCTGAATCGGTTCGACCTGTTCGGTCCGCCGGCGGTGCTGTTCTTCGACCGTGAGGGCGTCGAGCGCCGCGGCTATCGCCTGGTCGGCTTCGAGGGTCCCGAACGCTTTTCCGAGCGCATCGAGCGCGCGCTATCCGGAGCCGCCTCGTGAAGCGCCCCGTCTGGCTGTTGGTGGTCGCCGCCGGCCTAATCGGGCTGGGTGCTGGTCTGCTCGTCAATGCCTGGTTCCAGCAGGCGCCCGAGCCGCCGGAGCAGACCAGCGCGGCCCCGGATCCGGCCGCCGATGTCACCGGCGAGCCGCGGCCGCCGTTCAGCCTGCCCGGTCCGAACGGCGAGCCGCGCTCGATCGCGGCGTTCGACGGCCAGGTGGTGCTGATCAACTTCTGGGCGACCTGGTGCGCGCCCTGCCTCGAAGAGGTCCCGGCGCTGGTCGAGACACAGGCAGCGCTCGGCGATCGCGGCCTACAGGTCGTCGGGGTCGCGTTCGACGACGCCGAACCGGTACGCGCGTTCGCCGACGAGCACGACATCAACTATCCGCTGATGGTCGGCGGCCGCGATGCCTTCGCCGTCGGCAGCGATTACGGCAACGCCCGCGGCGTGCTGCCGTACACGGTCGTGATCGACCGCGCGGGCGTGATCCGCGAGACCCACCTCGGGGCGCTCACCCGGCCGCAGATCGAGGAACTCGTCCGACCGTTTTTGTGACGCGCCCCGCATCTCAGCGCAGCCCCCATCTTCGCTAAACGCGTGGGGAATGTGCGCGATTTGGACAAAACCCCGCAATTGGGGCAGACTTGCCCCGCTTTCGGCGACCGCGACCCCGCACCATGGCGGATCTCCTCGTACTCCACGGTCCGAACCTGAATCTCCTCGGCACCCGCGAGCCGGACCAATACGGGAGCACCTCGCTCGCCGAGATCGACCGCCGCCTCGCCGAGCGCGCGAGTGCCGCCGGGCGGGACCTCGCGTCTTTCCAATCCAATGCCGAGCACGAGCTGGTCGAGCGCGTGCAGCAAGCGGCAGGCGAGGCGACCGGCTTCGTGATTCTCAATCCCGCCGCGCTGACGCACACCAGCATCGCGCTGCGCGACGCCCTGCTCGCCACCGCCATCCCCTTCATCGAGGTGCATCTGTCGAACGTGCATGCCCGCGAGGCATTCCGCCGGCAGTCGTACTTCTCGGATGTGGCCGTGGGGGTGATCTGCGGCCTGGGCGCGCGCGGCTACGAGCTCGCCCTGGAGGCGGCGCTGGACGCGCTCGACGGGCGCGCCTGAACGGCGCGCGACAGACACACCGATAACGAACGAAACGGGCCCGACGATGGACATCCGCAAAGTCAAGAAACTTATTGAGCTGCTCGAGGAATCGGGCATTTCCGAGCTCGAGATCCACGAGGGGGAAGAATCCGTTCGCATCTCGCGTCACGGCGGCCAGACGGTCGCGGCACCGGCACCAGCACCGGCGCCCGCTCCCGCCCCGGCAGCGCCGGCGGCCGCGCCCGCCGCCAGCGAGGAAGAGGCTGCGGCGGACAAGGGCGGCCTGCCCTCGGGGCATGTGGTCGAGTCGCCCATGGTCGGCACCTTCTACCGCGCCTCGGCGCCGGGAGCGCCGCCGTTCGTGGAGGAGGGCCAGAGCGTGCAGGCCGGTGACACCGTGTGCATCATCGAGGCCATGAAGATCCTCAACCAGATCGAGGCCGAGGTCAGCGGCACGGTCAAGGCGGTCCTGGTCGAGAACGGCACGCCGGTGGAGTTCGGCGAGCCGCTGATGGTGGTCGAGTAGTACCGTGGCCGTGCTCGATAAGGTCGTCATCGCCAACCGCGGCGAGATCGCGCTGCGCATCCTGCGTGCCTGCCGCGAGCTCGGCATCCGCACGGTCGCCATCCACTCCAGCGTCGACCGGGACCTCAAGCATGTACGCCTGGCCGACGAGACCGTGTGTATCGGCCCACCCAGTTCGGCCGACAGCTACCTCAACATCCCCGCGATCATCTCCGCGGCCGAGGTCACCGACGCCGTCGCCATCCATCCCGGCTACGGCTTCCTGTCCGAGAACGCCGACTTCGCCGAGCGCGTCGAGTCGAGCGGCTTCCGTTTCGTTGGCCCGCCGCCGGGCGTGATCCGCACCATGGGCGACAAGGTCAGCGCGATCCGCGAGATGAAGGAGGCGGGGGTGCCCTGCGTCCCCGGTTCCGACGGGCCGCTGCCCGAAGATACGACCGAATGCGCCCGCATCGCGGCCGAGATCGGTTACCCCGTCATGATCAAGGCCTCGGGCGGCGGCGGCGGGCGCGGCATGCGCGTGGTCCACAGCGAAGCCGCACTGGCCAGCGCGGTCACGCTGACGCGCACGGAGGCTGCCAACGCCTTCGGCAACGACGAGCTGTACATGGAGAAGTACCTGTCGAACCCGCGCCATATCGAATTCCAGGTGCTGGCCGACGAGCACGGCGACGCGATCCACCTGGGCGAGCGCGACTGCTCCATGCAGCGGCGCCACCAGAAGGTCGTCGAGGAGGCGCCGGCGCCCGGCATCACCGACAAGCAGCGGGAGAAGATCGGCAAGCGCTGCGCCGAGGCCTGCCGCAAGATCGGCTATCGCGGCGCGGGCACGTTCGAGTTCCTGTACGAGAACGGCGAGTTCTACTTCATCGAGATGAACACGCGCGTACAGGTCGAGCACCCGGTGACGGAGATGGTCACCGGCGTCGATATCGTGCGCGAGCAACTGCGCATCGCTGCCGGCGAGCCGCTGTCGCTGCGCCAGAAGGACCTCGCGATCCGGGGCCATGCCATCGAGTGCCGCATCAACGCCGAGGACGCCCGCACGTTCGCGCCCTCGCCCGGCACGATCACGTTTTATCACGCGCCGGGCGGGCCCGGCGTGCGCATGGACTCGCACGTGTATTCGGGCTATGCCGTGCCGCCGCACTACGACTCGATGGTGGGCAAGCTGATCTGCCACGACGAGACCCGCACCGCGGCGATCACGCGCACGCGCGGGGCGCTGTCCGAGTTCGTGATCGACGGCATCAAGACCAACATCGACCTGCACCGCGACATCCTGGCCGATGCGGCGTTCGTCCAAGGCGGCACGGACATCCACTATCTCGAGAAGAAGCTTGGGTTGTAAGCGCGTCGCTGAGTTCGTACTTGCACGGGCCGGTGTCGGACCGGGCCGTGGGACACTCGCGCGGCTCCCATTGATCATGCGAGGCCGCTGATGCCCTGGCTTCAGGTCAAGATCGCCACATCGGCCGATCACGCCGCGGCCGTGGAGGAGGCACTCACCGAGGCGGGAGCCGTTTCGGTCACGCTCGAGGGCGCCGACGACAGCCGCATCTTCGAGCCGGCCCCCGGCGAGACCCCGCTGTGGGATGCGACCCGCGTCGTGGGCCTGTTCGAGGACGAGCACGCGCACGAGGCGGTCCTGGGCGCGCTGGCCGGGCTGGACGACGACACCGCTGCCGAGCCCGAGTTCGAGCAGGTGCCCGAGCGCGAGTGGAGCCGCGCCTGGATGGACGACTGGGCGCCGCTGCGCTTCGGCGATCACCTGTGGGTGGCGCCGGAGGACGCGGCCGTGGACGACCCCGAGGGGATCGTCCTGCGGCTCGATCCGGGGCTGGCGTTCGGCACCGGCACCCACGCGACCACGGCCCTATGCCTCGACTGGCTCGCGGGGCAGGACCTCACGGACTTGCGCGTGCTCGATTACGGCTGCGGCTCCGGCATTCTCGCGATTGCCGCGCTGCGGCTGGGCGCGGCACACGCCCATGCGGTCGACATCGATCCGCAGGCGCTCGATGCCTCGGTCGCAAACGCCGAGAACAACGGCGTTGCGCATCGACTGGCCACGGCAGACGAAGAGACGCTGATCGACGACGCGGATCTGGTGCTCGCGAACGTGCTCGCCGGCCCCCTGATCGAGGCCAGCGGCCGGCTCGCCGCCTGCCAGCCGCCGGGCGGACGCATCGTGCTGGCAGGCATTCTGTCGGATCAGGCCGAATCCGTGATGGCCGCGTACCGCAGTGCCTACACGGTCGACATCGCGGCCGAGCGCGAGGGCTGGTCGCTGATCGCGGGCCGGCGCCGCGATGACTGAGTCGTGGGAGCGGCGCGCATGAACACGCGATGCCCGCATTGCCACACCGTCTTCCGCGTCGCCCAGGCCCAGCTCGACGCGGCCGGTGGGCGGGTCCGGTGCAGCCAATGCCGGCGCGTGTTCGACGCCCGGGCGCGGCTGCAGAAGGAGCTGCCGCTATCCGGCGTGGCGAGCGATGGCGGAACGCTGCAGCAGGGCGAGCAACCCGCCCTCGGGCTGGGCGATCCGCCGGCGGGCACGGTCAGCGGCGTGCTCCTGTCCGATCTCGGCAGTGGCGCGTCGGTGCGGCCACGGCGCTCGCGCGGGGCGTTCGCCGCCTGGACCGCAGCCAACCTGGCGCTGGTGGTCGTGCTCTGCGGCCAGCTGCTGTTCGCGCAGCGCACGGTCTTCGCGCAGCAGCCGGCATTGCGCCCGGTGCTGGAGCCGATGTGTCAGCTCGCCGGCTGCGCGCTTCCGGCGATGCGCGCCGTCGACCGGATCGAGCTGCTGCATCGGGACGTGTATCGCCACCCGACGCGCGAGGATGCCCTGCTGGTCGACGCGACCATCGTCAACAAGGCCGGGTTCGCACAGCCGTATCCGATGTTCACGGTAGGGCTGGGCGATCGCCGCGGGCGCACGCTGAGCCGGCGCAGTTTCCGTCCCTCCGAGTACCTGGACGAGCACTCCGCCGGGGCACGCATGGACCCGGGGCTACCCGTACGGGTGACGCTCGAGCTGGCGGCGCCCGACCACCCCGCACGTACCTTCGAGTTCGGCTTCGCCGCCGCGAGCTAGGGCCTGTTAACCCTTCCCGCGGTCATCATGCACGCGCGGGGACTGTGCGTGGCGCTGCCCGGATGAGCGATGCCGTGTTGGTCATTCGACACCTGCGCCGGGGTCTCGCGCAGGTGTGTGAACGGCGCGGCGCTTGTCGCGTGCCCCGATCGGGCCCGCATACGCAGGCCCGGATCTTGCGGAGGAGAAACGCGACGGCCCGCCCGTCGTAGCGCATGGCTCCCGCGCCCCGGCCCTAGTCCGGGGGTTTCGGCGAAGGAAAGCCGGGCCGGGAGCGCGACCACCAGGGCGCCGACGGGCGGGCCGCCCTGTCGTCGGTCCGGCCGGTTCGGATGCCGACGGCGCGAGACGCCATGCTACACTCGCGCTTTTCGGCGCGGGTGGGCGATTTGCTGCGCAAGGTGCAGCCGCAGCCCGCGACCGCCGCCGCGAGCGCGGCGCTGGGTTGGTCCGGCCTGGTCCCGTCCAAGGAGAAAGTCGGAAAGGCTCACCGCATGCAGTATCTTCGCCCGATCGATTGCACGGATAACGGCGGCACACTCGCCGAAACACCGCTCAAGCGGGCGATCTCGCACGAGCTCGAACGCTATTTCGACGCCCTCGGCGACGAGCAGCCGTGCGGACTGCACAAGATGGTCGTCAGCGAGACCGAGGTCGCGCTACTACAGTTCGTGCTGGAGCGCACCGGCGGCAACCAGAGCCGGGCCGCCCAGTTGCTGGGGCTCAATCGCGGCACGCTGCGCAAGAAGTTGCGCGAGTACGGCCTCGCCACCTAGGAGTCTGTCGGCGAAACCCGGCGGTCGTGTCCTGGACCGCGCCCGCATGCTGTCGCGACACCCGAACCCGGAACGAACCACCATGAGCGACGCCAGCGCCCAACCCGTCCGGCGCGCGCTTTTGAGCGTGTCGGACAAGCGCGGCTTGGTCGCGCTCGCCGGCGCGCTGAGCGCGGCCGGCGCCGAAATCCTATCGACCGGGGGCACCGCGCGGAGCCTGACCGAGGCCGGATTCGCGGTGACCGAGGTCGCCGATTACACCGGCTTTCCGGAGATCATGGACGGCCGGGTGAAGACCCTCCATCCGCGCATCCACGGCGGGATCCTCGGCCGGCGCGCCGTGGACGCCGAGGCGATGGCGGCGCATGGCATCGGCCCGATCGACCTGGTCGTGGTCAACCTCTATCCCTTCGTCGAAACGATCGCGCACCCCCACGTCGCCCGCGAGGACGCGATCGAGCACATCGACGTCGGCGGCCCCGCGATGGTCCGCGCGGCCGCCAAGAACCAGCGCGATGTCGCCGTGGTCACGGATCCGGCGGACTACGATGGGGTCGCCGGGGAGATCGGCAACGGCGGGATCACCGCGGCGACGCGCCGCCGGCTGGCGGCCAAGGCCTTCCGCCACACCGCGGAATACGACGCCGCCATCGCCGACTGGCTCGCCGCGCAGGAGCGCGAACCGGACGCGGCGGCGAACGATACCGATGCGCTGCCCGCCTCGCTCGGCTCGGCCTTCGAGCCGATGCTGGATCTGCGCTACGGCGAGAACCCGCACCAGCGCGCGAAGTTCTTCGCCGTCGCGGACGGCCCGGCCGCAACGGTGGCCCGAGCGCGACTGCTGCAGGGCAAGTCCCTGTCGTTCAACAACATCGCCGACGCCGATACCGCATTGGAGGCCGCGAAGACCTTCGACCAGCCGGCCTGCGTGATCGTCAAGCACGCCAATCCGTGTGGGGCGGCCGTGGCCAGCGACGCGGCGGCCGCCTACGCGAGCGCCTATGCGACCGACCCGACCTCGGCCTTCGGCGGCATCATCGCCTTCAACCAGACGGTAGACGCGCCCCTGGCGGCCGCGATTCTCGATCAGCAGTTCGTCGAGGTCGTGATTGCCCCCGGATTCGCGCCCGAGGCCCGCGAGGTGTTCGCCGCCCGGCCCAACACGCGGGTGCTCGCGACCGGCCCGTTCGACGGTCCGGCCGGCGGACTCGACTACCGCGGCGTCGCCGGCGGCATGCTGGTGCAGGAGCGGGACACCGAGCTGGTCGGTCCGGAAGGCGTCCATCCGGCGACGGGCGGGCGCCCCGATGAGGCCACCGAGCGCGACCTGTTGTTCGCCTGGCGCGTGGCCAAGGCGGTCAAATCGAACGCCATCGTCTACGCCGCCGGCGGGCGCACCATCGGGATCGGCGCCGGGCAGATGAGCCGCATCGATTCCGCGCGCATCGCGGGCACGAAGGCGGCGGATGCGGGCCTGGTGACCGAGGGCGCGGTCATGGCCTCCGACGCCTTCATTCCCTTTCGCGACGTGGTCGATCTCGCGGCCGCGGCCGGCATCCGCGCCATCATCCAGCCGGGCGGCTCCAAGCGCGACGGCGAAGTCATCGCCGCCGCCGAAGAGCACGGCATTACCATGCTCTTCACCGGCATGCGCCATTTCCGTCACTGATTTTCGAAGAACCACGGATGAACACGGATCGACACGGATGGCGCTGCCGCCTGCGGCGTCGGGCGCGTTCGCATGACGCGTGTTCGTTGCAGACCGCCGACGATAAGAACCACTCAATGGACACAATATGAACACGAGATCGGCGCGATGAAGCGCCGCGTGGGGTCTCGAGGCGTTGCAATTTTTAGCCGCATGCCCCTGATGTTGTGTTCATTTCGTGTTCATTTGGTGGTTCCGTACCGCTTGGCCGGCCGGAGCGCTCCAGCGTAGTCCCGAAGGTCCTGACGGGGCAGCGTCATCCGTGTTGATCCGTGTTCATCCGTGGTTCTAGTAACGCCGAACCGGAGGCGAGAGGCATGAAGGTATTGGTGGTCGGCGGTGGTGGGCGTGAGCATGCGCTGGCCTGGAAGGCGGCGCAGTCCGACCGCGCCGAGCAGGTGCTGGTGGCGCCGGGCAATGCCGGCACGGCGCGCGAGCCGAAGATGGAGAATGTCACCGTCGCGGCGGACGATCTCGAGGGCCTGCTGGCGCTGGCGCGCGGGCGCGAGGTCGATTTGACCGTCGTCGGGCCCGAGGCGCCGCTGGTCGCAGGTATCGTCGACCGCTTCCGCGCGGAGGACCGGCTGATCGTCGGTCCCACGCAGGCCGCCGCCGAGCTCGAAGGCTCCAAGGCGTTCGCCAAACGGTTCCTCGCCGAGCACGCCATCCCCACGTCCGAATACCGCGTGTTCGAGGAAGCCGCGCCCGCGCTGGCCTACGTGCGCGAACGCGGTGCGCCCCTCGTGGTGAAGGCCGACGGACTGGCCGCGGGCAAGGGTGTCGTGGTCGCGCATACCGTCGCCGACGCCGAGGCGGCGGTCGAGGACATGCTGAGCGGGCGCTTCGGCGGCGACGGCGTCCGCGTCGTGGTGGAGGATTACCTCGAGGGCGAGGAAGCCAGCTTCATCTGCCTGGTGGACGGGCGCACCGTGGTACCGCTGGCGTCGTCGCAGGACCACAAGACACGCGACGAGGGCGACACCGGTCCCAACACCGGCGGCATGGGCGCCTATTCACCCGCACCGGTCATTACCGACGCGGTCCACGAGCGCGTCATGGGCGAGATCGTCGAGCCGACGGTCGCGGCGTTGGAGGCGGCCGGCAGGCCGTTCAGCGGGTTCCTCTATGCCGGGCTGATGATCGCGCCCGACGGCAGTCCGCGCGTGCTGGAGTACAACGTGCGCGGCGGCGACCCGGAGACCGAGCCCGTTCTCATGCGCCTGCGCTCGGACTTCGTCGATCTGTGCGAAGCGACCGCGCGCGGCACGCTCGCCGACCTCGAGCCGGTCTGGGATACGCGCGCCGCGCTGGGCGTGGTCATGGCGGCCGATGGCTATCCGGGCGCCTACCGTAAAGGCGACGTCATCACCGGCCTCGATGCGCCCGAGGGAGCGGATACCAAGGTCTTTCACGCCGGAACCGCAAGCGACGGCCAACAGGCCATAACCGCCGGCGGCCGCGTGCTCTGCGTCACCGCGCTGGGCGCCGATGTCGCCGAGGCCCAGCGCGCGGCCTATGCGGCGGTCGAGCGCATCACCTGGACCGGCGTGCACTTCCGCCGGGACATCGGCCACCGCGCGCTGGCCCGCTGAGCGCACGTCGCTCAGGCGCGCTCTTGGGGAGCGCGCGTCGCAAGCTCCGACAGCATGGTGGTGCCAGTGGCATGTTCGAGCGCCGCTTCGACCTCGCGCATGACATGCTCGTCCGGCGAATTCGTGTGGGGCAATTCCCAGCGATGCTCGGACCGGTGCCGCTGGGCGTCGAGCACCGCCTTCACGCTGGTGCGCCCGGGCGGTTTGGCCGGCAGCCAGCCCGTGGCATCGCGGCCGCCGGGGACGACCAAGTCCGCCTCCCGCAGCGAGCCGAGAATCCGCTCGACCGCGAGCGTGGGCACGCCGGCGCGCTCGGCCAGTGCCGGGCCGGATGGCGGCGGCCGTCCCGCGAGCCAGTCACCGACGATCGCGAGCATGAGCATCAGGGCGACGCGCTCGTGCTGCGCCGGCGCCAGATGCGCGCCCATGCGCCCGCCGCTGGCGCGGTAGGCCGGGTGCTGCCGGTAGAACGCGATCGTCGATCCGGTCAACAGGATCACCCACGAGAGGTTCAGCCAGATCATGAAGAGCAGCAGGATGGCGAACCCCGAGTAGATGGCCGCGTACGTGGTGGAGGTCACGACGAAGGCCGTGAATATGCGCCCGACGGTCTCCCAAGCCAGACCGGCCACCACACCGCCATAGAGCGCGGGACCGAGGCGCACATTGGTATTCGGGATGACGAGATAGAGCAGCGCGAACACCAGGCTCACGATCAGGAACCGCGCCGCCCCGCCGAACATCCGCAGCAATGTGCCGACCGGCTCGATCGCGAGCGCGGCCTGGACGAACGCCGTGCCGATCAAAGAGCCGAACACGCCGGTCGCCGCGACCAGCACCACCGGTCCGATGACGATAATCGTCACGTAGTCGGAGAATCGCCGCACCAGGGTCCGGGCGCGCGTCACGTCCCAGGTGAAGTTGAACGCCTCCTCCACCTGCTGAATGAGGCTGCCGGCGACGAAGATCAGAAAGATGGACGACAGCGTGCCCAGGACCCCGACCTCGATGTTGTCGACGAAGGCGATGATCCGGCTCGTGATCTCGGCCGAGCGGGGGCCCAGGGGCGCTAGCGCCTGCTCGACCGCCGGCTCCACGCGGTTGTGTACGCCCAGGCCTTTGAGCACCGAGAAGCCGATCGCGAGCAGCGGAACCAGCGACAGCAGGCTGGTGAACACCAGGCCCATGGCCCGCATCGACAGCTGGCCGCTCGCGAGGTCGCGCGCAACGCAGACGAGAAGCCGCAGCTGATCGGCGAGGATACGCTGCCACCGCGGGCGGTCCGGCGCCCCCGGTGTCTGCCAGACGAAGTCGGCCAGGCGCTGCTGGAGTCGAGCGAGCGCTTCCATGTCGACGCTCCATGACAAGAGGCATGTGCCAGTGTAGCGGCGCTGCGGCTACAGCGCGCCTTGCGATCACGCGCGCCGGATGGCCGGCCGCAGTGGCCCGGGCGCTGAACGCGAAGCCTTGGCCGCACTGCGGAGCGGGTCGCCGCGGGCTCAGCCCGAGTGCGCGGCGGTAGGAAGTCTGCGCCGGTCGTCCGTGAGGGCGGCTGTCGAGATCGATTCCGCGCTGCGAGGAGGTGCCCGCCTCAGCGCTTCATCAGCTCGAAGAATTCCTCGTTTGTCTTGGTCTGCTGCATCCGCCCGATGAGGAATTCGATGCCCTCCATGTCGTCCATCGAGTGCAGGAACTTGTGCAGGATCCAGGTCTTCTGCATCTCCTCCTGCGTCATCAGCAACTCCTCGCGGCGCGTGCCGGAGCGATGGATGTTGATGGCCGGGTAGATGCGCCGGTCGGCGATCTTGCGATCGAGATGGAGCTCCATGTTGCCGGTGCCCTTGAACTCCTCGTAGATCACCTCGTCCATCTTGGAGCCGGTATCGACCAGAGCCGTGGCCAGGATCGTCAGGCTGCCACCCTCCTCGATGTTGCGCGCTGCGCCGAAGAAGCGCTTGGGCCGGTGCAGGGCGTTGGCGTCGACACCGCCGGTGAGCACCTTGCCGGAGGACGGCACGACCGTGTTGTAGGCGCGCGCCAGGCGCGTGATCGAGTCGAGCAGGATGACCACGTCGTGCTTGTGCTCGACCAGGCGCTTGGCCTTCTCGATCACCATCTCGGCGACCTGCACGTGCCGGCTGGCAGGCTCGTCGAAGGTCGAGGAGACGACCTCGCCCTGGACCATGCGGTCCATCTCCGTGACCTCCTCGGGCCGCTCGTCGATCAGCAGCACGATCAGGTAGCACTCGGGCGAATTGGCCGCGATGCTCTGGGCGATGTTTTGCAGCATCATCGTCTTGCCGGCCTTCGGCGGCGAGACGATGAGCCCGCGCTGGCCCTTGCCGATGGGGGCGACGATGTCGATGACGCGGGCGGTAATGTCCTCGGTCGAGCCGTTGCCGCGCTCCATGCGGAAGCGCTCGGTCGCGTGCA
>CAZVBX010000076.1:0-15326 GCA_964625925.1 uncultured Ectothiorhodospiraceae bacterium | reverse complement strand
GCTTCAACCTGTCGCCGCTGCTGTGGAAGAAGATCCGCCGCGGCCTGTCGGCCGGCCGCGTGCAAAGTCCCGCGCTGCGGATGATCACCGAGCGCGAGGACGAGATCGAGGCCTTCGTGCCGCAGGAGTACTGGTCGGTCGAGGCCGACCTGCACAAGAACGCGGAGGCCTTCTCCGCCAAGCTGGTGCGGCTCGACGGCTCCAAGTTCGAGCAATTCACGATCACCGACGGCGACACCGCCACGGCGGCGCGCCAGCGCATCCTGGAGGCGGCCGGCTCCGCCGGCGAGGCGGGCGGCGGCACGCTGCGCGTGCAGTCGGTCGAGAAGAAGCAGCGCAAGCGCAATCCGGCGCCGCCGTTCACCACCTCGACGCTGCAGCAGGAGGCCGTGCGCAAGCTCGGCTTCTCCGCCTCGCGCACCATGCGCGTGGCCCAGCAGCTCTACGAGGGCATCGACACCGGCGAGGGCGCGGTGGGCCTGATCACCTACATGCGCACCGACTCGGTCACGCTGGCCGAGGACGCCCTCGCGCAGATCCGCGAGCTGATCGGCGAGCGCTACGGGCCGGACAACCTGCCCGAGTCGGCGCGGCGCTATCGCACCAAGTCGAAGAATGCCCAGGAGGCGCACGAGGCCATCCGCCCGACCGACGTGCGTCGTACGCCGGCTGCGCTGCGCCAGGCGCTGTCGAGTGACCAGCACCGGCTCTACGACCTCATCTGGAAGCGCACCGTCGCCTGCCAGATGGTCCATGCCACGCTCGACACGGTGGCCGCCGAGCTCGCCGCCGGCGATGCCCACGTGTTCCGTGCCAACGGCTCGGTGGTGCGCCATCCGGGCTTCATGGCGGTGTACCGCGAGGATCGCGACGACGACTCCGATCCCGACGCCGAGCGGCGGCTGCCCGAGCTGGCCGAGGGCGAGACCCTGCCGCTCGACGACGTGCGTCTGGGCCAGCATTTCACGGAGCCGCCGCCGCGCTACACCGAGGCCAGCCTGGTCAAGGCGCTGGAGGAATACGGCATCGGCCGCCCCTCCACCTACGCCTCCATCATCTCGACGCTGCAGGAGCGCGAGTACGTCGAGATGGAGAGCCGGCGCTTCATCCCCACCGACGTCGGCCGCGTGGTCGCGCGCTTCTTGTCGGAGCACTTCGGGCCCTACGTCGACTACGAGTTCACCGCGCGCCTGGAGGATCAGCTCGACGCCATCGCCCGGGGCGAGCAGGACTGGATCCCGGTGCTCGAGGGCTTCTGGGAGCCGCTCAGGGAGCGCATCGACGACAAGGAAGCGAACGTCTCGCGCGCCGAGGCCGTGCAGGCGCGCGAGCTCGGAACGGACCCGGAATCGGGCCGGCCGATCTCGGCGCGCATGGGCCGCTACGGGCCAGTGGTGCAGATGGGCACCCGCGACGACGAGATCAAACCACGCTTCGCCGGCCTGCGCCCGGGGCAAAAGCTCGACACCATCACGCTCGACGAGGCGCTGGCCCTGTTCCAGCTGCCGCGCGATCTGGGCGAGACCGAGGAAGGCGAGCCCATGCAGGCCAGCATCGGCCGCTTCGGGCCCTACGTGCGCTACGGCAACAAGTTCGTTTCGCTGCGCGAGGACGACCCGTACACGGTCACGCCCGAGCGTGCGCGCGAACTGGTCGCCGAGAAGAAGATCGCGGACGCCAACCGCATCATCAACACCTTCGAGACCGAGGACGGCACGACCGTGCAGGTCCTGAACGGCCGTTTCGGCCCCTACATCACCGACGGCAACAAGAACGCCAAGGTGCCCAAGGACGCCGAGCCGGCCGAGCTGCCGCTGGAGCGCTGCCTGGAGCTGCTCGCCGCCGCACCGGAGCGCCGGCGCGGCAAGAAGAAGGCGGCGGCCAAGAAACAGGCGGCGAAGAAGCAAGCCGCCAAGAAGACCGCCTCGAACAAGAAGGCCGCGAGCAAGAAAGCCGCGTCCAAGAAGAAGACGGCGTCCAAGAAGAAATCCGCCGCCAAGAAGAAGGCGGCGGCCGCCGCCGGCACGGGTAACGGCAGCGCCGCGGCTTCCAAGAAGAAGAGCGCGAGCAAGAAGAAGGCCGCGTCCAAGAAGAAGGCGTCCGGCGCCGCGCTGGCGGCGGCCCGGCGCCGCGTCGACGAGTAGCCATGGCGCCGGCCCAGCTCGAGGCCGCGCGCCAGGCACTCGCGGCAGGGGGCATCATCGCCTACCCCACCGAGGCCGTGTTCGGTCTCGGCTGCGATCCGGGCAACGTCGACGCCGTCGCGCGCCTGCAGGCGCTCAAGGGACGTAGCGCCGGCAAGGGTCTGATCCTGATCGCGCACGAGCTGGCGCAGCTCGAACCCTGGCTGGGCCTGCTGGACGCGGCGGTGCGGGCGCGCGTCGAGCCCACCTGGCCCGGCCCGGTGACCTGGCTGCTACCGGCGGCCGCGGGCGTACCGCGATTGCTCAAGGGCGATCACGACACGCTGGCCGTGCGTGTGACCGCGCACCCGGTCGCGGCGGCGCTCTGCCGTGCCTGGGACGGCCCGCTGGTCTCGAGCAGCGCCAATCGGGCGGGCGGCGATCCCGCGCGCAGCGCTGCTGGCGTGCGCGAGCGGTTCGCTGAGAGCGTGGACCGGGTGGTCGAGGGCGCCGTAGGCGGCCTCGACCGGCCCACGCCCATTCGCGACGGCCGCACTGGCGAAACCCTGCGCAGTTAGTGGGCCATGCGGGCATTTCGGTAACGCTCTGCGGCGCTGTGCGTACTCGCCGCAAGGCACGAGGAGCGCGTGTAGCGTCACTACACAAGTGACGAGCAACGCCGCGGCGAGTACGCACAGCGCCGCAGAGCGTTACCGAAATACCCCCATGGCCCACTAGCCCTGCGAAGACTCTGCGATCACCATGAGCGAAGCGATCCCGATCGATGCCATCGCGGCCTGGCTGACGGAGCTGCAGGACCGCATCTGCACGCGCTTCGAGGCGCTCGACGGCAGCGCCTTCCACGAAGACCGCTGGCAGCGCGACCACGGCGGCGGCGGGCGCACACGCGTGTTGTCCGAGGGCGGCCTGTTCGAGCAGGCAGGGGTCAATTACTCCGACGTCCTGGACCAGCGGCTGCCGCCGTCGGCCAGCGCCAGCCGCCCCGGGCTGGCCGACCAGCCGTTCCGCGTGGTCGGCATCTCCGTCGTGGCCCACCCGCGCAATCCGTATGTGCCCACCTCGCACGCGAATCTGCGCTGCTTCGTCGTGGGCGATCCCGAGGCGCCGGCGGCCTGGTGGTTCGGCGGCGGCTTCGACCTGACGCCGTTCTATCCCTTCACCGAGGACTGCGTCCATTGGCACGAAACCGCGCGCGCGGCCTGCGGCGCGCTCGGCGACGGGGCCTGGCGGCGCTACAAGCGCTGGTGCGACGAGTACTTCCACCTGCCGCACCGGGGTGAGCCGCGCGGCATCGGCGGGCTGTTCTTCGACGATCTCAGCGAGCCGGACGCCGACACCTGCTTCGCCTTCGTGCGCGACGTCGGTCAGGGCTATCTCGACGCCTACCTGCCGATCGTCGAGCGCCGGCGCACGCTGGAATGGGGCGAGCGCGAGCGCGATTTCCAGCTCTACCGCCGCGGACGCTACGTCGAGTTCAATCTGGTCCACGACCGCGGCACGCTGTTCGGCCTGCAGTCGGGCGGGCGCACCGAATCGATCCTGATGTCGCTGCCGCCGCTGACGCGCTGGCGCTATGACTGGCGACCCGAGCCGGGCAGCCCCGAGGCACGCCTGACCGAGGATTTCCTGACGCCGCGCGACTGGGTGGGCGCCGGCGACGACCCGCATGAGGACCCCGCATGAAGCCCGTCGTCATCATCGGCACCGGTCTGGCCGGCTACACCGCGGCGCGCGAGTTCCGCAAGCACGATGCCGAGACGCCGCTGGTGCTCGTCACGGCCGACGACGGCACCAGCTATTCCAAGCCGATGCTGTCGAACGCCTTCACGCGCGGCAAGTCAGCCGCCGATCTGGCGCAGGCCTCGGCCGAGCAAATGGCCGCGCAGCTCGGCGCCGAGGTCGTCATCGAGCGCCGCGCCGTGGCGCTCGAGCCCGGGACGATGCGCGTGCGCCTGGAGGACGACCGAGCGCTCGAGGCGCGCGCGATCGCCCTGGCCGTCGGCGCTCGACAGGTCGACCCGGGGCTTTCCGGCGACGCCGTCGACCAGGTCTTCGCGGTCAACGACCTGACCGGCTACGGGCGGGTGCGCCAAGCGCTGGCGGGCGCGCGCCGGGTGGTGCTCATCGGCGGCGGCCTGATTGGCTGCGAGTTCGCCAACGACTGGGTCGAGGCCGGCTACGACGTGACCCTGTTCGAACCCCGGGCCTGGCCCATGGGCACCATGCTGCCGCCGGCCGCGGGTGCGCACCTGGGCGGCGCGCTGGCCAACGCCGGCGTCGACGTCGCCTGCGGACGGGCCGCCGCGGCGGTCGAGCATGGCCACGAGGAACTGCTGGTACGCGATGACACCGGCGCGGGCTTCGCCGCCGATGTCGTGGTGCGCGCCCTGGGGCTGCGCCCGAACACGGAGCTGGCGGCCCACGCCGGCCTGGACATCGGCCGCGGGATTCGCACCGACCGGGCGCTCGAGACCTCGGCGGCCGGTATCTTCGCGCTGGGTGACTGCGCCGAGGTCGATGGCGTGGTGCTGCCGTTCATTCTGCCGATCAACCATTGCGCCCGCGCGCTCGGCGCCACGCTCGCCGGCCGCCGCACCGAGGTCGACTACCCGGTGATGCCGGTGATCGCCAAGACCCCGTGCTGTCCCATCCAGCTCTATGCGCCGCCGCCCGAGACCGGGGGGGAATGGCAAGAGCGCACCGACGACGACGGCGTGCGCGGCGAATTCGTCGATCCCGCGGGCAACCCGCGTGGCTTCGTGCTCACCGGCGGCGCGGTGCAGGACAAAGGCGCGTATATCGGGCGGGTACCGGGCTACTTCGCCAACCGGGACTGAGGCCGTCCGTTCAGCGGCCGCAGTTGCCAGGGGGTCGAGCGCCGCCAGGCGGGCGCGCAGGCGCAGTACCCGGCACGGCTGTCGCTCGACGGCTCGCCCGCGTCACCCTGCGACCCCCTGGCGCATGGCCGCGCGCGGATCGAAATGCATCTGCTGGCGCATGCGCTCGAATAGCTGCCGATCGGCCTCGCCCTTGGGCTGCGGCATCACGATGCGCAGCTGCAGATACTGGTCGCCCGGCGGCGAGCCCGGCAAGCCGCGCCCGCGCAGGCGCAAGCGCTGGCCGCTATAAGCGCCGGCCGGGATCTTGGTGTCGACCTCGCCGCCCAGCGTGGGCACGGGCACCGTCGCCCCCAGGGCGGCCTCCCAGGGCGCGATGGGCAGATCGAGGTGGATGTCACGGCCGTCGGCGCGAAACAGCGAATGCGGGCGGAACACGACCTCGAGGTACAGGTCGCCGCGCCCCCCGCGTCCGGCCCCGGCGCCACCCTCCCCCTGCAGGCGGACCTGCTGGCCCTCGGTCACACCCGCCGGGATGCGCACATTCAGCGTCCGCGGGCTCGCCTGCACACGCCCATAGGCGTCCGCGGCGGCCGACTCGAGCGTCACTGGCCGCTGGCCGCCGTGATAGGCCTCCTCCAGGGTGAGCTCGACGCGGGCGAAGCGATCCTGCCCGCGTGCGCCGACGTCGTCGAAGCCACGCCGGCCGAAGCCGCGGAAGCCACCGCCGCCGCCGAAAAGCGACTCGAAGAATTCGGAGAAGGCGCTGGCATCGCCGCGCGTGAACCCGCCGCCGTCGAAGTTGAAGTGCTGTTCCCAATCGGGCGGCGGCCGGAAGTCCTGCCCCTGGCGCCAACCCTGGCCGAGCTGGTCGTAGGTAGCCCGCTTTTCCGGATCCTTGAGGACCTCATAGGCCTCCTGTAGCGCCTGGAACTTCGATTCCGCGTCCGGCTCGCTGCTCACATCCGGATGGTATTTGCGCGCCAGCTTGCGATAGGCGCGCTTGATCTCGTCCTGCGATGCGCCGCGCTCGACACCGAGTGTCGCGTAGTAATCCTTGTACTCCAATGCGACTTCCCTCCGGGGTCTCCACGCAACGAACGTCTCGCCGCTGCCGCTCCGGCAGCGACCGCTCTCGTGGTTACATAGGGCCCCAGGGGAGTACGTTCAAGCGCCGCCGGCGAGCCACCGCGCCGCTTCGCGGGCGTGATAGGTGAGGATCGCATCGGCGCCTGCGCGCTTGAACGCCGTGAGCGCCTCGAGCGCGCAGGCCCGGCGCTCGAGCCAGCCATGGGCGGCTGCGGCCTCGAGCATGGCGTATTCGCCCGAGACCTGGTAGGCGAACGTGGGCACGCCGAAGCGCTCGCGCACGCGCCGGATCACGTCGAGATACGGCAGGCCCGGCTTGATCATGACCATGTCGGCGCCCTCGGTGAGATCGAGTTCCACCTCGCGCAAGGCCTCGTCGCCGTTGGCCGGGTCCATCTGGTAGGTGTGCTTGCCTCCGCCGCCGAGATTGCCCGCCGAGCCGACCGCATCGCGGAACGGCCCGTAGAACGAGGAGGCATACTTGGCGGCGTAGGACAGGATGCGCGTCTCGGTGAAGCCGTTCGTTTCGAACGCCTGACGGATCGCGCCGACCCGCCCGTCCATCATGTCCGACGGGCCGACCACGTCGGCGCCCGCCTCGGCGTGCGACAGCGCCTGGCGCACCAGCGCCTCGACCGTAGGCTCGTTGGCCACGTAGCCGCGGGCGTCGAGCAGACCGTCTTGGCCGTGCGAGGTGAACGGATCGAGCGCGACGTCCGTGATGACGCCGAACTCGGGGCAGGCATCCTTGATCGCACGCACCGCCCGCTGAACCAGGCCGTCCGGGTCCCAGGCGGCCTCGGCGCCCTCGGTCTTCACGTGCGCCGGCGTGACCGGGAACAGCACCGCAGCGGGAATGCCGAGATCGGCGCACGCCCGCGCGTCGGCCACCAGGGCGTCGATGCTGAGGCGCTCGACGCCCGGCATCGACGGAACCGGCTCGCGCTCGCCCTGGCCCTCACGCACGAACACCGGCCAGATGAGATCGTCGGGCGTCAGCGTGGTCTCGCGCATCAGCCGCCGCGAGAACGCATCGCGACGCATGCGCCGCAAGCGCGTCGCGGGAAATCCGGGCACAGGGCGATGGGGCTGGCTCACCGGAGGCCCTCCGAATAGACCGGCCTCAGTGTAACCGGCGCGGGTCCCGTCTGCCCACGCCAAGCGTCTGGACACGAGGAGTCGACCCTGCAACGATTTCGCGTCCGGCAGCCACAGGTGCGCCCATGCCCGCGGATCGCTATGCCGTGATCGGTCACCCGGTCGGCCACAGTCTCTCGCCCATCATCCACGCCCGCTTCGCCGCCGAAACCGGCCAGGAAATGGAATACGCGCGCCTCGAAGCGCCACCCGACGGCTTCGCCGCCACCGCCCGCGGGTTCTTCGACGCCGGCGGCCGCGGCCTGAATGTCACCGTGCCATTCAAGGCGCAAGCCTTCGGCTGGTGCGATGAGTGCAGCGAGCGCGCCCAGCGCGCCGGTGCGGTGAACACCATACGCATCGCGGCCCATCAGCGCATCGCGGGCGACAACACCGACGGCATCGGCCTGGTGCGCGACCTGCGCGACAACCTGGGCCTGGCGCTTGCCGGGCGCCGCCTGCTGGTGGTGGGCGCCGGCGGTGCCGCCCGCGGGACGCTGGGCCCGCTGCTGGCGGAGGCGCCGGCGCAGCTCACCGTGGCCAACCGCACGGTGGCGCGCGCGCAGGCGCTCGCTACCGATTTCGCCCATGAGGGGCCGATCGCCGGACGCGCTTTCGACGAAGTAGCCGCCGACGGACCGTTCGACGTCATCGTCAACGCCAGCGCCGCCAGCCTGGCCGGCGAGCTGCCGCCGTTACCGCCAGCGCTTCTGGCCCGCCGCGGCGCCGTCTACGACATGATGTACGGGGACGCCGCGCACGCCTATCTGGACTGGGGCCGCGCGGCCGGAGCGGCGACCGTTTCCGACGGCCTCGGGATGCTGGTGGAGCAGGCGGCGGAATCGTTCTTCGTGTGGCGCGGCGTGCGCCCCCAGACCGCGCCGGTGCTCGCGCACCTGCGCGCCACCGGCGGGCGGTGAACGCCGTCACAGGGCGCGACCGGGGAGGCTCGCGGGCGCGTTGCAAACCCCCTGGGGCGTCCCTATACTCCGGCGGTTCGTCGGGGGTCGCCCGCGGTGACCGCCGTTGGCCAGACGATTCCGGCTGTGTCGCCGGATGGACTCAATCAATGACCAAAACCGCAGATACAGACGCCCTGGGCCGCACCCGCAGCACGCTCACGGAGGAGGAGCTCCTCAACGCCCCGGAAGAGGAGTACATGAGCGACGAGCAGCTCGCGTTCTTCCGGGACCGCCTACTGGCGCAACGGGCCGACATCGAGAACGACATCGCGCGGGCGCGTAGCGAGCTGTCGACCGCCTCGAACGAGCCGGACGAACTCGATCGCGCCACCGCCGAGGAAGAGCGCTGGCTCTCGCTGCGCATCAGCGAGCGCGAGGGCAAGCTGCTGCGCAAGATCGACGAGGCGCTGCAGCGAATCGAGGATGGTGAGTACGGCTACTGCGAAGACACGGGCGATCCCATCGGCATCGCTCGCCTGCTGGCACGCCCGACGGCGACGCTCTCGGCCGAGGCCAAGACGCGCCGCGAGCAGCTGGAAAAGACCCACCGGCAATACTGAGCATCCGCCATCGCGGCCCGGTCCATGACCGTACCGGCCGGCATCGCTTCGCCCGCATCCGATGCCGTCGGATATCCCCACGGCACCTGGACGAGCCGGCCAGAATCCGGCCCTGGGCGGTCCGGCTTGGCTCCAGGCCGGGGGGCGGGGATGGCTCCGAGCACGGGGCCCTCAGGCCCACTCCGGCTCGTTGCCGGGTTTCCACTTGATGCTGCAGCCGAGGCTCGGGTGCTGCTCCTGCGGCATCTCCGTATCCTCCAGTAGCGCATCGGCGGCCGCGCGTAGATCGGCGCCGGTGACCGGCTCGCTGTTGCCGGGCGTCGCCCCATCGAAGCGCCCGCGATAGGCCAGCCGGTGATCGCGATCGAACAGGAAGAAATCGGGCGTGCATGTGGCGCCGAAGGCGTGCGCGACGGCCTGCGATTCATCATAGAGGTAGGGAAAGAAGAAACCGCTGCTGCGCGCCAGCTGCGCCATTTCCTCCGGGCCGTCGGCGGGATAACGCTCGGCGTCGTTGACGTTGATGGCGACGACCGCCAGGCCGCGTTCCTGGTATTCCTGGGCAAAGCCCGCGAACACGCTCTTGATGTGCAGGACGAACGGGCAGTGATTGCACAGGAATGCGACCAGCAGCGGCTGACCGGCGAACTCGCTCCGCGAGACCTCGCGCCCGTTCGCCGGCTCCGGTAGCGTGAAATCGGGCGCCGGCGTACCCAGCGCCAGCATCGTGGACGGCGTTTGCGCCATGATCTGCCTCCTGTGGATTGCGCCGGGTGCGCCGGCGATCGCGGGAAGGGTTAACAGGCCCTAGCAGGCTGTTTTCAACAGCCTGCTAGCGGCCGAAGAGGACCCCGATGCCGAAATGGAAGCGTGGTCGCGAGTTCCCCTGCTCGCGCCGCTCTGGCCACAGCTCCAGTTGCTCCGCCGCGACCGCCGGATAGGTGTATGGCGCTTCGCCGATGCGTCCGCGTTCGCTGCCGGTGATCTCGCCGCGCACGGTCACGCGGCGGCCGCGGCCATATTCGGCCGTCTCCAGGTAGCCCTCGCGATAAGCCAGAAAGCGCCCCTGCGGCTCAGCGTCGGTCTGCGGCCGTTGCGAGTACTCGTCGAGCGGGTAGCCCACGATCTCCAGCCGGGTCCGGTCCTCGAGATTGGTCGCGTTGACCACGACCCCGCCCCAAAGAACGGTGTCGCCGACATGATCGGTTGCCGCCGCCTCGCCGGGCACGATGTCGCGCGTGACGCCCTCGGTGCGCAGCGGACCGCTGGCGCAACCCGCGACGAGCAAGAGCGCGGCGCCCAGCCAGAATACACGCAATACGGTGGACACGGTTCGACCTCCGGGCTGTGCGACGCCGCCAGCCTCATGCACGCCGGATATTCTACGCCCACTGGCGATTCGCACCCAGGCGGGGGCGGCGACTACGCCAGTGCCACCATCGGGGCGGCTCCTTTGTTAGGCTTGCGCCTCAACGAGGCGTCCGCAAGCGCCGGAGCGCGGCGATTGCATCCGTCAGCCCAGTGCGAGGGAGGGCAGAGTGCGAGGATGGTACCGGGAATGGCGGCGGCGCTGGATCCTGCGCCGGGGCGGCCTGAGCGATCGCGACTGGGAAGAGTTGATGCAGCGGCTGCCCGCAGTCGCGCGCTATGATTCGCATACGCGCACGCGGCTGCGCGAGCTCGTCACGCTGTTTTTGTACGAGAAATCCATCGAGCCGGCCGGCGGGCTCGAGCTCAGCGATGCGGACCGGCGGCTGATCGCCCTCCAGGCCAGCCTGCCGATCCTGGGACTTGGATTCGACTGGTACGACGGATGGCGCTCGGTGATCGTCTACCCCGGCGAATTCGAGTCGCGCGAGCAATTCACCGACGAGAACGGCGTGGTCCACGAGGTCGACGAGGCGCGCGCCGGCGAGGCCTGGCCCCAGGGTCCGGTCGTGCTCTCCTGGACGGCCGATGACGATCCACAGACGGACGACCTCGACGTGGTCATCCACGAATTCGCCCACAAGCTCGACCTGGTCAACGGCGTGGCCAACGGCATGCCGCCGCTGCACCCGGACATGGGCCGTGACGAGTGGACGCAGACCTTTACTCGCGCCTACGACGACTTCGTCGCGCGCTATGACCGGGGCGACCCCCTACCCTTCGACGAATACGCCGCGACCGACCCCGGCGAATTCTTTGCCGTCGCCAGCGAGGTGTTCCTGACGACGCCTGACCGCGTGCGGGACGCCTACCCTCGTGTCTACACGCAGTTGTGCGCGTTCTATCGCCAACACCCGCACACCGGATAGCGGGCTCGGCACGATACCGGCGCACCCGCGAATGCCACTTGCAGGCACCCCAATCCCGGCTATCGTTCTCGATTATCCCACCCACGGAGAACGAGCATGCGCAGCCACGGAAAGGTCGTCGGGCAGGTGCTGGCGCTGCTGTCCGTGTTACCGCCCGTCGCGGGCGCGGTGACCGTCATCGAAACGGACGGCGGCGGCGACCGGACATCGGTGTTCTACGTCAGCGACGCCAGGGTCCGCGTCGAGAACTCCGCCCGCGCGAGCAGCGTGCTGTTGTTCGACCGGACGGCGGGCGAATTGGTGTTCATCGACCACGACGCCCGGCAGTACCAGCGGGTGGGCCAGGAGGAGAAGCGCCAGATCGCTCGAAGCATCGAGCGCACACGCGACCGTTTGGAGGAGCAGATCGAGCAGATGCCGCCGGAGCAGCGCAAGCACATGCGCGAGCGGCTCGCCGAGCTGCCGGGCGCCGATAGTGCCCCCTCGGTCGACATCGAGCGCGGCGGATCGAGCACCGCGGCGGGCATCGCCTGCCAGGAAGCGATGGTCCATGTGAACGCGGCGCCGAGCCATGCCGTATGTGTCGCGTCAGCCGAGGATATCGGCCTTTCGCCCGGCGGCTTTCGCACCCTGGACCGGATGTTCGCCTTCTTCGGTGAGATGACGGCCGGCATGTCCGAGGGCAAGGCCGAGCTCGGCCCACGCACCACGAGCAAGCTCATCCGCGAGCTTGGCGGCATCCCGGTGCGCTCGGAGGCCGTCGAGAGCGGTACGACCTGGTCGGTCGTCTCGGTCCACGAGACCTCGCTGCCGCCAGAGCGATTCCGCGTCCCGCAGGATTACAGCGAGGTCGATCCAGTCGCACGGCAGAACCGGCCCTAGGGCCATCGGCCCAAGCATCGCCGCGGCATCTCCACGTGGCGGTCGTGGCCGGCCCGACCCGCCGCTTCAAGGCACGATGAGCAGCGGGACCTCGTCGAATTCGATGCGCAGACGCTGGCCCGCGCTGCCGCGCAACAGGGGGCTCTCGCGGCTGACGAATAGCAGCCACGGCCGCTCGCGACGAACCGCCTGCATGAGCCCGGCCCGGTCGAGCCGGAGCAACTCCACCATGCGTGCTTCGACGCCGCGCTCCCGCAGCAGCGAGCGCGCCTGGTAGCGCACCTCGGCCGGTACGCCCGGGGCCAGCGCCAGCGTCAGTGGCCGTTCCTCCTCGCGCGCCAGCGCCGCCGCGCGCTCAACGGCACGCAATGCCCCCTCGCCGGTGTCGAGCAGCACCATCGGTCCCGCGGCGGTGCGACTGCGGTTGGGCCCCACGAGCATGACCGTGCACACGGCCTCCGCGATCACATTCTCCATGGGATCGCCCGGACGCTGCGCCCAGTGCGTACGACAGAGCACGAGCAAGTCGTCCGCGCGTGCATGGGCGAGCGCCGTCTGCGCCTGCCGGCCGCGACCGATCCGCAGCGCCGCTTCGATCCCATGGCGCTGGGCGATCCGCTCGACTCGTTGGCGCAGGTAGCGCGCACGATCGCTCAGGCGCGCCTCGAGCGTCGCCGACGACAGGGGCCGCGCCGCGCCGGAGACCAGGCCGATCTCGCGCGCGAAGGGCAGGCCCGCCACGGTCAGCAGATCGACGTCCTCGACCAGCAATGCGACCAGGCCTGCGTGACGACGCGCCGCCAGACGCGCCGCGGTCTCGAGCGCGGGCTCGACGGCGGGCCCTTCGAGCAGGACGACGACGCGTTCAGAGGTCGCCGGGGTCGACGTCATCGGTGTTTTCCCCGGAGCGGCGGCCGGACTTGGACTCCGGCTCGCCGGTGGTCTGGCGGATTTGGGCGAGCTTATCGAGGCGCTCGACCACCCGGCGGTTGAACGTGCCGTCAGGAAATTGACCCTCGCCGTCGGATTGGCCCGCGGGCATGCCCGTCAATAGCTCGATGGACTCGTCCACGTGCGCCAGCGGCACGATCCGGAAGCGGCCGGCCTCGACCGCTTCGCGCACGTCCTGGCGCAACATGAGGTGGACCGCGTTCGCGCGTGGCAGCAACACGCCCTGCCCCTGCGCGAAGCCGCGCGCCGCGCAGGTGTCGAAGAACCCCTCGATCTTCTCGTTGACGCCGCCGACGGCCTGCACCCGTCCGTGCTGGTCGACCGAGCCGGTCACCGCCAGCGCCTGCGACAGGCCCACGCCGGCCAGCGCCGACAGCAACGCGCACAGTTCGGCCACGGACGCGCTGTCCCCCTCGACGCCGCCGTAGTTCTGCTCGAATGCGATACTGGCGTGCAACGACAACGGGCGCTCGGCCGCATAGCGCGCACCGATGTAGTTGCCGATGAGCATCACCGCCTTGGAGTGGATATTGCCGCCGAGCCGGGCCTCGCGCTCGATATCGATGAGCTGGCCCGGCCCCAGGCGCGCGGTGGCGCTGATGCGGGTCGCCTTGCCGAAGGCGTGGCCGCCGAGCTGCATCACGGCGAGTCCGTTGACCTGACCGACGCGGGCGCCATCGCTCTCGATCCACAGCGTGCCGCGCTGGATCTGGCGCTCCATCTGCTCGCGCACGCGGCTGGCGCGCCGGTCCTGGCCGTCGATGGCCGCCTGGACATGCGCGGCGGTCATCACATCGGCTGCGGCCTCACGCGCGTAGTGCGCCGCCTCGTGCAGCAGGTCGGCGAGCGCCCGGGCATGCATGGTCATGCGCTCGGCGTCCCCCGCCAAGCGCGCGGCCTGCTCGATGACGCGGCCGACGCCGGCGCGATCCAGCGCCGGCAGGCGCTCGCGCCGGGCGAGCGTCGCAATCAACCGGGCGTACAGCGCCTGACTGTCCGCGTCGCGGCCGATGTCGTCCTCGAAGTCGGCCTGGACCTTGAATAGCTCCGCGAAATCGGGGTCGTAGGCCGATAGCAGGTAGTACAGCATGCGGTCGCCGAGCAGCACGACCTTGACGTCGAGCTCGTCCGCCTCGGGCTGCAGCGAGACCGTGGTCACCGCCGAATAGATCTGCTCCAGCGACTCGATCCGGAGCTGACCGGCGTAGAGGGCGCGCTTGAGCGCCTGCCAGGCGAACGGGTGGCTCAGCACCTTGAGCGCATCGAGCACCAGGTAGCCGCCGTTGGCCCGGTGTAGCGCGCCGGGCTTGATGAGCGAGAAATCCGTGGTCAGGGCGCCCTGCGACACGCGGTGCTCGATGCGCCCGATCAGGTGGTGGTAGGTCGGCAGATCCTCGTAGACGACCGGCGCGCCGTCGCTGTCGCCGTGGTCGACCAGCACATTGAAGCGGTAGCGGTCGAGCAGCGTCTCGGTGTGCTCCCCCTGGCGAAAGGCCTCGATGTTATCGACCACGTCGCGGCGTACCGCATCGAGGTGCTCCAGCACCTTGGGAACGTCGGCGTAGCGCTGGCGCAGGTCGTCGATCGCCTGCCCCACGGCGACCTGCGCCATCTCCTCGTTGAGCTGCTTGAGCTGCTCCTGGCTTTCCTTACGCCACTTGGGGAACTGCTGCAGCGTACGCTGGAGCTTCTGCTGCAGCTCCTCGACCGTCTGCTCGGTCCGCTCCTGCTCGTCCTTGGGCAGCTCGCGGAACGCGTCGTGATCGAGTGTCTCGCCGTTCTTGCGCGGGGCGAACGTGAAGCCGGACTGGGTCGCGATCAGCGCGATCTCGTGCTGCTCGGCCTCTTCCTGGATCTCGCGGATCGCCTGCTCCTGGCGCCGGCCGAAGCTGCGCTGCAGCTCGTGCAGCCGGTTCTGGTACTCCTCGCTCTCGAAGGTCGCGGGGATCGCGGTGCGCAGCTCGTCGCACAAGCGGTCGAGGTCCTCCGCGAAGCGGCGCCCGCGCCCCGGCGACAGCGTGATCAGGCGCGGCGTGGTCCCGTGGCGGAAATCGTTGACGTAGCCCCGATCCTGCGGAACGGCCTCGCCCCGCGCGCGCTCGTGCAGATAGCCGCGCGCGACCGTGTGCTTGCCGCTGCCGTTGGGCCCGAGGACGAACAGGTTGTAGCCTGGGGCGCGCATGCCGGCACCGAATTGCAGGGCTTCGATCGCGCGATCCTGGCCCACCATGCGCTCGAGATCGGGCAGCTCATCGGTGGTCTGGAAGGTCAGTTCGGACAGGTCGGCGCGCCGGTATAGCGCATCGGCGGAAAGCGGATCGGGAGACGCCATGGGATCTCCTTTTGCGCAGACGGATTCGTTCTGAGACAGTTTTGCCGCACCGCGGAGCCCGTCAAGCGACCTGCGGCGGTCCCTAGGAGGCTGTCCGGGAAATCTGCGCCGTAGCGAGCGCGTGGCACAGCGAGC
>CAZVBX010000075.1:0-15624 GCA_964625925.1 uncultured Ectothiorhodospiraceae bacterium | reverse complement strand
CTGCCATCGCCATCGCCATCTTCATCCTGATGACCTACGTCATCCCCGTCTTCGCGCGCGTGTTCGACAAGTTCGACGCCCAACTGCCGCTGATGACGCGCGTGCTGATCGGCGTCTCCGGCTTCTTCGCCAGCTACTGGTGGGCGATCCTGCTGGCCGTCGCCGCCGCCTGGATCGGCCTGCGGATGTGGCGCCGCACCGAGGAAGGGGCCCTGCGCTGGGACCGCTGGAAGCTGCAGACCCCGATCATCGGCAACATCCTGCTGCGCGGCGCCCTGGCGCGCTTCGCACGCGCCTTCTCGATGGCGTTCCGCTCGGGCGTGCCCATCCTGCAGGCGCTCAATGTCACCGCCTCGGCCGTCGACAACGTCTGGATCAGCCGCAAGGTTCTGCAGATGCGCGAGGGCATCGAGCGCGGCGACGCCATGTCGCGCACGGCCAGCCGCGCGGACGTGTTCACGCCGCTCGTCATCCAGATGATCTCGATCGGTGAGGAAAGCGGGCGCATGGACGAGATGATCGACGAGGTCGCCGATTTCTACGAGCGCGAGGTCGAGTACGACGTCAAGAACCTGGGTACCCTGATCGAGCCGATCCTGACCATCGGCGTCGCCATCCTGGTATTCCTGCTCGCGCTGGGCGTGTTCCTGCCGATGTGGGAGCTCGGCCAGGCCCAGCTCGGGGGATGACGCGCGCGGCTGGACAACGCGGCCTGTCGCTGCTGGAGTTCACCCTCGTCATCACGATCGTCGGCGTGCTGGTCGCGGTGGCCGCCGACCGCATCGCCGTGCTGCGAGTGGACATCGAGCGGGCGGCGGTCAACCGCGCGGTATCCGGCATGCAGTCCGCCCTCGCCGTGCGCTTCGCCGAGCTGATCGCGCGCGGCGAACGCGAGCGCATTGCCGAATGGGAGGGCGGCAATGCCCTGCGCCTGATCCGCGCGCACCGCCGCCGCGACGGCGAGCCGGGGATGTCCGGGCCCGGTGAGTGGTCGTACGAGAACGGCCAGATCGTTTATCGGCCCGCCTACCCGGACGCGCTCACCGGCGATCCGGCGGCGGTCGGGCGCTGGCGGGTCGAGCTCGTGGGCCCTGCGAACGAACCGCGCGGCCTGCGCCTGAAGCCCGTGCAGCCGCTGCTCGCGCGCGATGCCGCAACCGAGGGGGAGAACTGAACATGGATCCGATCACCAGCCTGCTGGTCGCCTCGGCGATGGCCGTGCTCGCCGGCCTGCTCGGCCTGACCACGCTCATCGGCGCTGCCGTGGCGCTGCGCCCGGAGCTGCTCGAGCGCCTGCGCCGCACCGGCGATCGGCGCTACTCGCTGCGCCGCGCCACCGGCCCGCTCGATCGCCCGCGCAATGTCGACCGCTGGTTCTACCGCCACCACCGGCTCTACGGCACGGTCGTCGTGCTTCTCGCGCTGTTCCTGCTCTACTTTCTCGCCTTCGGCGAACTGCGTTCCACCTGGACGCTGATGCTGGGGCGCGAGTATCGCGATGTCGCCGCCATGCTCGGCGATCTGGCACGGATCCTGCTCTGGGTTTCGGCGGTGTTCGCGCTGATCATCGGCACGGTGGTCTTCGTGCGCCCCAGCGCCCTGAAGGCCCTGGAGCACGGCGCGAACCGGTGGCTGACGCTGCGCCGCGCCACGCGCGGCCTCGACCGCGAATTCGGCGGGCTGGACGAGCGTGTGACGCGCCGTCCGCGGCTGTGGGGTACAATCACGGCCGTTGCGAGCCTGCTGCTGCTGGTCGCGCTGATCGTGCAGTGGCGCATGAGCGGCATCGGCTTCTGACCGGAACACGCCCGCGTGCACGTCAGCGGGTCCGAATTCTAAAAGAAGGGAAGGCGGCACCGCGGTGCCCGCCGGCCGCCGGAAGCGGCACCCTCGGGCTGCGGCCCGACAAGCAATCGAGAGGTAATCATCATGAGTAGACAGCAAAGCGGTTTCACGCTCATCGAACTCGTCGCGGTCATCGTGATCCTCGGCGCCCTCGCCGTGGTCGCGCTGCCGCGCTTCATCAACCTGCAGGACGAGGCTGAAGAAGCCGCGATTGACGGCGTTGCGGGCGCTCTGGCGTCCGGAGCGGCGGTAAACCTGGCGGGTGCGCTCGCAGGCGACACGGGCTCGGCGGTGACTGTCACCGGCTGTGGTGACGTGGTTGACGCGATGCAGGGAGGCATTGATAGCCCTTATTCCGTGGCCGGTACGAACACCGCGGCAGTCACGGAGACCGGCGCCGAATTCGACTGCACGGTTGAGAATGTGGATGCCGGGATCACGCGTACCTTCCAGGCCTACGAAGTGCCTTCGGCGCCGTAAGGCCGAAGTGCCGGCTTGATCCCGGCTATCGCACTCAGCACGGTTTGGGCCCGTCGCCCGCGACGGGCCCACTCATTTCGGGTGATATCCCGCTCATGCACCCGCGCATTCACAAGGCATCACTTGTGGCGGCACTTATCCTGTTCGCCACGATCGTCTACCTGCCGACTATTGATGCGCCGTTCACGTTCGACGATTTTCCGAACATCGTTTCGTACGACGGTGCTCAGCCCGAGCACTGGTCGGAACTAGCCGAATCCGCGCAGCACCCGACACGCCAGGACCGGCCGGTCGCGCGTCTGACCTTTGGCCTAAACTATCTGCTATCGGGGCTGAATCCGACCGCCTATCATTTGACCAACATCGCTATCCATGCGTCGGCGAGCGTAACGCTTTTTCTGTTGCTGCTCGCTTTGGCTCGCGCACCCCGTTCGCCTGAAGACCTGGCGCGCAATGCACTTGCATTCGCGGCCCTGGCAGCGCTGCTGTGGGCGATCCATCCGGTAAATACGCAGGCCGTCAGCTACATCGTCCAGCGCATGGCTTCACTCGCCGGGTTGCTCTACCTCGCGACCCTCCTCGTGTTCGCGCGCTGGCGGTTGGGTGATATCTCCACACGCCTCGCTCTTCCGCTGTTGCTCGTTATCTGGGGAGCAGCGCTTGGATCCAAGACCAGTGCCGCCTCGGCACCTGCTGCCTGGTGGCTCATTGAGGTGGCATTCTTCACGGGGCTCACTCGACGGAATCTGAACCTCGGGGGTGCGCTATTCGCAGCGGCTCTGGCCGGAATGGTCTGGGTAACGTGGTCGCACCTGCAGTACCTGTTCATGGAACACCCCCGGTTCGGCTTCACGGGTGTAGAGCGTCTGCTTACCGAAGCGCGCGTGCTCTTGCACTATGTTGCCCTGCTTCTGTGGCCGGACGCGGGGCGACTGCAGGTGGATTACGCGTATACGGTTTCGCAGTCCCTGTTCGACCCCCCCGCGACCGCCCTGGCGGTAGCCGGCGTCCTGGCCCTTACGGCAGCGGCGGTGCTGGGCGTTCTGCGTGGTCGTCTGCTCTGGCCGGCCGCCGGATGGCTGCTCTTCCTTGTTGGATCGAGTGTGGAGGCGAGCCACGTCATGCTTGATCCAATCTTCGAACAGCGGGTATATCTTCCGGGGGCCCTTCTTCTCCCGGGGCTTGTCGCCCCTCTGTTCAGCCTTCATCTGACCCACCGCGGCTGGACAGCGCTGCGGCTCGCCGGCCTTGGTGTCATAACCGTCGTAGCGCTGCAGACCATCGAACGCAATCGCCAGTGGGCGAGGCCAGCAACACTCTGGGCCGCCGACTTCGCCGGGGCGAAGCCCATGCGCGCGGCCGCGAACTCGACCATCGACGCGCTTGAGAAGGGGGATAGCGAACGCGTGTTCGATGTCCTCGAGCGTGCCGGCGAAGCTGCTCAGTCGGAAGGAGGTCTACTATCGCTCCTTAACTCGGCACGCGCCCATATGGTCCGCAGCGACTTCGCGCGAGCGCGTGAATTCTCCCGAAAGGCCCTTGATCGCGCGCCGGGCTCCCCCCGTGCAGCCTATTTGCACGCCCTCAATCTGATGGAAACGGGCAATATCGGGAAAGCGGAATCGCTGGTACGCCAGCTCAGTGAAGAGGCTCCCGAGTCGATCATGAGTGCACAGTTGGAGGCCGCGCTGGAGCAGGCCCGGAACCGCCCGGCAGAGGCGGCGGCACGGATGCGCAGGTGGCTCGATCAGAATGCGGACGCTCCGCTGCCTTCGAGGGCAACCGCCAAGATCCAGTTGGCCGTGGCCGTCGAGCGTGCAAGTGATCCCGCGGCCGCTGCCGAATTGTATCGGGAGGTCATCCGTATCGATCCGCAGAACTGGACGGCCTGGCGCAACCTCGCGCAGCTCTATCGGGCCGGCGGCAGCACCGAGGAGGCGAACACGATTGAACGCTATCTGCGCGCACGCGGTGTCCGCGTGGAAGCCGTCGGTGCGGGCTCGGGATGAGGGGATATCGGGACGGGCTGGCTGTGGGGCTCGCGTTCGGGCTGCCGGTCATCGTCCTTCCGATCGTCGCTTGGCAGTTGGATGCGGCCACTGTCGAGCGCACGGTCGAGCGACTGAGTCTTGCCTGGGCCTGCGGCGGTATTCTGGCGGGACTGCTGTACCAGACGTTGCGCGCGCTCCGGTTCGCTCTGCTGATCGAGCGTCGCTGGACGATGGGTCTGATCGCCACGATCTGCCTCCAGGGAACGGCACGCAAACTGCTTCCGGCGTGGCTGGGCGAAGGAGCGGTCGTCTGGCTTTTCCACCGGCGCCATGACGTAACGCCCGGATCGGGCGGTACCTCGTTGTTGGTGGCTCGGGCAATGGACCTCGCCATCGTCGGTGTCGCGGTCATTGTGCTCGTCGCGGCCGGGGCCGCCCCCGACTCGCTGCCCGCCGGCGTCGGTGCAGGCGTGCTGCTGCTGAGCGGGGTCGTGGTCCTCGCGCTGGTTGGCCTGGCACTGCTGGATGCCCGCCTGGTCCACCGCACCTCACCCGGCTGGCGTCGAAGTTTGCGCGATCTGCTCAGACAGGCGGCCGCGGCCGTGAAGCACGCCCGGACACTGCATGTGCTGCGTCCGGCGGCGATCGCGACCGTCATGATGTGGGCCGCGATGTATGTGCAGCACTACGCATTCCTGAGCGCCCTCGGCTTCAGCATCGATCCGGTGCAGGTGCTCTGGATGCAGTTGCTGGTGGTGCCCGTGCAGTTGTTGCCGATCCGTGGTTTCGCCGACCTGGGGACCCATGAGGCCGCGTGGTTCGCGGCCGCTTCCATCGTCGGACTCGCTTCCTCCGCAGCAGCGGTCGTCGCCATCGGCACGCACCTGCTCGCGTTCGTCGCCGCGGTCATCTACCTGCTGTTCGCGCTCGCGCTGATGGCGATCGAGCGCGGCTGTGGCCGGGATAATGGAACAGAAGGGATCGCGGAGCCGTGATGACGATATCCCTGCTGCGTCTTACCGCTCTGCTCGCTGGTATTTCGATCATTGGCTACAGTACGTTCCGGCACCGGCGCTACAGCACGGACCGGAGCGTGACGGTGCTGGTGGCCCTCGCTGGAGCAACCCTGGCGGCATTCGGCGCATGGCCCGGTCTTGCCAACCTGCCCGCCGACCTCTTCGCGCTCCGCGGCCAGCCGGGTGGCCGCCTGGTCAGCCTGTTGATCATCGCGGTGATCGTTCTCTGGTTCGCGATGGTGTGGAACCGGGCCAAGTTCGCCCGCCTCGACCTGCAGCAGGACCGACTGATCCGGGCTCTCGCCATCGAACGTGCCTGCTCGCCCGCGGACAGCGAGCCGGGCGCCATCTGGATCGCGATCCCGGCGCTCGACGAGGCCGAGAATCTCGCTGCCCTCCTGCCGCGCCTGCCGGACCGCATCGGCGGACGACGCGTCCATGCGCTGGTGATCGACGACGGCAGCGGCGACGGCACCGACCGTGTGGCCGCGGATCTCGGTGCCGGCGTCATGCGCATGCCGATCAATGGCGGCGGTGGCCTCGCCCTGCGGGCGGCGTTCGATCTGGCCCTGGCCAACGGAGCGGACTGCGTGGTCACCATGGACGCGGACGGGCAGCACGACCCGGCCGAGGTCGAGGGGCTGCTCGCACCGATCCTGGACGGCGATGCCGACATCGTCGTGGGCTCGCGCCTGCTCGGCGCGCACGAACCGGCCTCGCGTGCTCGGAGCGTGGGTGTCCGCGTGTTCAACACGATGATCTCGCGGCTGCTCGGTCACACCGTCACCGACTGCGCGAGCGGCTATCGCGCGATCACCGCCGACGCGCTGCGCCGGCTCCATCTCACCCAGGCGCAGTACCACACTGCGGAGTTGATCATCGACGCCGCGAAGCGTGGCCTTCGCATCCGCGAGGTACCGATCACGATCCACCGGCGCCATGCCGGTCACAGCAAAAAGGGCCGGGATCTGGCCTACGGAATGATGTTTCTCCGGACGATCATCAAGACCTGGTTGCGCTGACTCCTCTCGCCCGGGTATTCGGCCCGGATGCAAGGATGCGTCAGCCTGACCAGTGGACGCGCGGCTGGATGCGCGCGGGATCGATGCGGTCTCGGTGCGTGACGATCCGCTGAAGCAGATCGGCAACGACCTCGTCGGTCAGGTAGTGCGGCTGCAGCCCCAGGTCCCGCAGGCCGGTGAAGATCGGGTTGTAGTAGTGCTCTTCCGCCTCCTTGCGCGGATTCGGCTGGTGTTCGACAGCAACGTCGAGGCCCATCGAATCGCCGACGCGCTTCACCTGCGCTGCGAGCTGGTTCACCGAGAACACCTCGGTCACCTGGTTGAAAATCCGCAGTTCCCCGGCCTCCGCCGGGTTGGTCAAGGCCAGCTCGACGCATTGCAGCGTGTCTCTCAGGTTGAGGTAGCCGCGCGTCTGGTTGCCGGCGCCGTAGACGGTCAGCGGCACGCCGGCCACCGCCTGGACCAGGAATCGATTGAGGACCGTGCCGAAGATGTCGTCGTAGTGGAAATTCGGGACCAGCCGTTCGTCCAGGTCCGCCTCGTCAGTGGACAGCCCGTAGACCGGGCCCTGCATGAGGTCGGTCACGCGCAGCCCATACAGGCGGACGTAGAAGTACAGCAGGTCCGTGTCGAGCACCTTGGTGGTATGGTAGAGCGACCCTGCCGCTCGCGGGAACAGGAACCGGTCGGAGCGGCCCTTGTACTCGATCTCGAGGTAGCCTTCCTCGATATCGATGTTCGGCGTGCCATACTCGCCCATGGTGCCAAGCTTGACGACGTGGCAGTCCGGTGCGTGCTCCATCACCGCCCAGATCAGGTTGAACGTCGCGCGCAGGTTGTTGTCGAGCGTCAGCCGTGCCTCCTCGAACCCCTTCATCGAGTACGGCGCCGACGGCTGCTCGGCGTAATGGATCACGGCATCCGGCTCGAATCGTTCGACGATGCGGGCGAGTGCGCGATGGTCCGTGCAGTCCGCGATCGTGTAATCGATCGCGTGACCGGTCAGGGCCTGGAAGCATTCGGTCCGGCCGCCGAGATCCGGCGTTTCCATCAACGCCTGCGAACGGGTCTGCAGCGCCAGGGTCCGTCGCAGGTAGTTGTCGACCAGGTGGACGACGTGACCGCGAGCGGCCATGTGCATCGCCGTGGGCCACCCCAGGTAACCGTCGCCGCCCAGTATCAGTATCCGCATGCGTGGTCCGTACCGTTGTCAGGTGATGCCGCTGGCCGCAAGGTAGGACTCGATGGCTTCCGGATCCATCGGTGCGACGCGATCCGAGCGATAGATGCCGCCGATGGCCTCGACGTGGTCGCGCCCATAGGCCTCGGCACGCCGTTCCGTCGAACCGGCCGCCAGGGCGGGCAGCACCACGAAGAAGTCGTCCAGCTCGATCGTGCGACGGACCTCCTCCTCGTTGATGAGTTCCTCGTGCAGCTTCTCCCCCGCCCGGGTACCGACTTCCCGGATGGCGATATCCGCCGGGGCGTAGCCGTCTCGCGGCGCCAGCCGCCGGATCATCGCGTGCGCGAGATCCTCGATGCGCAGCGCATGCATCTTCGTGACGAACACCTCGCCGCCGCGGCTCAGCCGCGCGCTCTCGAGCACGAGGTCGACGGCCTCGGCCGGGACCATGATGAACCGGTTCATGCGCCGGTCCGTGAGCGTCACCGGCCCACCGCCCGCGATCTGCCGGGTGAAGATCGGCACCACCGAACCGCTCGAGCCGAGCACGTTGCCGAAGCGCGTGGTCGTGAACACCGGGCCCCGGCGCTCGGAGGGATCCGCGGCCGCCGCGACGAGGCGTTCGGCAAGCAGCTTGGAGGTGCCCATGACGCTGGTCGGGTTGACCGCCTTGTCGGATGACGTGAACACGACCCGTTCGACGTCCGCTGCCCGGGCCGCATCGATGACATTCTGCGTGCCGGAGACGTTCACCGCGACCGCGTCGCGCGGCGATCGCTCGCAGGTGCCGACATGCTTGAACGCGGCCGTATGGATCAGCAGGTCGACGTCGCGGAGGCGCTCCGCCAGCTGCTGGCGGTTCTGCACGTCGCCGAGAATCAGGCGCACCCGCTCATCCGAGATCGATTCCATGAGCTCGAAAAGCGCGCCCTCGTTGTGATCGATGCCGATGATCGACGCTGCCTCCGAGGTGAGGAGACGCGTCAGGAGCGCGCGCCCCACGGTGCCGCAGGCGCCCGTGACCAGTATCCGGCGCCCGCGGAGGAACGAGTCGAGCCTGCTGCCATCGGATCCGGTCAATGCCGTTCTCCCCGTCCGTCGATCCGGTCGGAGCCTACCGCTCGCCCGCCGCCCCCACAAGCGAGCCGGCACAGTCGGGCTCCGTGGTGCGGAATTTGCTACCGTGACCCCGGAGGGGTGTTGCGAATGGCACTTGCCTGCGGGCGCGTATGCTCGTACCCCGGATTCCGCCCTACGGGCTGCATCCGGGCTACCCGGCCGAGCACTTTGACTGGCCGCTGCGTTAAAGCGGCGGCAACGTTTCAGCAGTCTCTCGGGAGTCCGATTTGGGCCTTCACCGCAACAGTCGATGCGCGTCGGGTTTCACGCTGATCGAGCTCGTGATCGCGATCGTGGCGCTTGCGGCCCTCGGCGCGGGCATCGCGGCCGTTTTCATCACGGGCCCGGCTGCCAGCGCCGATCCGCAGATCCGCGCCCAGGCGCGCGCGATTGCCGAGGGCTACATGGAAGAGATCCTGCTCAAGGCGTACCGCGACCCGGATCCGGGCACGACCGAGAGCGGCGGGGTGGAGGGCGAGAACCGGTCCGGGTACGACGATGTCTGGGATTACTGCGACATCGGCAACGACGGCGACTGCAGCGCGGGCACCGAGGACCCGACCGACCAGGACGGGGCGGCCATGGCGGGCGGTGCGCTCGATGCCTACGATGTCACGGTTGTACTCGAGGGCACGGTCGGCACGGACCCGGCGACCGTGCGCGTGACGGTGGGGCACACGAGCGGGCGCGTGAACTACGAGCTCGTCAGCCAGCGGGCCGAGTATTGACCATGCGTCGCCCGGGCCGAAACAGGACTTGCTCCGGCTTCAGCCTCATCGAACTGGTCGCCGTGCTGGTGATCATCGGCGCACTCGCCGTATTCGCCGCGCCGCGCCTGAATATCACGGGATTCTCCCAGTACAGCTTCCACGAGCGCCTGCTCTCCGCGGCGCGTCACGCGCAGAAGACGGCGACCGCTTCGCGCTGCGAGGTGTCGCTCGTCGTCGACGCGACCAACGACACGTACGCGGCCACCTTCAACGGCAACGGTCCCGATGAGTGCCCGAGCGCCGGCACGGCATTGGCCGCCCCCGGCGGTGGCGGCGATGTCGCGGGCTCGGCGCCCGACGGGGTCGATATCACGACCGGCGCCACGATCACCTTCGACGGCTTCGGCGTCCCGGCCGCGGCCACGGCCACGACGGTCACGATCGGCGGCGGTCGCCAGGTCGTGGTCGAGGCCAGAACGGGCTATGTCCATGGCTGACGCCCGACACCGACGATCGCGAAGGCAGGGTTTCACGTTGATCGAGAGCATCGTCGTGATCCTGCTGATCGGTATCCTCGCGGCCGTTGCGGGAGTGTTCATCGTCCAGCCCTTCGAGGCGGCACGCGACATGAGCCGGCGCGCCGAGCTGGTCGATGCCGCCGAGACGGCGCTCAACCGCATGACGCGCGAGATCCGGCTCGCAGTGCCCAACAGCGTACGGGTCGACACGAATGCGCTCGAGCTTCTGCGCTCCCGTACCGGCGGGCGGTACCGGCGGCTGCTTCGGAGTGACGGAAGCGGCGACGCGCTCGATCCCACCGTGTCCGCGGACACGTTCGATGTCCTCGGAGGTCTCCCTGACGGCCAGACCGTTGATACCCGCCCCCCCGGGAGGGACTGCGCGACCGGTCAGGGGGACTGCATCGTGATCAACAACACCGGGACAACCGGCTTCGATGCGTATCAGCAGGACACGGTGGCGGCGCTGGTCCAGCCGGCGACAGGGCCCGACCAGCTTCGTTTTGACACGAATGAAGCCACCGGCACTCCGGCCTTTCCTGCGCACTCGCCCAACCAGCGCTTCCAGGTGCTCGACACGGTCGTCAGCTACCTGTGCCGCAACGGGCGCATCGAGCGCGTCGCCGGCTACGGCTTGCGCTCGTCCCAGCCCGGTGTTTCGTTCTCTCCGTCGTCCGCCACTGGCCCGGATATCCTGGCCGACGACGTCACGGCCTGCGACTTCGACTACGACGCGGGCGCCGGCGAGCGTCACGGCCTGGTGACGATCGACATCACCATCGAACGCGACGGCGAGACCGTGCGCCTCGTCGACCAGGCGCACGTGGTGAACGTGCCATGAAACGCACGCCGGGCCGACAGCACGGCGTTGCCCTGTTCACGGTGGTGTTCCTGATCGTCGTGGTCGGGGGGCTGGCAGTCACGGTGGGCTTGATCTCGGGCCAGCAGCAACTGGGCAGCGCCCAGGCCCTGGATCAGACCCGCGCCTACTACGCCGCGCGTGCCCGCCTGGACCGCGAGATCGCCGCGCTGCTGCCCCCAGCGCCGGACAACGACACCTGCCCGGCCACGCCGGGGACCAACAACAGCGATGTCGGCGGCTTCACCACCGTCATCGACGCGTGCGCGGTAACCACGGTCGACGAGGGGGGGGCGACCTACGACATCTACGAGCTCGAGGTTCGTGCGTTCCGCGGCAGCGCCGAAGCCGGCACCCTCGTACAACGCTCGATCGGCGTGCAGGTGACGGAGGCGCCATGATCGATCTCCCCGTAGGCCGGTTTTCGCCGAAGGCGAATGCCGGCGCAACCGCGGTTCTCACCTGCCCCGGACGCCGGCTGGCTCCTGCCGCGTCGCCTGCGGCTCCTCGCAGCGGTGCCTTCGGTCGCAAGCCGGCCCGCGGGCGTGCTGTCGTCGGCGAGGCGCGCGGGCGGTGCCCATGGCATCGTGGCTGCCGCCTCGGTGCGATCGAGGGTCTGGCTCCATACCGGCGATGTCCCCATGGCCGAGGGCGATGACGCCATCCGGCGCTGGTGCCGCGATGGCGACGAGCGCCGATTCGAGGAGTTCTACCACGCGCACGCCACGCCCCTGTGGCGTCTGCTTGTGCTGCGCGGTGTCGAGCGCGACGACGCCTACGACATCGTTGCCGAGGCCTTCGGCCGTTTCGTCGGGCAGGTCTGCAAACGGCCCCAGTCGCCGCGCGCGCTGCTCTACCGGATCGCGCTCAACCTCGCCACCGACCGCTTTCGCCGCCAGCAGGTGCGGGCCGTGGCGGACACCGATCCGGACGCGCTGGGCGGCGGCGCGCCACCGCCCGAATTGCCCGAGGACGCCCGCCGCCTGCTCGCCGGCCTCGACCCGGGCGAACGGGATCTCCTGCTCATGCGTTACTGGCTCGGGATGACCCATCGCGAGGTCGCGCGCGCGCTCGACGTGCCCGAGGGTACGGTGCGCCGCCGCGCCGCGGGCCTGCTCAACCGCATGCGGGATCTGATCGATGCAACCTGACCCCGAGCTCGAGCGCCAGTGGCAGGAACGGGCGGCCGAATTGTTCGATTCGGCGCCGGCCGCCGACGGCGCGCGCCTCGAGGGTATCCTGGTCTCCCTGCGTACTCGCCGCACGAGGGCTCGGTGCGTGCGCCGTATCGCGTGGGGTGCGGCCGCGGCCGCGATGCTCGGCATGGCGGCCGCATCGGGCGCATGGTGGCTGACTGGGGAATCCGTCACGCCCGAAGCCGAGGAGCGTTCCGAGCCTGCGGTCGGGCCGCACGGGACCGAAGGCAAACGCAACGGGGCCGCAGGGGATACGGAGCGCCAGACCGGGACGACGGACGACGGGCCGGTGATCTACCGGCGAGCGCAATGACCGCCCTTGAACCGACAGTCAGGGGCGCCGCGAGTGCCTGGACATTGCGATCCGTTGCCGGCCACATGTGCAGATGCTTCGAGCGGCGGCCTCTGTCGCCACCCGGGCGCGTCGGAACCGAGAACAATCGAGGGGGCCGTGCGTTGCGGACGGGAGCCAGCAACAATTGTAGCCATCCGGTACCGAATGCCATGACACCGCGATACGCCAGAATCCCGTTTCGATGCTGTTGCCGCTGGCTTCTGTGTGCCGTGCTCGCGCTCGGAACCGGCGGAACGAGGGCAGCGCCCGGCGACGTGCTGTTCAGCGACGATTTCGAGGACGCCACCCTCAGCCCCTGGAGCGCGGTCCTCGATCCCGACCGGGTTGGGGTGAACGATGCAACGGCACAGTCCGGCTCATACTCGATGTACGTGCGCTGGGACCAGGACGCAGCCCTCAGCCCGACGATCGCGGCGAACGTACCCCAGGCGGACCTCACCCTGTGGATTCGTCGCGGTGACGACAGCCTGAATGATGCCGGGGACCTGGGCACGACGAGCGAGACGCCCGAGCCAGGGGAGGATCTGTACCTCCAGTACCTCGACGACGGGGGGAGCTGGCAGACGCTGGAGATAGTCCCCGGTGACGGGCCGGCCGGCGAGATTCTCACTCCGACGTACTCGTTGCCCTCGGGGGCCCGCCACAATGGTCTTCGCTTGCGGGCAGTACTCCTCCGCGGCAGCGGTGAGGACTTCGACTACTGGCACCTAGACGACGTGGTGGTCACCGAAGGCGCTCCCTATTGCGAGGCGACCGCGACCTTCCGCGACAGTTTCGAGGATGGGGCGCTCGACAAGTGGAAGGCGAAGGCCAAGGGAAGGAATCAGGGCGATGCCGGCGTCGATCAACGTACGGCCGGTGACGGCGCGTGGTCCGCATTCGTCGGTGAGTATCCGGTCCGTCTGGAATCACCCAAGGTTGATCTTAAGAACACGACATCGGCCGGCATCTCGCTCTGGATCAGGCGCGGTGCGGACAGTTTCAGCGAGACTCCGGAGGTCGGTGATGATCTCGTTGTGGAGTACAAGAACGACTCGAACCAGTGGAACGTGCTCGAGACATTCGTCGGCGGAGGTATGCCCGGTCGCATCTTCGAACCCAGCTATTCCCTGCCGGCCGACGCCCGGCACAAGAATTTCCAGTTACGGTTCCGCATGGAAGGAGGCTCGGGGGCGGACTTCGACTACTGGCACATCGACAACGTCTGCCTCACGAGCGTCGGCGGTGGCAAGGTCGATCATTACGCGATCGCTCACGACGGCACGGCCGTGAGTTGCGCCGCCGAGCCGATCACGATCACCGCGCACAACAACGGCGACAATCCGGTCGATCCGGGCAACATCACCATCGCGCTCGATGCGATCAATCAGGACACCGGCAACGGCGAGGGCACGTGGGCGCGGGTGCTCAGCGGCACCGGCACCCTCTCCGACACGACCGCCGGCGACGGCGCGGGCCAGTACACATTCCCCGGCGGCGAGAGCGCCGTGACGCTGGCGTTCAACTACACGGATGTCAGTGCTGCCACCGACCCCGAAACGGTCAACTTCGACGTCAACTCGGGCCGGACCGAGCCGGCCGAGGATCCCGACCTGGTCGTTTCGCGCAGCGGCTTCCGCATGACCGACGGGGCAGGCAATCCAATCAACGTGCCCACCCAGATCGCCGGCAAATCCAGCGTCACCGCCCCGGGCGCACAGTCGCTCGGCCTGCAGGCGATCCGCACGAGTGACGGGGATCCCGCCCAGTGCGAGCCGGCCTACCCCGACGGCACCACGGTCGAGGTCGAGCTTGGCGTCGAGTGCAAGGATCCGGCGAGCTGCGCGGGCAGCGAGCTCGCAGTCACCAACGATGGCACCACCACGGCGATCGATACCAGTGACGATAACGGCGGGACCGGGGCCGCCAGCTACGAGGCGGTGGATCTGCTGTTCGGTGGGAACGCCGAGGCGTCGCTCGTGCTCGACTACCCCGATGCCGGCGCCGTCCAGTTGCACGCACGGGGCAACCCGATCGACGACGGCACCACGACCCCGCCCGTGGTCGAGTACATCACCGGCTCGAGCAACGATTTCGTCGTACGCCCGTTCGGTTTCTACCTGGACTTCGACCCGGACGGCGACGGAACCTTCGATGACCGCGCCGCCAACGGCAGCTGCGGAGCGCAGACCTCGTGCAGCGCCGACGCCAGCGGCGACGTGTTCGCTACCGCCGGTGCGAATTTCGCGCTGCGCCTCGCCGCCGTGGCCTGGCAGTCGGGCGATGACGCCGACGACGACGGGCGCCCGGACGCCAACGCCACGCTCGCCGACAATGCCGAGACGCCCAACTTCGGCCAGGAAAGCACGGCCGAGACAGTCGATCTCGCCGACACCCTCGTTGCGCCGTCGCCCGGTACCGCCGGCAGCCTCACCAATGGCACCGGCATCGGCGGCTTCGGCGGGGGCACGCGCGAGGTCACGGACCTGCGCTACAGCGAGGTCGGCATCATCGATCTCGACGCGGCACTGTCGGATGGCGCCTATCTCGGTACGGTGGATGTAACCGGCTTTGTGGCCGACGTCGGGCGTTTTATCCCGGCCGACTTCGCGGTGAGTGTCCGCGATGCGGGCATGTACGCCGCGACCTGCAGCGGTGCGTTCAGCTACGTAGGAGAGGCGTTCGGCTACGCCGCGGAGCCGAGGCTCGGCATCACCGCGCGCAACGCCGACGGCGCGACGACCGAGAACTACCGTGGCAACTTCATCAAGCTGGCCGGCAGCGATGTGGACGTGACACCGCCGAACAGCGACGCCAGCGCCATCGGCAACGTCAGCGGCACCGCCGACGTCGCGGTCAGCGCCGCGCTCAACAACGGCGCCATCGCCGACGACGGCGGCGGCGATGCGCTCGGCAACGGCACGATCGTCTACACTTTCGACAGCGGCGACAGCTACACCTACGACAAGGTGCACAACGCGCGCATCGACGCGTTCGACGCGGACCTGCCGATCACGGTCGACGGCGTCACCGACGCCGACGGCGTCACCGACGCCAGCCTGCCGAGCCCGAACCCGTTCACGCCGACCGGCGTGGAGATCCGGTTCGGGCGCTTGATCATCGACGACGCGTTCGGCCCGGAGATCGCCCCGCTCGAGCAGCGCTGGCGCATCGAGTACTGGCAGGGCAGCAACTGGGCGACCAATGGCGCCGACGATTGCACGACGCTGGCACTGGCCGACGACATCGAGCTCACCGGCGATGGTGGTACCCCCCAGGCCGGCGATACCACGGTCACGCTCAACGGCAGCACCGGCGACACCGAGATCACCAGCGGCGATGTCGGCTTCA
>CAZVBX010000074.1:0-15763 GCA_964625925.1 uncultured Ectothiorhodospiraceae bacterium | reverse complement strand
TTGCCTTGCAGCACACAGGTCCCGCCGCGGCGATCGCGGGAAGCGTTAACAGGCCCTAGAAGAGAACCGGCACCTCCGGCACGGGTTCTTCCGGACGGCTCCGGCCGGTGCGCAATCCGCATCGCTTGCAGCGTGCGTCGATCAACAAGAGCTTGCACGACAAGCCATAACGCGAATGGCCCCACACGATAGCGCAAGGCGCGGCTGGAATGCCGTTGCCCACGGGCCTGCGAGGGAGTCCCAAGACGATGCTGATCATCCCTTTCGATCGCCCCATCGATTGGCGGCGTCCGCCTCTGGTCACCTTCGCGCTGGTGGCGGTCAACGTTCTCGTATTCCTGCTGTTTCAGCTCGACGACGGCCGCGAGATCCGCGAACTCAAGACGCAGTATTACGAATCCGGGCTCGCCGAGCTCGAGCTGCCACCTTTTCGCGACTATCTACGCCGCCAGGGCGACGACGAGTTATTACTCGAGCATTTCGGGGACAAAATCGACGACCCCCAGTCCCCCTGGTTCGAGCGCCTGCTGGGCGACAGCGAGTTCCAGCAACGGCTGGCGGCCGGCGACGTCATCACGCCGGAACATCCGGACTACGCACATTGGCGCCACGAACGCGATCGGCTGGACCGGGGACTGGACCGGACGACCGTATGGGGACACGGCTTACGTCCCAGCGACCCCGCGCCCGCGGCGTTTCTGTCGCACATGTTCCTGCATGGCAACCTGTTCCACCTGGTCGGCAACATGCTGTTCCTGGTCGCGGTGGGTCTGCTGGTCGAGGTAGGCATCGGCAGTTTCATGATGACCGGGCTGTACCTGTTGTCCGGGTTCGGCGCAGCCGGGCTCTACATGTCGCTCAACCCCGGATCGGTCGTTCCGATGGTCGGCGCCTCGGGCGCGGTCGCCGGGCTGATGGGACTGTGCGGCGCGCTCTACGGATTGCGCAAGGTCCGCTTCTTCTACTTCATCGGCGTGTACTTCGACTACATCAAGGCGCCGGCTGTGGTGCTGCTCGGACTGTGGCTGGGCAAAGAGCTGTGGCAGTACATGCGCTATTCCGACGTCAGCTCGGTCGCCTACATGGCGCATGTGGGCGGGATCCTCACCGGCGCGGCCGCGGGCACGGCGCTGCGCGTCAGCACCAACGCGGTCGACGAGCAGGCGCTGGACGAACGAAACGAGAACGAGGACCTGCGCGTCCGGCTCGGCGAGGCCCACGAACGCCTGCAAGCGATGGAGCCGGAACGTGCGCGCGCCTTGTTCGAGCGCCTGGCGCGCGAGCATCCGACCGATCCCGAGGTGCTCAGCGGCCTGTTCCGGTCCAGCCGGTTCGCACCCGGTAGCGAGGCCTATCATTCGGCCGTGCAGCGCATCCTGCGCCTGGAAGCGAATGACACCGCCACGACCGAGCTGATGCTCAACGCCTACCGGGACTACCGTGACCGGGCGCGGCCGAAAGCGCGGCTGAACGCCCAGCTCATCCACCGGTTGATCGAGCTATTGCTGCGTAACGGGACGCCCGCCGAAGTGGTCCCGCTCGTTCGGGTCGGTCTCAACAATCCCGAACGCTTTCCGGCCATTGCCGATCAGGCCTGTCGGCTGGGGGTGCGCCTTCAGCGCGAGGGGCAGCGCGACGCCGCGCGCAAGCTCTTTCGCCACGTGACGCAGCGCTTTTCCGACAGCGAGGCGGCGCGCACCGCCGAGCGCGCCTTGCGATCGGTCAGCCCGTAACCGCGTCGCGCAACGCCCGCGCCCGGGTCGCAGCCGGGTGATCGGGGAACTTGCGCGCGAGGAATTCCGCGACCTGGCGTGCCATGGCCGGTTGCCCCAGGTGATCGGACATGACGCGCGCGACCTCCAGATACAGCGGCGGGATCGCCTCGCTGTTCGGGAACGCCTTGTGGAATCCGTTGACCATGCGCACGGCGCGACGGTACTCGCCGCGTTGCACCAGCATCTGCATCAAGGGCTCGAAATCCTGCTCCCGCCCCGGACGCAAGTCCGGATCGATGTTCGTGATGTCGAGATAGACCTCGGTCGCCTCGCGTAGGCGATTGGCGTCGATCAATGCACCGAGCAGATGGCCGGCATTGTCGATCACCGCTTCCGGATCGTCGCCCAGCTTGAGCACCTGGTGCCGCCGCTGGCGCAGACCGAGGGCATGCTCCGGGTGTTGATTGATGAGCGCCTGCAGGCGATTCGCGGCCGCCACGTATGCGCCAGCGTCGATGTCCTCCTCGACCGGGTCCAGCAGCTCGCCCCAGCCGTCGTCCTCCTCGGCCAGCGCCTCCGGCTCGAATCCGAGCCGGTCATGGTATTGATACAGCAGGTAGCCCATCAGGTGCATCATCACGAACCAGAAGAACACCTGCGCAAAGGCGCCGAAGAAGGCCAGCGCCTGCAGCGACAGTCCAGCGTCCACGGGGACGAACGACATGGCGGTGGCCGAGCCGCCATTGAGCAGCAGCAACATCCCGAACAGCGCCCAGTACGGCCCACCGAGCCGGCCCGCGATGCCGAACAGCGCGCGTGGATTGAGGGCGGCAAAGACGGATCGCTCGATCGCCAGCGTCATCACGATCGCCGGCAACAGCGCGATCCACGCGATGGTGAACACGACCGAGACCGGCGGAAACACCGCCCCCAACACGCCGCCGATCAATCCGAGCAGGAAGAACACGGCGTATTGCTTGAAGGGCATCTCGTAGCCCTCGATCAAGGTCGCGTGATTCAGCCGCGGCGCCGTCAGCTCCCCATGGGCCGTGCGCTCGAGGATGTCGTAGCCGTACTTGATCGTGAACAGTCCAGCGACCAGCAACAGGATCAGGCCGAACAGCACATGACCGGACACGAACACGTCGACGATGAAAGCGAACAGCACCGAGAGCGCGAACAGGACATAGAGCCCCGGCGGGGTCACCGGATACAGGAAGAACCGGGGCATCCGGTTCCAGAAAGGGACGATGGTGGTTTTCTTGCGCCCGGCTTGGATCGCCATGAGGCCCCCGGCATTTTATTGTTTCGCGCGAGTATGCCGTCTCGCCCAGCGTTTGTCAGGCATGCGGCCTATCCAGGCGCGCGGCGCGACACGAGCATGGCCCGGCCTCACCGCGTCATCGGCCGACTGCCGCCGCGTTCCGAGTGGCACTCGAACTCCAGCCGCTGGCCCGCGCCGAAGGCGTACGAGCGATCGCGCACGACCACTCTATCGGGTCCGGCCCAGCCGTCCGGCGCCGACAACGTCATGCGATTGCATCGAATCCCGAGATCGAGCCAGTGGCCCTTGTAGCGTAACCGCAGCCCGAGTCCCTGGAGCTCCTGCGGCAGGCATGGATCGAGCCGTAGCCCATCGTGCATGTCGAGGCCGGTCTGGGCGCGCTGAACGAGATCGAGCGTGCCCACCATCGCGCCCAGATGAATGCCCTCGGGGGTCGTTCCGCCCTGGACATCGGCGACATCGCTCTCCAGGGCTTTCTTGAACAAGGCCCAGGAGCGGCCCCGATCGCGCCGGGCCAGCGCCCAGGAATGCACCACATGGCTCAGGGTCGAGCCGTGCGCGGTGCGCTGGAGGTAGTAGTCCACCGTGCGCTCGATCATCTCGTCGGGCAGTTCGTAGCCGAGCTGATCGAAGATCTCCTCGAGCTCGGCGCGCGCGAACAGATAAAACAGCATCAAGACATCCGCCTGCTTGGACGCCTTGTAGCGATTGGGGCTGTCGCCCTCGGCCTCCAGGAGCCGGTCGAGCCGATGGATGTCGCCGTAGCGCGCGCGATAACCCGCCCAGTCGAACTCCGCCAGCCGCTCGTATCCCTCGAACTGACTCGGAAGGCCGTCGTGGAACGGCACGAACAGGTTGCGCGAGATCTCGTCCCAGATCACGCGCTCGCGCTCGTCCAGGCCCAGGGTCTCGCTGAGCTCGCGGCGGCGGTTGGGTCCAACGCGGTCGAGCGCGGTCAGCGCCCGTTGCAGTAGCCATGCGACCAGGACGTTGGTATACGCGTTGTTGTCGACCCCCGGCTCGTCGCGTTCCGGGTAGGCATCGTGGAACTCGTCGGGGCCCATGACCCCGCAGATGTCGTAGCGCTCGCGGGCGGGATTCCAGCGGGCGAGACTGGCCCAGAAGCGCGCGATCTCGATCAGCATCTCGGCGCCGTACAGGGACAGGAACTCGCGGTCGTCGGTCACCTGGTAGTAGCGCCAGACGTTGTAGCCGACGGCCGCGCTGACATGGCGCTGCAAGTGCGTGTTGTCCGGCACCCAGCGCCCGGATTGGGGGTTGAGATGCAGCACCTGGCTTTCCTCGCGCCCGTCACTGCCGCTCTGCCACGGGTGCATGGCGCCGGCGAATCCGGCGCGCCGTGCGAGCGAGCGCGCCGCGCCCAGGCGCCGATAGCGGTAGCGCAGCAGCGCCGCGGTGACCTCGGGGAGGCAGGTGTTGAGGAACGGCAGCACGAACAGCTCGTCCCAGAAGACGTGCCCGCGATACGCCTCGCCGTGCAGTCCTCGTGCCGGCACGCCGACATCGAGGTCGGCGGTGTGCGGCGAGAGTGTCTGCAACAGGTGGAAGACATGAAGACGCAGGATCCGCTGGGCGCGGTCATCGCCCTCGAGCACGATGTCGCAACGATCCCACAGATGGGTCCAGGCCTGGGCGTGTCCGCCTGCCAGCTCGGAGAAGCGCTCGCCGCCGGCGACGGCGTCCGCGGCCGCCAGCACCGGCTCGGAGATCGCCCGATCGCGTGACGTGTACAGGCTGACGAGCTTTTCCACCATCAGCGGCTCGCCCGCGCGGACCTCGACGACGAGATCCTGGGCGACGTAATTCGTCTGCTGACACGTACGCCGCTCCGCCGACACCGGCGCGCCGGCGCGGAACAGGCGGGTGCGCACCGCCTGCGCGACGCGCAGGTGGGATTGGCGCGTCTCGACCACCAGGGACATGCCGTCGTCGCCCAGCGTGTCGCTCATGACCGGCACCAGATGATCGCCTGCGAGCCGGTGATAGCGCGGCACCCCGGCGTTCACCACGCGCCCGTCGAGCGCGGAGCGCAGCGTGATCCGGCCCGACCAGTTCTCCGGCTGCAGCTCCCACTCGATCGCCGCCAGATGGGCCTGCTCCATGTGGACCAGGCGACGCGTGGTCAGGCTCGTCTCGCGCCCGCCGGCATCGCGAAACCGAAGCCGCCGCCGCAAGAGTCCCGCGCGCAGGTCCAGCGCCTGCTCGTAGGCGAAGAACTCGACCGTGTCGGGCGCGAACCAGTCGCCGCCCTCCGGGCAAAAGCTCAGGCTGAGCCAATTCGGCAGATTGACCACGTCCTCGTTCTCGATGACCTCGCCCGCGATCTGCGTGCGCGCGCGGTTGTAGCCGCCGGCCAGGTACGTCCCTGGATAATGCACGCCGTCGGCACTGCACTCCTCGGCCGCGCCGCGGGTGGCGAAATAGCCGTTGCCCAGCGTGCACAAGGCCTCGCGCAGCCCCTCCTGGGCCGGGTCGTAGCCCTCGTAGCCGAAGGCCCACAGGCTCATTGCGCCGCCCCGCCCGCTGCCAGCAGTTGCAGCAACCGTCCGACCGCCGCGGGATCGTCCACGCGATAATCGGCGGCGGTACGCCGTGAATCCCGGTCCACCCGCACGCCGATGCCGCCGACCTCGTGCAAAGCCGCGAACGCGTCCTCGTCGGTCTCGTCGTCACCGAGGTAGAGGGGCACCACGTCGGCGCCGTCCAACTCGAGCGCGTGCAGCAGCCAGATCACGGCGCGGCCCTTGTCCCAGTCCAGGCGGGGCCGCAGCTCGAACACCATCTTGCCACCGGTCTTGCGCAACGATTGCGGCGCCTCCGCCACGGCCGCGTCCACCGCCGCTTCGACGCGGGCGACATCCTCGGCCGCCACGCGGCGATAGTGGGCGGCCAACGCGAACCGCTTGCGGTCGATCAGCGCGCCGTCGATCGCGTCGAGCTCGGCATGCAGCCGGCGTTCAGCGCGATCGAGCGCCGGCGGGAATTGCGGTGCCCGCTCGTGCTCCTTGCGCAGCCCGTCCGGCCCGGCGATGTCGAAGCCATGGCTGCCCGCATAGATGAGCCGATCCAGCCCCACCAATCGTTCGACGTCCGCGCGGTCGCGACCGCTGACGATCGCGACGGTGCAGCGCTGCGCCAGCTCCCGGACCGTCGCACGCAGCGACTCGTCCAGGCCCGCCTCGCGCGGATCCGACACGATCGGCGCCAGCGTGCCGTCGTAGTCCAGGAACACGACCAGGCGGTGGCCGGCCAGCCGGCGCGCGAGCTCGGGGAACGCCGCGACGGCATCGGGCAGCGGCCGGCAGACCGGCCCGCTGAGCGGCACTTCCGCGAGATCGGCGAACACGACGTCGGCGCCGTGCCGTCGCAGGGCCGCGCGCTGATCGCTGCGGTCGATCCCGATCACGAGGCCGTAGCCGGCGGCGCGGGCGGCCGCCACGCCGGACTGCGCGTCCTCGACCGCGAACGCCCGCTCCGGCTCGATGCCGAGCGCATCCGCGGCATGGCGAAAGATGTCCGGGCCGGGCTTGCCGGCCAGGCCGAGCCGAGTCGCCTCGACACCGTCGACGCGCACGTCGAACAAGTCGGTGAGGCCGGCCGCAGCGAGCACATCGGCGGCGTTATTGCTCGACGACACGAGCGCGGTACGGATATCCGCAGCCCGCAGGCGCCGGATCAACTCGACCGTGGATTCGAATACCTCGACGCCATCGCGCGCCAGGCGTTCGGTGAAGAAGCCGTCTTTGCGGTTGCCCAGACCGCAGACCGTCGCCCGGCTGGGCGGATCGTCCGGCGTACCCTGGGGCAAGGCGATGCCGCGCGCAGCCAGAAAGCTGCGCACACCGTCGTAGCGTGGCTTGCCATCGACGTAATGGTAATAGTCGGCGCTGGCATCGAACGGCTTGAATGGCTCGCCGGTGCGCTTGGAGCGGCGCGCCAGGAAGACGTCGAACAGCTGCTTCCAGGCCGCCGCGTGCACCGTGGCCGTGCGCGTCACCACACCGTCGAGATCGAACACGGCGGCGCTGAATTGCAGGATCGGTCTATCGATGCCGCTTCGGGTTTCCACGTGCCACCTCGTGCATTGCGCCACCGGCGGCGCGGACTCCTCATACGCGCTGCGCCGGGCGCATCCATGTGCCGCCAGCCTCCGACCGGACCGGACGGCGGCTACCCCTGCCGGGCCGCCGCTCCGCCTTCGAGCGGGATCACCCCCAGGCGCGACGCGGCCGCGTCGGTCAGTCGCCGGATGGTCTCGATTTCGGCGGCCGTGAACTCGGGTAGATAATACGCCGGGAAGCGAATCGCTGCGGCCTCACGCGCGACCGTCTCCTCGTCGACCTGCAATTGGCAGTGCTCGAACAGGTTACCCAGGATCGTTTCGGGCGTATTGCACAGCGCCTCGAAGCGCACCACCGACGTGGCCGCACGTAACGCCGGCGCGGCCTCCAGGCAATCCGCCAGGAAATGGTGGATGTGACTCCAGTAGCGTGCCCAGCCCTCGATTTCGGCGCCCTCGCGCCAAAGCGCCTCGATGTGCGCGACCTCGTCGGGCTCGCCGGCGTTGATGGGCCGGCGATCGAGGCCGAACTCGAAGTGCCCCACGCGCCGGACATGGGTAAGCGCCTCCGGATGGGCGCGCTGGCCCGCGCAGAACAAGCGATGCTGCTTCATCAGCGAGGCGATGTGCCAGACCGGATCGCGCACCGGCACGACGAAGCGCGCGTCGGGCATGAGCTCGTGCAAGTACGCGAGCCGCGTGAGGTTGTAGTTGCCCTTGCTCAGGTAGCGCGACCGGCCATCGGCGCGCAGCAACTTGCGCAGATGCGCAAGGTAGAACGCCTCGAAGCCGGGATGGCTGGACGCCGCATCGAATACCGCGCTGGTGCCCGGATCGTGCAGGTCGGGAAAGAACGCCATCCATAGCATTTCCTCGAACGCCTCGGGGCTCTCCGGCGTCACGGCGATGCCATCCTGGTGCGCGCGCTCGATCGGATCGTGTCGCCGCCGCGGCACGCGCTCGAGGAAGCGACGCCAGGCGTAGGGCGTGAACAGCATGGGGAAGTCGCGGTAGCGATGGCACGCGACGTCCGGATGCCGCGCGAGCACCTCCAGCAGTAGCGTGCTGCCCGAGCGCGCGAGGCCGGCGATGTAGATCGGCGCCGTGAGCGCGACCTCGTCGAGCTCGTGCGCCAACAGCCGGGTCTCGATGTTGCCCAGCCGGATCCAGGCCCGTGGATGCCGCGCCACCAGTCCGCTCAGGCGATGCAGCCACGGTTCGACGCGGAAGGCGTCGGTCTCGCCAGCGGAAGCGGATGCGTTCATTGGATTCGGGCCCCGAACTTGAGCGCGATCGACGCGACGAGCAGCGCGCCCAGGAACGGCACCTCCCATCCGCGCGCCCATTGCGGGCCGAACCCCAGATAGTGGCGCCGCGGCAGGTCGACCCGCACCCGCTGGACCCCGGCACCGCTCGGCAGGTAGCCGGCGGGGTTGCCCAGGATCGCGTTCCACCAGCGCCATTCGTGCAACACGTTGACCGGCGCCGGCAGGTCGAACCGTCCGATCCGGCTGCCGTCGCCATCGCGCACGACCACGCCCGGCGCGCTCCGCGACGGCGCTTGCGGCACCCATTCGGCCATCAGGGAGGGCGGTTGCGCCTCGACCGGCGGCGTCTCGCCGGGCTCGGGAAAGCGATGCCCGTACGCGGTGCTCATCCAGGCGAGCAGCGTCAGAAGTGGAAGCGATGCAATCACGGCCGGCAGTGTGGTCAGGCGGACTTGCCCCAGCGCCAGCCGGAGCATGCGGGCGATCAGCGGACCGGCCTGCGCCAGCGTGCCTTCATGCGCATCCAGCGCCCGCTGTGCCTCGGCGACCTCGCGCTTGCCGCGGGCGATGCGGGCCTGCGGAGCGAACAGGGCGTACAGCGCCATCGACCCGAGCCCGGCGATCACGCCCCACAGCAGAATGCGCGCAAGCGGTGGCAGGAAATCGGCCAAGGCGGCATCGAGCCACGCGTACAGGGGCGCCGGTAGATCGAGCAGGCCCACGGACATCCCCGCTAGCGGGGCCGGTGGGGCGTCGGCCGATTTGCCGCGGTCTCGCGCCCGAGCACTACGGCCGCCCCTGCCTATCGGCCGAGGCCTCGCGCGCGTGCTCGTCGCTCGTGCTATCGGGGGCAGCGTTGCCGGCCGCGCTCGACTCGCCGCCCTGGTCTCCGCGTCTGCGGCGCAGATAGCGCCGCACGGGCCATGCAACGACGAACGCGATCGCGGCGAGCACGGCGACCAGCAAGCCCCACAGCGCGCCGAGCATGCTCAACCCCGCGCCCGGCCCGACGTAGGCCCAGGCGGGCGAGGCCGTCAGTGCCAGCAGGATCAGGGAAACGGCGCAGGTGACGTTGCGCGTCATGGCGTACCTCCTTGTGTGCCGGTTGGTCGTTCGTGACCGCCGTGCGGGGAAAGCGGCTTCGCGGGCTGAGCGTGCCCGGGCGCGCACCCGCTTGCCAGGCTGCGTGCGACCGCTATCCCCTTAGATAGACCATAGCAGCGGGGGGCTCACGACCTCGCCGCTGACCCCGCGGCCCGCAGCCACCGGCACCGCTCCTGCGAGAACCCGAGAGCCTCGGCACCAGAGGGATCGACCGGAGGCAGCGGCAGGCATTCCGGGCGCTGCGCCCATTGCGCGACCTGCGCCGATCGGCCACCGTTGGGACATGGTGCCGGCTGTGCCGGCGTGGCGACCCAGTACCTGCACGTGCCCCGCGACCGTCGGGCGCGGCGACAGGCGACCGCATGGAGCAGCACCGATGGCAATGATTCGCTGCGCGCTCGGATCGCAAGGCCTCGAGGTTTCGCGGCTCGGCCTCGGCTGCATGGGCATGTCCTTCGCCTACGGCTCGGTCGACGAGGAGCGCAGCCTCGCAACGCTCAACCGCGCCCTCGACGCCGGCATCAGCCTGCTCGACACGGCGGACATGTACGGTCCCGAAAGCAACGAGCGCCTGCTCGCACGGGTCCTGCGCAAGCGCCGCAGTGAGGTCGAGCTCGCGACCAAATTCGGCTTCGCCTGGACCGACCCGGACCGCGTGGTCGATGGCCGGCCCGAGTACGTCGCCCGCGCCTGCGACGCCTCGCTCGGACGCCTCGGGGTCGACGAGATCGACCTGTACTACCTCCATCGGGTCGATCCCGACGTGGCCATCGAGGAAACGGTGGGGGCGATGGCGGACCTGGTGACCGCGGGCAAGGTGCGCTACCTCGGGCTGTCCGAGGCCTCGGCCGAGACCATCCGCCGGGCCCACGGCGTGCATCCGTTGACGGCGATCCAGAGCGAGTACTCGCTCTGGACGCGCGGTGTCGAGCCGCAGGTGCTGCCGACCTGCCGCGAGCTCGGCATCGGCTTCGTCCCGTACAGCCCGATCGGCCGCGGCTTTCTCACCGGCCGCATCACCTCGCGCGAGGACTTGGCCCACGACGACCGCCGGCGCGACATGCCGCGGTTCTCCGAGGAGAACCTGCAGCGCAACGCCCAACTGCTCGCCGAGCTCGACCCGATCGCCGAGGCGCACAGCGCGACCGCGGCGCAGGTCGCCCTCGCCTGGCTGCTCCATCGCGGCGAGGACATCGTGCCCATCCCGGCCACCACGCGACCGGAACGCATCGACGAGAACGCCGCCGCCGTGACGATCGCGCTGGCGGCCGACGAGATCGAGCGTCTGGATGCCGCCTTCCCGCCAGGCGCCGCGGCCGGCGACCGCTACGCCGCCGAGGGCATGCAGCTCGTGCCCGGATGACCCCTTGCGCCAGGAGCGGATCGTGCCGGACGCACCCCTGCGCCCGGCCACGGCGCGACTGGCGCGCAAATCGCTTCTGGCTCGTGGGCGATCGTGCAACGAGCACGAGCGATCCCCCACCTCCTCGCTGTGCCACGCGCTCGCAACGGCGCGGATTTCCGGGACAGCCTCCTGGCGAGCGACCCCATGAGCGGGACAGCGCCATTTCAAACGGATATCAACGGTCTGGGCGCCGCGGAGCACTGCCGGGGTAGTTTGCGCCCCCGCCCCAGTGCGTTGTTAGGCTGCAACACCGTGCTCTGCAATATCGGGAATACGCCCGGCCGATCGGGATCCGGATACCGGCACGTTCCGTCTTGACTCCAACGGGGGAGCGCCCCGAGCCGGAAGCACAAGAACCAATACCATGCAGGGGGATGGGGCATGAACCGGATCGTGACAAGTTTCCTCGCTGGGGCCGCATTCGGAGTCGGCGCCACGGCTATGCCGCTGCTCGCCGCGGTCGACCTGCCGAATACGTTCTCGGCGGGCGAGACGGCCAGCGCCTCCGAGATCAACGCGAACTTCGAGGCGCTGGTGACGGCGGTCGAGAATCTGGAGGCGGACGTCCGGGATCTCGAGAACCAGAATCTCGACGACCGCGTCAGCACCGTGGAGACGGAGGTCGGGGATCTCGGCAGCCAGAATCTCGACAATCGCGTCAACACCGTGGCGATGGCGGTCGATGATCTGAGAACGGACGTCGGGTCTCTCGAGAGCCAGAATCTCGACAACCGCCTCAGCACCGTGGAGACGGACGTCGGGACTCTCGAGAGCCAGGACCTCGACAACCGCCTCAGCACCGTGGAGACGGACGTCAGCACCCTCGAGGACGCCGAGGTCCAGCGGCTCAACCCCTATCTGGAGGTCTACGACACGGCCAGCGATGTCCCGGGCGGCGCGGAGACGACCGACGCCCGGGCGCCGATCGTGCGCGTGACCGACGCCAACCTGCAGATCGTCAACGGGGCCGGTGTCGACTCCGGCACTCAAAGGCCGAGCGCGAACGGCCTGGGCAACCTGCTGGTCGGCTACACCCGCTCGCGCAGCCACTTCACCGACGCTCCCGAGAGGTGCTCCAGCGGCGAATTCTTCGACCGCCCAAACGACTGTATGGACAACGGCCACACCTGGAAGCTGGACCACCACTCGGGTTCCCACAACGTCGTTGCCGGCATCGGCGCGGCCTATTCCGCGACCGGCGGCCTGATCGCCGGCGAGGCGAACGTCGTCAACCGCGACGCCGCGACCGTTTCCGGCGGCCGGAACAACATCGCGGCCGGCCCGGCGGCCGCCGTCGGCGGCGGCCGCGAGAATTCCGCATCCGGCGAGCACGCCTCCATCAGTGGCGGCTACCTGAACAAGGCGACAGGCACCGAAACCGTGGTCAGTGGCGGGCGTGAAAACACCGCTGCGGAACCGGCACGCTGGGCCGTGGTCAGCGGCGGCCACAACACCTTCGCACAGGGGGATTACTCAGTGATCAGTGGTGGCGACAACAACTTCATATCCGTGGACGGCGTCTCCGCCGTGATCAGCGGAGGCGAAGGCAACGAGGCCAGTGCCGAATTCGCCACCGTGAGCGGATCGAGAGATCAGGTCGCGGACACGAACGACGTTCACCTCCCCTGAGACGGCCCCCGAGCCCTATGCACCAGCTTGCCACCACCGCCGCCCGCACCGCCCTGCTGACAGCGGCCCTCGCCCTCGGCCTGACCGGCTGCGGCGGCGAGGAGGAAGTGGCCATGGAGGGCAGTGAATCCGGCGGCGGGACATGCACCTGGGGGCATTCCGAATGGGACGAGTGCACGTGGGGGCAATAGTTCCGGCGGTTCGCTTCCGGCGCGTCCCTACCAGGACGTTGCCAATGGGCGGTCCTGCCCATTGGCAACGCGCTGATTCCAGCGCATGCCCGGACCCGGCTACGTCAGGCACTTGCAGCGCCTGATTCGCAACGGGAGATCCCTGTCCCGCGTTAGCAGGCTGTTTCCACCAGCCTGCTGAGGTCGCGCCCCGTCATCTGCGACGCCATCGGGCAAGCCGCTCAGCGCGTTACCGAAATACCCGCATGGTGCACTAGGAAGCACGGACCAGCTCGATACCCTCCTGCTCCAGAGCGGGCACCCCGCCGTCGGCCACGTGCTCGATGTTCTTGATGCCGGCGCGCATCAGCATCGATGCGGCGATCGTACTGCGGATACCCCCGGAGCAGACCACCGCCAGCGGCTGCGCGTCGCGATCGTGGGCCCGTAGATCCTCGGGCACGCCCTCGCGCAGTTGCTGGTACGGCACGTGGATCGCGTTCTCGACGTGGCCGGCGCGCCACTCGGCCTCGCTGCGAACGTCGAGCAATCGCACCTCCTCGCCGCGCAGTTGCTCGGCTAGGGTGGGCACGTCCACCGCGAGCGTCGTCTCCAGCGGCAACTGCGCTGAATGCCAAGCGCTCATGCCACCGGCGAGATAGCCCCGGATATTGCGGAAGCCGACCGCCTCAAGCATGCGGATCATGGCGCGCGCGTGCTCGTCGCCATCGGCCACGGTGATTACCAACGCATTGGGGTCGACCATCCAGGCCGCCCGCGTCCCCACGCCCGACTGGTTCATGGTGATGTTGATTGCCCCGGGCGCGTGCGCGCCGTCGAACTCCCGCTGATCGCGCCCGTCGATCAGCACGGCATGGCCCGGCACCACGAGCTCATGCACGTGCGCCGCCAGTAGCGGGCGGGGCGTAACCGCCTCGCTCACCAGCGGTCCGCGATTGAGTCCGACGATATGTTCGACGTTGGGCGGCTGCGGCGTTTCCTCGCGCGTCAGCGCGTTCACGAAGTCGCCCTCTTGCGCGAGATTGAGGTAGGCGTTGTAGCGCCGCTCGAAACCGAGCGTCGAATCCGGCTTGCGGTTCATGCCCGGACCGCCGCAGAGCGAGCCGCCGATATGGGCCGGCCGCACTTCCACGTGGTCGGGCAGCTCGCCAAGCCGGCCGAGCGAGCGAAAGATATCGCGCGCGCCTTCGGTGGGCTCGATCGCCAGATCGGGTCGCGCCATGTCGCCCACGAACAGGAAATCGCCGGACAGCAGCACCCAGGGCGTCGGTGCCCGCGAGCGGTCCTCCACCAGGAACGAGAGGTGTTCGGGACGATGCCCGGGCGTCTCCAGCGCCACGATCCGGACCTGTCCGAATTCGACCATGTCGCCCTCGCCCAGCGGCCGGTGCTCGTACGCCACTTGTGCGGCGCGGGCGACGTGGATGGTCGCGCCGGTGGCCGCCGCCAGCCGGCCGTGGCCGGAGACGTGATCGGCGTGGTTGTGGGTCTCGATGATGTCGGTCAGGCGAAGTCCGTTGTCGCGGGCGATGTTCAGATACTCGTCGATGTCCCACTTAGGATCGACGACTGCGGCTCGGCCGCCGTCGGCGATGACGTAGGACGCACAGCCCAGATCCTCGTTGAGCACTTCGCGGAAGAACACGGTAGACCCTCCCCGGGGCGGCGGCGACAGCGTTGGATCGGCCGGACATTATCACCGCGCGCGGCGCCGGTAGATCGGGGAGATTCCTCGGCAGCAGCGGTTGCAGCGGGCCTCACCCGCCCCGGCGACCCTCACGGGAACGGCGGCCGCCGGATGCGTTCCAAACCGCGGGCAGGAAACGACAGGAGAGCGACGTGTTACCGGCGACCACGACCCGAGTCGAGCGCAATACATCCGATCGCATCAATCGCGAGATCAGCGACCGGATCGACGAGAACATCGCGCATTACCGCTTCAATCCGCACGCCATCGGGGAGCGTCTGCTCGAGCTCGACCGCGAATGGGACATCGAGCGCACGCTCGAGGCCAATGCCGCGTCCATCGGCCTGGCGGGCATCGCCCTCGGGGCGGCGGTCGATCGGCGCTGGCTGATCCTGCCGGCCGTGGTCAGCGGCTTTCTACTGCAGCATGCGGTGCAGGGCTGGTGTCCGCCGCTGCCCCTGTTCCGGCGCATGGGCGTGCGTACCGGGCGGGAGATTCAGCGCGAGCGCGCGGCGCTGGAGGCGTTGCGCCATGCGCGGCCCGCCGTCCATTGAGCGCGCCGGCGGGCGGTGCCGCGCAGGGATTGCGTGGGAAGGGCGCTGCCGGGAGCAGGCCGGCATGCGCACGCGCTCCCCATCCAGTCGATCGTGAGCCCTCGCCCGCGACCATATCGACCCATTTCTGCGCGCTTTTCGTGCGGGTCCGGCTCGATTCCGGGTTCCGGGACCCAGCGAGTGCGTAATCACGGGCGATTCTCGGGTTATGCTATAGCGTAATCAGCTTATTCCTTTTAGGATGGCTGCATGTTCCCGAGGTCCGTGACGAGCGTCGATGACGCCGCAGCGCCTGCGATGCCGCACCGGAAAATGGCGCGCTACGCCGGCGCGGCGGTGCGTTTTCCACTGGCGTCGCCCGACGAGCGCCGGCGCATGATCCTATGGCCTCTCCTGCTCGTTCGGTGGGTCGCCGGCAGCGGCGCCGTAATGCCCACCGGCATGTGCGTTCGGTTGGGCGTGTCGCGTGGAATGGCAGAACGCTGCGTATCGAGTCCGCGCATCCTACGCGAAGAGTCGTCGCGAGGAGCCGATAAGCGATGCGGCGACCCAGCGTCGAGGCGAAGGCCTTGGCTCTACGGGCGTCCCCGCGGAGCGACTGGATTGCTTCGCTACGCTCGCAATGACTCGTCACTGGGGTGGGCGGGTCGCACGGAATCCCAGAGCGCTCACCGAGGCCGAGCCCCCACGGGACGAGTCGTCGCGAGGAGCCGACAGGAACGTCATTGCGAGTGCAGCGAGCAACGACGCGGCGACCCAGCGTCGAGGCGAAGGCCTTGGCTCTACGGACGTCCCCGCGGAGCGACTGGATTGCTTCGCTACGCTCGCAATGACGCGTCATTGG
>CAZVBX010000073.1:0-15818 GCA_964625925.1 uncultured Ectothiorhodospiraceae bacterium | reverse complement strand
GGGACGCGCGCAGTAGGCGCCGGGTTTCTCGGACAGCCTCCTAGGGCCTGTTAACCCGAGCATGACCGTGGATTCACCCGACGCGACACTGCCCGACTACCTCGATTACGGCCTCGACCTCGTGGTCATCGGCCAGAATCCGTCACCCGCCTCCATCGCGCGCCGCTGCTACTACGGCAATCCGCGCAACCGCTTCTGGCCCGCTTTTCGTGCGGCGGGCCTTGCGCCGCCCGATTTCGAGCCCGACCCGGCCGGTTTCGAATGGCTTCGCGACCACCAGCGGATCGGCTTCACCGACGTGGTCAAGACCGCCACGGCCGGCGCGGGCGATCTGCGCGCCGCGGATTTCCGCGCCTGGGCACCCGTGCTCGACGGTCACCTGCGCACCTACCGTCCGCGTATCGCCTGGTTCAACGGCAAGGGCGTCTACCAGAGCTACTTGCGCTACGGCCGGGGCATCCGCCCGCCGGCGCTCGCACTGGGCGAGCAGGCTCAGATGCTCGAAAGGACGATCGTGTTCGTCACCCCCAACCCCAGCCCCGCCAATGCCGCTTTCAGCCTGGCGGCGCTGACCGCCTGGTACCGCCAGGTGGCCGCGTGCCGCGAGCGACTGGACGCAAAAGACGCGTCGCCCTAGGGCCTGCCCCAGCCCGATCGCGCCCACGCCAACGGCATCAGCGACCGTCCGCCCCTGCGCGGAACGGGAGGCGCCCGCCTGTCATCACGCTGAAAAACGGGAAGCCTAGGATCCCCGCCCATTGCAGCTGTGACGGCGCGGCCGCCGCGCCGCTTGGCAAAGTCTCCCAGCCATGAGTACGCGATTGATGCGCGAGACCCTGCGGCGATTCGGGCAGCTCGCCGCAACGACCCTCTGGCCGCCGCGCGATGGCTACCGCGACCCGGGGCTGCTGCACTACCTGGTCGGCCTCCTGCTGCTGCCTTTGTTGGCGCTGTTCCTCGTGTACCACTGGCTCGGGCTGCTGCTCGACGAACTGCTGTTCCGGGGCTATCGCGACGTGGCCGTGCAGGACCCCGTGTTCATTCTGGGCGTGCCGCGCAGCGGCACGACGGCCCTGCACCACACCCTGGCGCACGACCCGCAGTTCACGACCATGCGCACCTGGGAGTGCGTGTTCGGGGTATCGGTGACCTGGCGCTTGTGCGGCCGCTTCATCGGCCGCGCCGACCGGCGCCTGGGCCGCCCGCTGGGACGGCTGCTGGCCGCGACCGAGCGCCGGTTGTCGCGCGGCCTGCAGTCGTTCCATCCGACCGGGCTCGATCTGCCCGAGGAGGACTACTGGACCCTGCTGCCGGTGCTCGCCTGCTTCGGCCTCGTGGCGGCGTTCCCGGACGCGCGCTGCCTCTGGCGCTGCGCCCGCTTCGACCACGCCCTGAGCACCGAGGAGCGTGCGCGCCTGATGGCGTTCTATCGCGGCTGCATCCAGCGCCACCTCTACGTCCACGGCAGCGACCGCCGTTTCCTCGCAAAGAACGCAGCCTTCGCGCAAGCGGCCGCCAGTCTGCTGCAGACCTTCCCCGACGCGCGCGTGATCTGCTGCCTGCGCGAGCCGACCGGCGCCGTGGCCTCGCAGGTCGACGCCCTCGATCCGCCCCTGCGCGGCTTGCACGGCATGTACCGGCGCACCGGGGTGCGCGATCGCATGCTGGCGCTGCTGGCCGGCCACTACCAGCGCCTGCTCGACGTGCTGCCCGACCGCGCGCCGGGGCGCGCCGTGTTCATTGCGAGTGCCGCACTGCATCGCGATCGCGCAGCCGCCGTGACCGAGACCTACCGCTGGCTCGCCCTCGAGATGGACCCGGCATTCGCCCAGATGCTGCAATCCATCGCCCCGAGCACGCCCCCGTCCGGGATCGGCGAGGCGCGGCGGCTGCGCGCGCTGGGGCTGTCGACGGCTGCGATCGGCGAGCGCTTCGCCGAGACCCGCGCACGCTTCGATTTCGCGGCCGGTGCGCCCGTCCCCGCCTGGGCCATCGGCGATCTGCGGCCGCATACGCCCCCCCTGGCGCCGGCGGCCTGAGCGATGACCCTCCGCGTCGCGATCGTCACCGACGCCCAGCCCGAGCGCAACGGCGTGGGTAGTTATTACCGCGACCTCGCGGACCACTTGCAAGCGGCCGGGGTGGCGCTCGACTTCCTGGGTCCCGATTGCGGCCAGCCGGCGCTGCGCCAGTGGCTGTCCCTGCCGCTGCCGGGCGATCGGACGCAGCGCCTGGCGGTGCCCTCCCCCGGCGCGCTGCGCCAGCGCCTGCGCCACTTCCAGCCCGATACCGTCGTGCTCGCCACGCCCGGGCCGTACGGCCTGCTCGCGGCACGCTATGCAGCCGCCATGGGCGCGCGCATCGTGTTCGGGCTGCATACCGACTACGAGGCCCTGAGCACGCTCTACTGGGGCGGCGTGCGCGCGCGCATCAACCGCTGGGGCCTGGGCGCGGTCAATCGCCGCTTGCTGCACACGGCTGACTGTGTGGTCGCGATCTCCCCGCGCATGCGGGCACTGGCCTCCACCGCCGGCCGTCCGGACGCGCGCCTATTGAGCACGCAACTGGCGCCGGCGTTCGTGACCGGCGAGCCCCCGGAATCCGACCCCACACTCGAGCGCGTGCTCTACGTGGGCCGGCTAGCGGCCGAGAAGCGCATTCCGCGAATCATCGAGGCCGCCGAGCGCCTGCCCGGCGTGCGCTTTGCCGTGGCCGGGGAGGGCCCGCTGCGCGACGCGGTCGAGGGCGCGGCGGGGCGCTTGCCGAACTTCGAGTTCCTCGGCTGGCTGCCGCGCGACGAAGTCCGCGCGGCGCTCGACGCCAGCGATCTGCTGCTATTGCCCTCGGCGGTGGAGGCCTTCGGCACGGTCGCCCTGGAGGCCTTGGCCCGGGGGCGCATTGCGCTGGCCGCGGCCGGCTGCGGGATCCACGGCTGGCCCGAGCTCGCCTCCGGGGTGTACCGCTTCGAGGACGACGAGCATCCGGCGAGCGCGATCGAGCGGGTCGCCGCGGTACCCGCGGGCGAGCGCGAGCGCGCTGCCCGGCAAGGGCGCGCAGCGGCCCTGGCCATGCACGCGCGCGCCCTGGCCGAATGGCAGCGCGTGCTCGCCGCCGCCCCCACGCTGGAACGGGCCGCCTGATATGGAGGCACTGATCAGCGTGCACGACGTGATGCCGGACACGCTGGCGGACGTGCGCGCCATCGTCGACCGGCTGGACGGATATGGTCTGGCGCCCGTGACCCTGCTGGTCGTGCCCGGCTGCGCCTGGAACGGCCGCGATCTGGCGCAGCTCCGGCGCTGGCAGCGGGCCGGCCACGAGCTGGCGGGTCACGGCTGGTCGCACCGCGCCGCGCCCGCGCGCGGGTTCTATCCGCGCCTGCACGCGGCCCTGCTGTCGCGTACCAGCGGCGAGCACCTGTCGCTGACGGCCGACGAGATCGGTGCGCTGCTGCGGCGCAACCACGGCTGGTTCATCGAACAGGGCTTGGGCGCACCCGAGGTCTACGTGCCGCCGGCCTGGGCCCTGGGCCGGATCGGCCGCACGGCCCTGGCGGAGCAGCCGTTCGCGCACATCGAGACCTTGCGGGGCGTCTACGATGTCGAGCGCGGCCGCTTCCAGCGCCTGCCGCTGGCCGGGTTCGAGGCGGATACGGCCGTTCGCAGCGCGGCCCTGCGGCTCTGGAACGCGCGCGCCGGCAAGCGGCACGCCAGCGAGGATACCCCGCTACGTGTGGCCATCCACCCGGCCGATTTGCGCCTGCGCCTCGGGCGTGACCTCGAGCGCACGCTCGGCCGGGTCCACGCATGCCACACCTACGCCGCCTGGCGCCAGCGGTGCCTCACGCCGCAGGCGCAGCCGTCCCGGGCTTGACCGGCACGGTCCACGCGAGGAAATCGCGCACCACGGCGGCCCAGTCGTGCTCCCGGGCGTAGGCGCCGCAGGCGGAACGGTCCAGCGACAGGCAGCGCCGCGCGGCGCCCGCCAGGTCCTCGTCGAGCACGCCGGTCACGCCGGGACGCACGATATCGGCCGGCCCGGTGACCGGATAGGCGGCCACGGGGGTACCGCAGGCCAGCGCCTCCAGCATCACGACGCCGTAGGTATCCGTGCGCGAGGGGAACACCAGCACATCGGCACTCGCGTACCACGCCGCCAGATCGTGACCGCGGCGATACCCGGTGAAGATCGCCTGGGGCCATTCGCGCTCGAGCCGGCCGCGGTCGGGGCCGTCGCCGACCACCACCTTGGTGCCCTCGAGGTCGAGGGCGAGAAAGGCCTCGATGTTCTTCTCGCGCGCGACGCGGCCAACATAGAGATACAGCGGGCGGGCGACCTCCGGCTCGAATGCCGCCTCGGGCCGGAATACGCTCGTGTCCACGCCGCGGCGCCAGACGGCCAGGCGCTCGAAGCCGCGCGCGGTCAGCTCGCGGCGCATGCCCTCGCTGGCCACCAGCGTTACCGCCGCGTTCCGGTGAAAGCGCGCCAGCGCACCATAGCCCCAGCGCAGCGGCACCCAGGGCACGCGCGCTTGCAGGTACTCGGGGAAACGGGTGTGCAAGGACGTCGTGTGGCGCCAGCCCTGGCGGCGCAGATGGCGTAGCGCCGCCCAGCCGAGCGGCCCCTCGGTCGCGACATGCACGCGCTCCGGTGCAAACGCCTGCAGGCGCCGAGCCACCTGCGGGCCGGCCAGCGCGAGCCGGATCTCGGGGTAGCCCGGACAGGGCAGGCTACGGTAGTCACCCGGCGCGATCACATCGACCGTATGGCCCTGCGCGCGCAGACCTGTGACCACCGCCGAGAGCGTGGTCACCACACCGTTGACCTGCGGGTACCAAGCGTCGGTGACCAGGCTCAGCCGCATTCGCTACCGGCCGCCTGCGATTCCCTCGCCTTGGCATGATCCACGGCGACCCAGCGGCGGGTCTCGATGACGCCATCGTAGCGCTCGATCAGCGCCGTGCACGATTCCACCCAATCGCCGCAGTTGTGGTAGGTGACGCTATCGACCTCGCGGATCTCGGCATGATGGATATGGCCGCAGACCACACCGTCGAAGCCGCGGCGCTCGCAATCCCAGGCGACCGCGTGCTCGAACTCGTAGATGAAGTTGACGGCACTCTTCACCTTGCTTTTGACGTGCGCCGAGAGCGACCAGTAGCCATAGCCGAAACGCTCGCGGAAGCGATTGAACCAGTGATTGGCGACCAGCAGCAGCGTGTACCCCTTGTCGCCCAAGAACGCGAGCCAGCGATGCGCCTGGACCACGCCATCGTATTGATCGCCGTGGATCACCAGCATGCGGCGGCCGTCGGCCGTGTAATGCTCGGCCTCGTCGCAAATCGTGATGTTGCCCAGCTCGACATCGGTGTAGCGGCGCAGGAACTCGTCGTGATTGCCCGTGACCACGACCACATGCGCGCCGCGCTTGGCCTTCGTCAGGATGCGGCGGATCACATCGGTATGGCTTTGCGGCCAGAAGATGCCCGCCTTCAGGCGCCACCCGTCGATCACGTCGCCCACGAGATACAAGGTCTCGCACTCGTGGCGCTTGAGAAACGCGATCAGGTCGCCCGCGCGGCAGCCGCGCGTACCCAGATGCAGATCCGAAAGCCAGATGGTGCGCACCCGCTCGCGGGCGTCCTCGGCGGGGTCATTGCTGCCGTGGCCGGCGAGCGCCGTCGGGCTCTCGCTATCGGCTTCCCGCAACAAGCTGGAGCTGAGTACATCGCGTGCCGTTCGCATGGATGCATGACAACAGCACCGAATGAAGCCTCTTTGACCGTTCGATGACGTTGTCGTGACGGTGTCGGACTACGCCGCCGCCGTGGCCCCGCGCCCGCGCAACCAGACGAGCGCAACACCCAGCAGCACGGCCGCGACCGGCAACACGCTGGCGAGATTCATCCACAGCCAGCCGATCCGTTCGAACAGCACGCCCGAACCGAGGGCGGTGACGGTGACCGTGCCGAACACCACCATGTCGTTGAAGCGCTGGCACTTGGCCCGCTCCTCCGGGGCGTAGCTCTCGGTGAGCAGGGTCGTCCCGCCGATGAAGAGGAAGTTCCAGCCCACGCCGAGGCCGATCAAGGCTGCCCAGAAATGCCATTGGGTATGCCCGGCCAGGTTGATCGCCACGGCCGCGAGCACCATCAAGGCCCCGGCGGCGATCACGCGATAGACGCCCCAGCGGTGGATCAGGCTTCCGGTGAAAAAGCTCGGGACGAACATCGCCAGCACGTGCCACTGGATCACAAATGCCGTATCGGCGAAGGCGTAGCCGTGGAGATCCATGGCCAGCGGCGTGGCGGTCATGAGCAGGTTCATCACGCCATAGCCGACGGTCGCCGCCGCCACAGCGAGCGCGAAGCGCGGCTGGCGCACGATCGTGGCGAGCGCCCGCCCGCGATGCGCGCGCTCGGCCGCCGTGGGCACGGGGATGGTCATCACCGCCGCCGCGAGCAGAGAGACCAGATACAGGCCGGCCAGGACCGCGTAGCTGCCGGCGAAAAGCGCCGGCAACAGCTCGCGCGTCCAGGCGGCGATATTCGGCCCCAGAAAGCCCGCGACGATGCCGCCGGCGAGCACCCAGGAGATCGCACGGCTACGCAGGATTTCCGTGACCGCCTCCGCGGCCGCGAAGCGATAGAACTGGCCAAATCCGTTGAACGCGCCCAGCAGCACGGAGGCCAAGCAGAAGCCGAGATAGCTGGTCTCGAGGATGGCCCAGGTCGCGAGCGCCGCGCCGGCGATCCCCAGTACGGCGGCCACCAGGAATCCGCGCGCCCGGCCGATGCGCTGCATCAGCAGGGAGGCCGGCATGGCGGTCAGCGTCATCGCCAGGAACTGCAGGCCCAGCGGGACGGTGGCCAGCAGCGCGCGGTCGGCCAGATCGCGGCCGATCAGCGCGGAGGTCGACACCAGCAGCGACGTGCCGGTCATGAGCACGGCCTGGCTGACGATCAGCAGGGGCAGGTTTCTCATCGGCGGTTCGGTCGACTCGTGAACGAGCTGGGCCGAGCTTGCGAAGCACTGGGCGCGCCGGCTCTCGGTACCAAGCTCGGGGCCCGCCAAGTCACTGCGACCCGCCGCGGCGCGCCCCATGATGAACCCTCCGCGTTCGGATCCGAAACTCGCCCGTTCGGGCTCACCGCAAGGACGGCGGTCCTCGGCCTGCAAAGCGGAAGTCGCGCCCCCCATTCGTCGGCGCACGACGCAGAACGAGAACCGGCCGGGATCCGAAGACCCCGGCCGGTTGAATTACCCGTCGACGTTGGTACGCCCTGCCCACTCCCGGGCGGACACAGGGCGTACCGATTACGCCGCCTCGTACTACTGCCGTGTGAGCGTGCTGCCCGGCCAGGCGGCAGACAAGCGGTAGTCCTCTTCCTCACTCTCCGACTGGTCCGCGTCGTTGACGACGAGAACGTCGTCGAAGTCCCCGTCTCCCGGCGTCGTATCCCCGAGATTGACGAATATGATGTCTTCCTCCGGAAGCACTATTTCCAGATAGCCGAGGTTCGAATCGACCGACCACGTCATGTTTTCGTCGGTCCCACCGTCGTTGAACGTGTTATTGCCGAAGTCGATCGTGGCACTCCCGTCCTCGCCAATATCCACGACGTAGGTCTGATCACTAAACGTGGACGATTCGAACGGGAACGAGCGGTGCATCACCAGCCCGGAGGCGTCATCGTCGTCCGTGCTGACGGTATAGACCTCATTGCCGTCCATGTTGGTGTAGACGTCCTCCCGCGTCACCGTGACCACCGAGCCCTCGAGATCATCGAGTTTGAGTTTCCCGTTACTGATGTCCCAGTCGCCGGGCCACGCCTCGCCGCCCTCTTCACCGATTTCGGCCTCCCCATCATAGAACTCGTTGAAGTCGAGGCCCTCTGTGGTGCCGTCGGAGTTGAACAGCATGAAGCCCTTTATGCCGCTGTCGTTACCCGCGGTGACTTCGTACTGGAAGATGCGATCCTCGACGTCGCTCGCTTGGAAGGCTTCGGTACTCCCGCCGTCGCCTCCGCCGTCGCTTCCGTCGCTGGTACCGGCCTGATCGATCCGCGCGAACGAATGCCCGGCGAGATCCATCGAATCACCATCGACCGTGGCCGTGTACGTGTTGCCGTCGAGACCGGCGCCATCGTTCGTGTCTTCGGTGACACTACTGGACGAAAGTTCGTTGACGGTCTCGTTGTAGTCGGCGCTGCCGCGTTCCACCCCGGTGTCGCCGTTTTCCTCCTCGATCTGGAGGTGGTAGTAGGTGGCAGTGTCCGGGGTGGCAGGGCCGTCGAACACGAGCACCGAGTCGCCGCTGCTGTCCCGCCACGCGCCGCTCAGCTCGCCGGAGACGCTGCCGAGTGACGTGAGCGAGAACTCACCCGAGCCGTCGTCCAGGGTGAGCGTCGTGCCGCCCGCGCTCGCGGTCATGGGGTCTTCGCTGCTGCCCCCGCTCACGACGGTGTAGACGCCACCGTCGTTGAAGCCCTTATCGCCATTGCGGTCGTCCGGGATGCTGGTGCGGATCTCGTCGCCCACGTACGAGTAGGTCCCGGCCTCCAGGCCCGTGTCGCCCCCATCGGGATCGAAGTAGGCGGTGTAGAACGAGCCGTCGGCGGCGAACACGACCACGGTGTCGGCGTCGTAGTAGCTGCCGACGATGCTGTCGTCGTCGGACACGCCTTCTTCGGCGAGTGATTCCCTGAAATGGGCCTTGGCGTCGTCTTCGCTGGTGAGGGTCGCGTCTCCTCCAGCGACGTTGCTAAGGAAGTTACCCGCGTCGGTGTCGAAGTTCTCCGAATCGAAGTCCAGGTCTTCGTCGGCCGCTGCGGACTTGACGTCCTCGTCGATCTTGATGCCGTCGCTCAGGTCACCATTCGAATCGAGCGACTGCAGGAGCTGCAGGACGTTGACCACGCGCGCGTGGTCGATGCCATCGCCCATGTCGAGCGGCGTGACGATCTCATCGGCCGGCACGGCGGGCAGGCTCACCCCGCCGATGGAGAACACGATCTCGTCGCCGGCTTCGTAGTTGAAGGCGCCGAATTCATTGGTCGTGCCGTCGGTTTCGGAGGGCGTGGCGACGTAGTCGATATTGTCGACCACGCTATCCAGGAACACGCCGGACTGCTGGTCGGTGCCACCGTCGCCGTCGTCGGGGCCATTGCCACCGCCGCCACCGCCGCCACCACAGGCGGTGAGCAGGAGGGCCGAGGATACGGCGCAGGATGCGAGGGTCAGACGCAGGCTGGCGCCGGTGCGCGCGCCCGCAGTGGTCGTTTTCATGATGCTTCCCCCTGGAAACGAGTCGTTTTATTGAAGCCGCCCGGACAGCTCGCCCACACGGGGCTACGGTCCCGCAGCGTTGGCCCAAGCCTACCCTCCCCTGGGCGGCTGCCGCGTCACCCAAATGGGTGATGGCTGTGGTAGGGTTATCGGGCGGGCGTACAAGACAACGGCGGGCAAGCCTCCGCGGTGCGCAGCGCCCAACGGGTCGTGTCGCCAGACAACGGGTCGTCCAGTGGATCATCCGACCGATTTTCCAGGCGAAGACACCGGGGCATCCGTGGACAACGCGGAAGCGCCGCCCCCGATGCGTATGGCCACCCCCCAGGGCGGGTGGATCGCCTGGTGCGAGTACGGCGCCGCCGACGGCAGGCCCGTGCTCTATTGCCACGGCCTGCCCGGTTCCAGACTGGAACACGCCCACGCCGCCGGACTGGCCCGGCAGCGCGGGCAGCGCATCGTCGTGCCCGACCGGCCCGGCTACGGGGCCAGTACGCGGCGCCCGAATCGCGCCATCGCGGACTTCGCCGCGGACGCCGCCGCCCTGCTCGACCATCTCGGCCACGACCGTTTCGACGTCGTCGGCTTCTCCGGCGGCGGCCCCTATGCGCTGGCCTGCGCCGCGCACATGCCACAGCGCGTGCAACGGCTCGCCCTGGTCAGCAGTTGGGCGCCGTTCGACCAGGCGGGCACCGAGGGCATGGCGGAGGGGTTCCGCCAGCTCTGGGAGCTGGGCGCGGCCGACTTCCCGGCGTTCTCAGAGGCCCTGGCGGGGGCCATGGACGCCGCCGGGGGCGCCTACGCGATGCTGCTCGGCGGCGCCCCGCCCGTCGACCGGGCCGTGTTCGCCGACGCGGAGCGGGCGGCGGCCTATCGGGCCAATATCGGGGAGGGGGTGCGCCCGGGCCTGGACGGCGTGCTCGACGACGCCCGGGCCATCCTATCCGACTGGGGCGTCGATTTCGCCCGGATCGAGGCGCCCGCCCGGCTCTGGCACGGCACCGAAGACCCGAACGCCCCCATCGGCATGGGCCGATGGCTGGCACGCAGGCTGAATGATGCCGCCCTCACGGAGTGGGATGGCGCGGGCCACTTCGAATCCTTCCGCCGCTGGGACGAGGTGCTGGATTTCCTCAATCCGCCATAGCACGCCGATGCACAAGACCGGGCGGAAGACACAAGACTTGGACGTGTTTTCCGGGTTGCTGGAGGCGGTCTACGGGTCCGCCACCGACCCGGATCAGTGGCGGGTCTTCCTAGCGGGGCTGGCCGATGTCCTGGACGCCAAATCCGGCATGTTCCGGGTGATCGACGAGCGCAACACGGCCGTGCGCGCCAACGTCCACCACAACCTCGACCCGGCGCTCCAGGAGGCCCATCGCCAGTACTACGTCGGCCGTGACGTCTTCATCGATGCGCTGCGGGACAAGCCGGCCGGGTTCATCGCGCCCGGCGAAAGTTTCATCAGCCTCAAGGAGCTCCAGCGCACCGAGTTCTTCGCCGACTACGCCCAGCCGCAGGACACGTACCACGTCTGCGGCGGCCTCGCCATGCGCAATCACGAGTTCACGATCAAGTTCGGGCTGCAGCGCGACCGGCGCGCCGGCGCCTTCTCGATGGAGGACGCCGCCTATATCCGGCGCTTCGTGCCGCATATCCAGCGCGCGGCCCGCCTGGGCCACCTGCTGACGCTCGCCGATCAGCAGGCGGCCACGGCGGAGCAGGCCCTGGAGTCCCTGGCGGTGGGCATCGTGCTCATCGACGAGCAGGACCGGGTGACCCACAACAACAGCAAGGCCGGCGAGCTACTGCGCGACCGCCGCGGCCTCATGGAAGTGCAGGGCCGTGTCGAGGCGACTCAGGCCGTGGACCGCACGCGGCTGGGCGATATGCTCGCCGTCGTGCGCAGCCGTGCGGCTCTCCGCGCGCCGCCGATTCCGGAGGCGCTGCTGCTCACGCCCGGCGCCGGCGAGCCGCAGCTCCTGGTGGTTGCCTGCCCGGTACACCGCGATCAGCCCCACTTCCGCGGTCCCTGGCCCGATGTCACCACCGCGCTGTTCGTCAGCAACCTGGCGGATGCGGGCCTGCTGAACCACGAGATCCTGATGACGCTCTACGGTCTCACCCACGCGGAGGCGCGACTGGCGTGCGCCCTGTCCCAGGGGGCCGCCCTCAGCGAACTCAGCAGGCGCTGGCAGATATCGCGGGAGACGCTGAGAACGCATCTCCGACGGGTCCTCGGCAAGACCGGCACCACGCGCCAGGCCGAGCTGGTGCGACTGCTGACCGGCAAGCCGTGGAGCCTGACGGCGCAGCCTTCGCCGCTGATCGAGCCACCGGGCGGGGGCGGTCAAGTCGACGACGCGACCCGCGATCCAAGCGCGGACGATATCGCCCCAGCACCGTGAAGTCTTGCCACGGAGGACATGCCCGCATGGGCGGCATCAATGGCGCAGAACTGAGCGAACTCATCGGCGACATCTACGCGGCCTCCGCCGAGCCGGGCCTGTGGCGCGGAACGCTGGGCAAGCTGGCCGGCGCGTTCCGGGCCAAGTCCGCCCTCGTGCGGGTGATCGATATCGATGCCATACCCTCGGTCCAGGCCACCTACCACCACAACATGGGCGACGAACTCCAGAGCCGCTACCGCGACGGTTACGTGCAACAGGACCCGTACCTGGCGGCGCTGCAGCGGGTGCCGGCCGGGCGCATGGTCCGCAACGATAACCTCGTGGACCTGGACAAGCTGCGCCACACCGAGTTCTACCGGCACTATCTCGGCCCGCTGGACAATCACTTCATCATCGGCGGCTTCGTCGAGCGTGGCGAGCCCGGCCCCAACACCGTGGTCGGACTCCATCGTCACAGCCGGGCCCAACCGTTCTCGTGCGACGAACTCGACGCGTTACAGCAACTCGCACCGCATCTGCGCCGATCACTGTGGCTGCAAAGACAGGCGCAGCGGGGTTGGGCGGCGGAGGCGGCACTGGACGCGCTCCCGTTGGCCTGCTTCCACATCGACGACACAGGGCGCCTGATCCACGCCAACCGTGGCGGCGAAGCCTTATTGCGCCAGGATGCGCGATTCACGCTGTCCGGCGGGCGCGTGCACGTCGCCAGCGGCAGCGGCGACTGCCTCCAATCCATGGCCGAGCTGGTTGGGAACCGCCGTACAGGCGAGTCGTCATCCTATGAACCCGTCGTGCTGAAAAGATGCAGCGAGCAAGCCGCCCCCGATTGGGTCGCCCTCGCCGCTCCCACTGCCGGGCGTTTCGAAGACTTTGTCCCCGAAGGCAGCGCCACCGTCGTGTACGTGGGCACCTTGGACCAGACCGGCGTACTCGACGAACGGATGCTGCGGGAACTCTACGGCCTCACTCCCGCCGAGGCCCGCTTGGCCATCGCGCTCGGCCGCGGCAGAGGACTCAAAGAGCTGGGCGACGAATGGTCCGTCTCCAACGAAACGCTGCGCACGCATATGAAACGAGTACTCAGCAAGACGGGCACTTCGCGGCAGTCGGAGCTGGTTCGCCTGCTCACCGGCGGCGCGTCATGGCTGGAGGATGACTGGAGGTGCCGTGCCGGTCATGAGCGCGGCGAGGCCGACGATCCGCAGTAGAAGGCGGCCCACGAACCGGACGGCCGGGAACGTAGAATCGAGCAGTGTGGCCCAACAGGGCTTCGGGAAGCGGAGCGCCTGCCCGTTTTCAACGCACCATCACCCGGCTACTTACTATCTATCCTGACAACGAGGAAGGGTAAGCGTTCAGTCGGAGACGTATTGACGACTCGGTGACCCGGCTTGGGATCGGGCGCGCGATAGAAGCTCAGCTTGCGGCCGGGGACACCATGCTCGGCGCGACGTTCCAGCGGTGACCATCGTCGGTGAGCACCGTCACGGACTTCTGGTTGAACTTGGCGATGACGCCGGCCTTGGGCCCGTCGCGGCGCGATTCGAACGTGACCCGCGTGCCCAGGTTGAGGTTCTGCATCGCCTCGAGAACCTGCAGGCGCTCGAGGTACTTGATGCGGTCGATGACGCGCTCGTTGAGCGCGACGAGCTCGTCGATCGTCAGATGATCGATGTCGAGATCAGCCGCCATGGCCCTGCACATCGCTGGTCAGCGGTTGTCCGGCGAAGCGCTGTTTCCAGACCCGCGGGGTCAGCTCGGTCACGGCCCGGGCCGGATGCGAGCCGATGCGCTGGAGCACGTCGACCAGATAGGTGTACGGGGTGACGCCCTGCAGCCGACAGCTCGTCAGCAGACTCTGGATCGTGCCGACATGGCGCGCCCCGACCTCGCTCCAGCAGAAGTTCCAGTTCTTGCGCCCCATCGGGATCACGCGCAGCGCGCGCTCGAGGTGGTTGGTGTCGAGCGGCACCGCCGGGTCCGACAGGAACACGCGCAGGGCGCCTTCGCGCGCATGGGCATAGGCGAGCGCCTTGGTCAGCGGATCCGACGGTAGCCGCGCCGGATTCTGGCGCTGCTCATAGACCCATTCGAAGAAGGCCTCGACGATAGGGGCGCTGTGCTGGGCCCGGTAGGCCTGGGCCTTGTCCGGTTCGAGGCGGCGATCGCGGATCGCCGCCTCGTGGCGGTAGAGCGCCCGGATGTATTCGAGGGCCGTCGCCGTCGCCTGTGGCTCGGCCGCTTCGGCGGCGAGGAACTTGCGCCGCGTATGCGCCCAGCACTGGGCATGCGTGACGCCGGCCGTGGCCTCGGCGAAGCGCGCGTAGGCGCTGTAGCCGTCCGACAGCAGCGTGCCGGTAAAGCCTTGAAGTTGGTCTTGCACCTGGCGTGCGGCCCGCGTCGGCGCGAAGGTAAAGCTGATCTCGTCGCCGTCGCCGTAGATGGGCCAGTACCAGCCCTGCTTCATTTGGCCCTGGGCGGCGTTGCGTCCGGCCTTGATCGGCGTCTCGTCCATCGCCAGCACCGCACTTTGCAGGATGTGCGCGTGCTGGGCGGCCGCGATCGGCTCCAGTAGCTCGGCGGTGCGCCGCGTCCAGTGCGTCAGCGTCGCCCGCGAGACCCGGATGCCGGCATCGGCCAGGCGCTGGTGCTGGCGATACAGCGGCTGGTGATAGCAGAACTTGTCGACCACCAGGCCGGCGAGGACGCTCACATCCGCGGCGGTGCCCTCGAGTACGTTGGCCGGCGCCGGCGGCGCGGTCACGCTCGCGGCGCCCTTGTGGCGCAGCACGGGACGCCGGTAGGCCAGCACCACGTAGCTGCCCGGGCGCTGGGCCAGGCGGTGGGTCGTCTTGTAGTCGATGACTTCCCAGGCATTGGCCTCGGCGCCGGCCAGCTCGGGTGCGGGCACGTCGATGGTCTCGACCGGCACGTCGGCGTCGAAGCGTAGGCCCTCGGCGGTCACGGCGTCGCCGCGGTCCTTGCCCGCCCCCGGCGGGACGCGCTCGTAGCGGATCGACTGCTTCGGCGTCTCCTGCGGCTCGGGCGCTTGCTCGGCGGTGAACAGGTCCGCCATGCCCGGCGGCGGCTCGGCCACGCGGCGCTCGGACTGGGTCCCGAACAGCTGGCGCTTGAACCAGTCGAGCTGGCGCTTGAGCTCGGCATTCTCCGCGCACAGCTGCTCGTAGGAGGGCGTCGAAGCCGATGGCGAGACCGTCTGCATGGCGCGCGATTATACCGGGCGAGCGCCCGCATCACGATGCGCGTAGCGCTTGTAACGGCGCGCATCGCGCGGTTCAATGCCCTCGAGCAGGAGCTTCAAAGCGGTCACGTCGAGCGCGACCTTATCGCCATCCCCCGTCGGATAATGGAACTGGCCCTGCTCGAGGCGCTTGGACCACAGGCAGTAGCCGCTGCGATCGAAGTACAGCACCTTCATGTAGGTGCGCTTGCGGTTGATGAACACGAACAGGTCGCCGCTGGCCGGGTCTTCGCCCAGGGCGTTCTTCGCCAGTGCGCTCAGGCCGGTGAAGCTCTTGCGCATGTCGGTGGGGCGCGCGTAGAGCCATACGCGCACCCGATGCTCCGGGAAGAACATCAGCGCCGGCGCAGGGTCAGCGAAACGCCGTCGCCCAGGGCGATCTCCACTTCCCAGCCGGCGGGCCGGTCCTCGAGGGCGCCCAGATCGATGACGGCCGGTTCGGCTGGGGCTTCACTGCCGGGCCGCGTGCCCGGACCGCCGGCGGCGAGCCGGCGCTTCCAGTACTGGAACGTGCTCAGCGCCAGGCCCTCACGCCGGCAGAAGGCCGCTTGCGTCAGGCCGCTGGCCGCGAAGGCCTCGATGATGCGCTGCCACTCGGCGCGGCTGCGCCGCGTGCTCGACTTCGTCGCCGTCATCTTCGTCTCCCGTGTCGATGATCACGGGGACAACGTTACGGGGCGGCGTCTCAGGCGGGAATCACGTCGTCGAATGAACGCTTACTGACGGCCGATATTCCTTCGGCTTGGTGGTCGTCCGTCGAGAACATCTGCTCGGGCACGCCGTGCTCCAGCGCCGAGGATAACGCGCCAATCTGGGTGTTGAACCGGACGCGCTCGTCGGTGCTCGTGAGGCCGCCG
>CAZVBX010000072.1:0-15888 GCA_964625925.1 uncultured Ectothiorhodospiraceae bacterium | reverse complement strand
GCCCGGATTGGGGGCCACAACGCGACGACCGCGGGAAGGGTTAACAGGCCCTAGGGCCTGTTAACCCTTCCCGCGGCCGTTCGGCCCGGCGGCGAGCCGGGCCCATTGTCCGCCCAGGCGCGCCAGGGCCGCGAGATCCTCGGGCCGGTCCACGTCCGGCCGCGGCGGCAGCTCCCACCAACGCCAACCGAGCCCCTGCAGGCGTGCACGGGTGGTCTCCAGCACCCGGTCGGTGCCCCATTCGACGTCGCGGAACAGTGACGCCTCCGCCCGATGCAGGCCGAGCAGCACGTAGCCGCCGTCATCCGCCGGGCCGATGACGGCGTCGTAGCCAGCAAGCCGGTCGGCCGCTTCGCACAGCACCGGCGCGCTCAGCCACGGGCAGTCGCTGCCGAGGACGATCGCCGGGTGGCCGTCGCCGGTGGCCCGCGCCAGTGCGGCGGCCATGCGCTCGCCCAGATCTCCCGGCGGCTGCTGTCGCAGGGTCGCCCCGGTCTCGCAAGCCAGGGCGGGCAGCACGGCGTCGGGATCTTCGCCCGTAGCCCAGAGCTGCAGCTCGTGGGGCGCGGCCGCCGCAGCGGCCGTGAGCGCATGGCGCAACAGCGCGGCATGCAGGCGCGCCGCGCCGGCGGCGCCGAGGGCGGGGATCAGACGCGTCTTGGTGGCCCCGGCCTGCGGCGCGCGCGCGAATACCAGCAGGCGCACGGAGACCATGAGCAGCCGGGCGTCAGCCCCGTTCGAGCTGATCGGCGGTGAGCAGGAAGACGCCGTCGCCGCCGTGGGCGAAGTCGAGCCAGAGCCATTGCCGCCACGGCTCACGCCGTTCCAGTTCGGCCCCCGCGCGGCCGACCTCCACCACCAGCACGCCGTCCTCGGTCAACCACGATCGCGCCTGCGCGAGGATGCGCTCGACCACATCGAGGCCCTCGGCCCCGGCCGCCAGCGCATGCGCCGGCTCACGCCGGTATTCGGCCGGGAGCCTCGCCATGGCGTCCGCCTCGACGTACGGTGGGTTGGAGACGATGAGGTCGTAACGTGCGGGCGGCAGGCCGTCGAAGACGTCGGCCCGGTGCAGATCGACCCGCGCCTCGAGGCCGTGCAGCTGCACATTCTCGGCGGCCAGCGCGAGCGCGTCGGCATCCGTGTCGCTAGCGTCGACGCGCGCCTCGGGGAAGGCGTAGGCGCAGGCGATCGCGATGCAGCCGCACCCGGTGCCGAGGTCGAGGATGCGTCCGACGGGGCGCTCGCCGATCCAGGGCGGAAAGCGATTCGCGATCGGCTCGGCGAGCGGCGAGCGCGGCACCAGCGCACGTTCATCCACGCGGAACTCGAGACCGGCGAACCAGGCCTGGCCGGTCAGATAGGCCGCCGGCTGCTGCTCGGCGATGCGGCGCGCGACGAGTTGCGCGGCGCGCTCGGCTGCCGCCGCGGACACGGGCTGCTCCGGGTCCAAGTCCGGATCCACGGGCGACAGGCCCAGCGCCGACGCGACCAGCCAGACCGCCTCGTCGCGCGGGTTGTCCGTGCCGTGGCCATAGGCGAGCGGCGCGGCGGCGAGTCGCGCCTCGCCCCATTCGACCAGCTCGCGCAACGACCGAGCGCACGGCGATCGCGGTTGGTCGGAGTCGGAGTTCTGCGGCGAGCGGGTCATCGACGAAGCCCTTGCGCGCACGGCCAAACGCGTAAAGAAACCACGGATTCAGACGGATTCACACGGATAACAAAGCCCTCCCTCCCCTCCGGAGCGGAAGGACATCATACCGGACCCGTTCTGGTGGAGGTTTTCCAGCCTCTGGAGCTTGCATCCGTGGTCATCCATGTTCATTGCTCGGCGCATCCTTGCGCCTCGCCGCTTCGCGGCTTGCGCGAAGATTCGCTCCTGGCGAATCTTTCGTGGTTCCGCTCAGCGCGTCCCGGCCGCCACGGTAACGCCGCGCGAGATCTTCCGGGTCGGCGCCGCACCAGTAGGCGAAGCGCAGGCGCCACATCAGCAGGATGGTCCGCAGGACGCCGCCATCGAGCCAGCGGCGCCCCGAGGTGGTGAGCCCTACGTCCAGGCACAGCGGGCGTCCGCGCCGGCGCAACGCGCGCGACAGCGCGATGTCTTCCATGAGCGGGATCTCGGGAAAGCCGCCGACGGCCGCGAAGGCCGACCGGCGCACGAACAGGCCCTGATCGCCGGTCGCGATGCCGCTGACGCGCGAGCGCAGGTTCATCGTCAGGGCGACCAGAGGGAGCAGCGGATGCGCGCCCGACAGGCGCACACCGAAGCGGCCCCATTCGCGCGAGCTCGCAGCGAGCGCGTCGCGCAGCCGCGCTACCGCGGTCGCATCGGCAAGCGTATCGGCGTGCACGAACCAGAATACCTGGCCGCTCGCGGCCGCCGCACCGGCGTTCATCTGCCGCGCCCGCCCGCACGGGGCGCGGATCACGCGATCGGCCAGCGGCTCGGCCTGCGCGACCGTGTCATCGCCGCTGCCGCCGTCGACCACGATGATCTCACCCCCGCCGTCGCGTACCGGCGCCAACGCGCGCAGCGTCGCCGCAATCCCCGCCCCTTCGTCCAGGGCTGGCACGATCACCGAGATCCGACCGCTACCCGGGGCCATTCAGCAACCGCACATTTGAGAACCACTAGATGAGCACAAGATAGACACTAAATAGATCTCCGATTTAGCCGCAAGTCGAGGGCGCCGAGCGCGTTCCGAGAGGGAACCTCATCCGTCCACGACGATCGCATACACAGCTACGCCCCTTCCCAGGCCGGCGATTTGGTGTTCATCTAGTGTTCATTTAATGGTTCTTCGCCCCTCTCGCGCCTACGGGCGTTCATCGATCTGCGTTGATCCGTGATGCTCGATCGTTTAGCGCGGTCGCGGACCGAGCCGAACCGTACGCACTCAGCCGCAATTCTCTATAATCGCCCGATACACCACGCACGGGCGGGGGTAGGATGCAGTGTTTCGTGTACCGTAGCGCGCGGCATGCGGATACGTACGTGTTCGTGCCGCGGGCGGACGACTTTGGGGAGCTGCCGGCGGACCTGCGCGAGCACCTGGGACGGCTCGATTTCGCCATGGAGATCGAGCTGACCCCCGACCGCCAGCTGGCCAAGACCGACGGGCAGAACGTGATGGATAGCTTCGCGGAGCGCGGCTTCTACCTGCAGATGCCTGACCGCTGGAAGCCGGTGGGTTGAATCGCCGGCGGGCCGGGCACCCGCGGTGCCCGGCCCATCCGCCTAGGGCCTGTTAACCCTTCCCGCGGTCGTCGCGTTGCGGCCCCCAATCCGGGCCCCGCAAGGCGCGAGGAGGGAGTGTAGCGCCACTACACGAGTGACGAGCAACGCAGCGCGGCCCGGATTGCGGGCCACAACCCTTCGGGGCGAGGCCTGTGTGGCGCAATGCGGCGTTGCCGCCACACAGGTTCCCGCCGCGGCGATCGCGGGAAGCGTCAACAGGCCCTAGGCCGAGGCCTGCTGCTCGCCGCTACGCTCCTGCTCGGCGCGCTCGGCCGGCAGATCGACCAGCAGCTCATTCAGCCGCGAGACGAACGCGGCCGGATCGTTCAGCTGACCGCCTTCGGCCAGCACCGCTTGGTCGAACAGCAGCTCGCTCCATTCGCGGAAGCGCTGCTCGTCGCCCAAGGACTCCATACGCGCGAGCAGCGGGTGGCTCGGGTTGATCTCCAGGGTCGGCGAACTGTCCGGTACCGTATGTCCCGCCTGCTTGAGCAGGTGCTGCATGTGCAGCGCAAGGTCGTGCTCTCCGAGGACCAGGCAGGCCGGTGAAGACGTCAACCGGCGCGACACGCGCACGTCGCTGACCTTCTCGTCCAAGGCCTGGCGGATCCGGCCGGCCAAATCCGACGCGGCCTCCTCATCCTGCGATTCCTCGGATTCCGGCTCGAAGTCGAGCTCGCCCTTGGCGACCGACGCGAAAGGCTTGTCCTGGTACTCGGATAGCTGCGCCATCATCCATTCGTCGATGCGGTCGTGCAGCAGCAGCACCTCGATGCCCTGCTTACGGAAGACCTCAAGATGGGGGCTCTTCTGCGCCGCGGCAAAGCTCTCCGCCGTCACGTACCAGATCTTCTCCTGGCCCTCCTGCATCCGGGCGATGTAGTCGTCCAGGCTGACCGTCTGCTCGGGCGTGTCGTTGTGCGTCGAGGCAAAGCGCAGCAGACCCAGCAGGCGTTCGCGATTGGCGAAGTCCTCGACCGGCCCTTCCTTGAGCACCTGGCCGAACTCGCCCCAGAGCTTGGCGTACGTCTCGGGGTCGTTCTTGGCCGTGTCCTCGAGCAGGTCGAGCACCTTCTTCACCGAGGCGCTGCGGATATGGTCGACCACGCGGTTCGACTGCAGGATCTCGCGCGAGACGTTCAGCGGCAGGTCATTGGAATCGACCAGGCCGCGCACGAAGCGCAGGTAGCGCGGCATCAGATGCTCGGCATCGTCCATGATGAACACGCGCTGCACGTACAGCTTGATCCCCTGCATGGGCCGCTCGCGCTCCCAAAGATCGAACGGCGCGCGCTGCGGGATGTAGAACAGCGTGGTGTATTCGTACTTGCCCTCGACGTGATTGTGCGTCCAGAGGGCGGGATCCTCGAAGTCGTGCGCGATGTGCTTGTAGAACTCGCGATATTCCTCGTCCGAGATCTCCTTCTTGGCGCGCTTCCAGAGCGCCGACGCGCGATTGACCGCCTCGAACTCCTCCGTGCGATTGCCTTCCTCATCCGTCTTCGGCATGCGAATGGGGAAGGCGATGTGCTCGGAGTACTTTTGGATGACCGAGCGCAGCCGCATGGCATCGGCGAACTCGGCGCAATCCTCGTTCAGGTGGAGCACGACGTCCGTCCCCGGCGCCTCGCGCGTGGTCGGCTCGAGCGTGAACGTGCCGCTGCCGTCGGAGGACCAGCGTACCGCGGCATCGGCGGACTCGGTCGCATGGCGCGTGATCAGGTCGACGCGGTCGGCGACCACGAACGCGGAATAAAAGCCCACGCCGAATTGGCCGATGAGCTCGGCATCCTTCTTCTGGTCGCCGGTGAGCTGTTCGAGGAACTGCTGCGTGCCCGACTTGGCGATGGTGCCGATGTTGCCGACGACCTCGTCGCGGGTCATGCCGATGCCGTTGTCGCGCACGGTGACCGTGCGGGCGTCGGCGTCGTAGTCGACGTCGATGTGCAGATCCGACGCCAACGCGGAGAGCTCGTCGTTCGTCAGTGCCTCGAAGCGCAGCTTGTCGCAGGCGTCGGAGGCATTCGAGATCAGCTCGCGCAGGAAGATGTCGCGATTGGAATACAGCGAGTGGATCACCAGCTTGAGCAGCTGGTTGACCTCGGCCTGAAACTGATGGGTCTCGGTGTGCGCTTCCTCGGTCGACATCCTCGGCTTCCCCTCGGTTGTGTGCTGTGCCTGCCTATTGGGGTCGCCGCCGGAATTTTCAACCCGCGGGGCGCGGACGGGCTCAGCGCGAGGCGCGTTCGAACGCCAGCAGCTGGTTCTTGCGGTCGATCGACGCCCCCGTGCCCCAGGCGCCGGCGTAGCCGCCGATACCACTTCGGGCCACCACCCGATGGCAGGGGACGATCAACGAGATGGGGTTGTTGCGGCAGGCGCCGCCGACGGCACGGGGGGCCGTGCCCAACTCGCGAGCGAGATCGCCATAGGTGCGCGTGGTGCCGGGCTCGATCGCCTGCAGGGCCGCACGCACCCGGCCGCGAAACGCGCTCGCGGCGGGCGCCAGCGGTAGATCGAAGCGGTGGGCGGGATCGTCGAACCAGCGCTGAACCTGTCGCAGCGCTTCGGCGGCGAGTGGGTGGTCCGGAGGCTGATCCGGCCTCCGCTCAGGCCCCGGCGCGAGCCAATCGAGGGCAGTGACATGCTCATCCGCCACCTCGATGACCAGGCGCCCGCACGGACTGGTCCAGACCGCCCGGCCGGCTACGGCGCTCATCGGGCCTCCTCCGGCGCCGTGTCGGATCGATCATTCGACGATTCGCCGGCCGGCGGCAACCGGCGCAGCCGGTGGCGCAAGGTCGAGCGGCGATCGGCATCGTCAGTGGTACGAAGCAGATCCTGGTAGATACGGCGCGCGTCGCCGGCCAGCCCCGCCTGCGCCAGCATGCCGGCTGCCTGGTAGCGCGCCGTCTGCCCCCAGGGATCGGCTCCCGGCACGTGATCCGGATCGGTCTTCATCAGGGCCGAGCGCATGTACATTGCGGCCGCCCGGCGATATTGCTCCCGTCCCTCATACGACTCGGCCTGCCAATAGAGCAGCTCACGCCGGCGTTGCACCGGCAGGTCGGGGCGCATGACCCGCTCGAGCAACACTAACGCGCGCTCGTGCTCGCCCATGCCCTGCAGGTCGAAGATCACCTGCAACAACCGATCGAGGCGGTTCCCCTCGAGCCCCGGCCACGCAGCGACGATCTGCGCCACGGCGGCCGCGCCCTCGGCGGGGCGGTCGCCGCGGACCAAAACCCGAGCGCGGGTGAGCTCCCAGGAGAACCGCTCGACATCGGGCGGCGCGCTCGTGAGGCCGGAGAGCAGGCGGCTGGCGAGCGCGAGATCGCCGCGCCCGAGCGCGTCGTCCACCAGCCGGTAGCGCACGCCTTCGGGCACGTCCGCGACCGCCGGGTAGCGCTCGCCATGCAGGTACGCACGCCGCGCCACGCTCAGACCCGGTCCGTGCTGTTCGAGATGGTCGAGCAGGGCCCCATGGGCCCGCGCACGCGCCTCACCTCCGCCCTGCTGGGCGATCACCGCCAGCAGCGAGCGCGCCCGCACGGGCGCTTGCGGCATGCCGGCTTCGGCGGCCTCGAACCAGGCCTCGTCGTCGCCGATCAGCAGCTGCTCGTCGTTGCCCACGCGGCGACCGAAGGCGAGCCACGCCTGCCACAGCGCCTCGCCGCCGAGGGCGAATAGGCCGTCGCCGGCCGGCAAGGCCTCGGCGTGCGCCAGCGCCCGCTCAAGGGCCAACGCACGGCGTCCGAGATCATCCTGGCGCGCCGCCGCATCGGCGCCGACAAACCACCAGCGGGCGGCGTTCTCGGCGCTCGTGTCCTCGGCCGCGGCGGCCTCGGCGCTGCGGCGATAGACTTCGGCGTAGCCCAGGCGACCCGCCCGGGTCCGCGCGAGCGTCGCCAGCGCCGCCAGCTCGCCGGCGGGTTCGGCCGGCACCCGGTCGGCCGCTTCGTTCGCACGCCCGGCGCGGAGCAGCACCCGCGTTCGCAGCGCGGCCCAGGCCACGGAATCGTCGGCGTAATCCTGGTCGAACCGCCGCAATGCGACCACGGCATCATCCACGCGGTCGGCGGTCAGATGCGCCCGGATGACCAACCGGCGCCAGGCCTCGACCTCGTCCGCGGCCGCATTTCGGCCCCGGTCCCACAGCAAGCTGCGCAGCAGCCGACCGGCCGGCTCGGCCTGGCCGAGTTCCAGATGGAATACGGCACGGCGCTCCCGCGCCCAGCGCGCGAATGCCTCGGGCGCGCCCGCGGGTACCCGTTCGAGGCGCTCGAGCCCGCGGCGCCAACGCTCACTGGCGGCAAGGATCTTGATCCGGGCGCGTTCCCAGCGCGCCCACTGCTCCGGCTGGGCCTGCGCGTCGGGCTGGGCCTCATCGAGCAGCGACAGCGCCAGGCCGGGTGCGCCCGAACGGGCCATCGTGCGCACCTCGGGCACCGTGACTTCCGCCGGCCGGGGAGCGGCCGCGGCGGCGGCCGCCGCCGCCAGTGCCAAGGCCCCGACGCAAAACGGGCGAAGCGCCGCAGCGCTTCGCCCGTTCCGTCGTGCCGTCCGGCCGACAACGCACGCGCGCCGAGCGCTCCGGCGGAGCGCCGCGGTCAGCGCATGCACGCACGCGTTCACTTCTTCGAGAGCTTTTCCCGAATGCGCGCCGCCTTCCCGGTCAGGCCCCGCAGGTAGTACAGCTTGGCCTGGTGCACGTCACCGCGGCGCTTGACCTCGATCGAGGCGATCTGCGGGCTGTAGGTCTGGAATACGCGCTCGACGCCCTCGCCGTGCGTGGTCTTGCGCACGGTGAACGAGGAGTTCAGCCCGCGATTGCGCTTGCCGATGACGACGCCCTCGAACGCCTGCAGGCGCTCGCGGTTGCCTTCCTTCACGCGCACGTTGACGCTGACGGTGTCGCCGGAGCCGAAAGTCGGCACCTGCTTGTTCATCTGCTCGGCTTCGAGCTCGTCGATGATATTGCTCATTGCCCGCTCCTCTCGCGCTCAGCGATTTCGTCGTGCGCCGCCGCGTCACCGCGGTGTTCGGCGATGAATTCCTGTAACAACCGCCGGTCGTCCGGCGCCAGATCCCGGCCCTCCAGCAGATCCGGCCGCCGCAACCAGGTCCGGCCCAGCGCCTGTTTGCGACGCCATTCGGCCACCGCGCGGTGGTCCCCCGACAACAGCACCGAGGGCACCCGCCGACCGTCGATCGCCTCGGGGCGGGTGTATTGCGGCCCCTCGAGCAGCCCGTCGCTGAACGAATCGGCCGCGGCCGACAGCTCGTGGCCCAGCGCCCCCGGCAGCAAGCGCACCACGCCGTCGATCAGCGCCATCGCCGCGATCTCGCCGCCGGAGAGGACGTAGTCACCCAGCGACCATTCCTCGTCGATGCACTCGTCGAGCACGCGCTCGTCGATCCCCTCGTAGCGTCCGGCCAGCAGAACCAGGCCCGGCGCGGCCGCCATATCCGCCAGCGCGGTCTGGGTCAATGGCCGACCCTGGGGGCTGACGAAGATGCGCCGTGCGCCGGCCGGCGCCGCGGCCGTCGCCCGCCGCAATGCATCGCGCGCGGGCTGCACCCGCATGACCATGCCCGGCCCACCGCCGAACGGCCGGTCGTCGACGGTCCGATGCACATCGGTCGTCTCGTCGCGCGGATCCCAGGTCGCCAGCTCGAATATCCCGGCGCGGGCCGCGCGACCGGTCACGCCGTATTCGACGACGCTGCGCACCCAGTCCGGGAAAAGGGTGACGACGTCGATGCGCATGGCCGCCCCCTATCCGTCCGGATTCGCGGCACACGGATGGGCCGGTCCTTCTAATGGCTGCGGGCCGTTGAAGGAGAAACCCGAAAATCGATCTTCGCGTGCCATTGTCTGAACCATCCTGCGATGGATTGGTTCAGACCTAAAAATCTTCATCCCAGTCGACCACCAAGCGCCCCTGGTCGATCTCGACCGAGCGAATCACCCGTTCCTGCGCCCAGGGGATCAGACGCTCGCGGTCGCCCCGCACCACCAGCACGTCGTTGGCACCGGTCTCGAGGAGGTGGTCCACCCGACCGAGCGCCACGCCCTCGGTGGTCTCGACCTGCAACCCGATGAGGTCCGCCCAGTACCATTCGTCGGGCTCGAGCGGCGGCAATTCCTCGCGCGGGACCGCGATGTCGCAGTGGCGCAAGGCGAGCGCCGAATCGCGGTCGTCGCAGCCCTGCAAGCGCACGGTGAGCGCTTTCTCACCGATGCGGCTGTCGGCCACGCGCCAGGGCTCCCAGGCCTCGGCCCGGGCGAGGAACCAGCGCGCGTGTTCGAGGATCGACTCGGGCGGACGCGCGAAGGACTGGATGCGGAGCCAGCCGCGCACGCCGTGGGGCGCGCCGACGCGCCCGAGCACGATCGGCCGCACGGGCGTGGCGTGGTCAGCCGGCGGTCTGCTCCGAACGGCGCTGCTCCTTGACCAGGCTCACCACGCGCTCGCTCGGCTGCGCACCGTTCGCCACCCAGGCGTCGATCTTGTCCAGGTCCAGCCGCAGCCGCGGGGACTGGCCACGTGCGACCGGGTTGAACAGTCCGACGCGCTCGATGATGCGGCCGTCGCGCGGGCTCTTGCTGTCAGTGACGACGACGTCGTAGAAGGGGCGCTTCTTGGCGCCGCCGCGGGCGAGTCGGATCGAAACCATCGACGAAGGTACCTCCGTACACAAATCGTTGACGGCGGACCTACGCCCGCCGAGCTAAACGCGCAATTGTACCGTAATTCAGCGGGATGTGAAGGACCAGGCGTTCACCCCGCCCTCAGTCGCCGGGAGAGCGGCGGCACCGGCGCGTCAGCAAGCGGAACCCGGCCCCGGCGCGCGCGGCTACATCCCCATGCCGGGCGGCATCTGCCCCTTCATGCCCCGCATCATCTTCTCCATGCCGCCCTTCTTGGAGACCTTCTTCATCATCTTGGACATCTGCGTGTGCTGCTTGAGCAGTTTGTTGACGTCCTGCACCCGGGTGCCCGATCCGTTGGCGATGCGGCGCTTGCGCGAGCCATTGATGTTCTGCGGCCAGCGGCGCTCCTTGGGCGTCATTGAGTTGATGATGGCGATCATGTGCTTGGGATCGCCGGCGGTGCCCGCCGCCTGCTGCATGGCCTCGGGCGACATGCCCCCCATGCCCGGCAGCTTGTCCATCATGGCGGACATGCCGCCCATCTTCTGCATCTGCTCGAGCTGCTCGCGCAGATCGGACAGGTCGAAGCCCTTGCCCTTCTTGAGCTTCTTGGCGAAGCGCTCGGCCTGATCGGCGTCGACCTGCTGCTGGGCGTCCTCGACCAGGCTGACCACGTCGCCCATGCCGAGGATGCGCGAGGCGATGCGGTCGGGATAGAACACCTCGAGCGCGTCGGTCTTCTCGCCCGAGCCGATGAACTTGATCGGCTTGCCCGTGATCATGCGCACCGAGAGGGCGGCGCCGCCGCGGGCATCGCCATCGGTCTTCGTCAGCACCACGCCGCTGAGCGGCAGCGCCTCGTTGAACGCCTGCGCGGTCTGTGCGGCGTCCTGGCCGGCCAGGCTGTCGACCACGAACAGCGTCTCGGCGGGCTCGAGCGCCGCGTGCGTGGCTCGCACCTCGGCCATCATCTCCTCGTCGATGGCCAGGCGGCCGGCGGTGTCGACCAGCAGGACGTCGTAGCCACCGCGGCGTGCCTCGCCCAAGGCACCGCCGGCGATGTCGACGGCCGATTCGGCGCCGTCGACCCCGAGATACGCGACCCCGATCTCGTCGGCCAGAGTACGCAACTGATCGCGCGCGGCCGGGCGGTGGATGTCGGCGCTGGCGACGGCGACGCGCTTGCGGTCGCGCTCGGACAGGCGCCGCGCTAGCTTGGCGATGCTGGTCGTCTTGCCGGCGCCCTGCAGGCCGGCGACCAGGACCACCGCAGGCGGCCGCGTGCGCAGCTCGAGCTCGGCCGACTCGCCCCCCATGACGGCGACCAGCTCGTCCTGGACCACCTTGATGAGCGCCTGGCCCGGCGAGACGCTGCCGACCACCTCTTGGCCCAACGCGCGCTCGCGGGCGCGTTCGACGAACTGCTTGACCACCGGCAGTGCGACGTCGGCCTCGAGCAGGGCCATGCGCACCTCGCGCATGGTGTCGCGGATATTGTCCTCGGTCAGTCGCCCCTGGCCGCGCAAGTTCTTGAGCGTGCGGCCGAGTCGCTCGCTGAGGCTTTCGAACACGTGAGCACTCCGCCCGGCGGCGCCGGGATCGGGCTAGGAGCCTGGCGGGGAACCCCGGCACCCACTGCCGTGCTAGAGCGGCGGTTTGGGGCGCTCGCGCGGGCTCCCCGGACAGGGTCCTAGGGGATGTGAGCGTGCCGCGGCACACGGCCCACGGCACATCAGGCGCCGATTATAGCTGGAAGGAATCGCCGCGCTGAAGGCGGTGGAGATCGTAACCGGGCAATGTCGCGCGCAGCTCGGCCATGATGGCGTCTTCGTGGCCCGGCTTGAGGTGCGTCACGCCGATGCGCGGGCGCGCCTCGAGCTGGACCAGGTCGGCCGCGAGCAGGCGCGGGCAATAGTGCATGGCCTCGCGCGCCTGGGCCTCGCTCCCGTCGGGGTAGCCCACCTCGACGATCAGCAGGTCGAGCGGCCCTGCGCGATTGAGCGCCGCCCAGAGTGTGTCGTTGGTGCTGGTGTCCCCCGAGAAGCAGACCGCGCCGCTGGCGTCCGCACAGCGAAATCCGATCGCCGGGACGGCGTGACTGACCGCGATGGCCTCGAAGCGACGCTCGCCCAGACGCCGCGTTTCGCCGGGCTCAATGGCCTCGAAGCGCAGCGCTGGCTGCTCCGGGGTCGGCAGGCTGGCGAAGTCGGGCCAGATCTGCCAGTTGAACAAGTGGGCGCGCAGGGCATCGATCGTGGCCTGCTGTGCGTGCACCACCAGCGGATCACCGCCGCCGTCGAACAACGAATTCACCAGCAGCGGGATGGCGGCCACGTGGTCGAGGTGGGAATGGGTGACGAACACATGACGGATGCGCGCCATTTCCTCGGGCGTCAGATCGCCGACACCCGTGCCCGCGTCGACCAGCACGTCGTCATCGACCAGAAACGCCGATGTGCGGAGATCCGCCCCGATCCCCCCACTGCAACCCAGCACGCGCACCCGCATCGCATTCCACCCATTCCGTGACAGGAAAAAATGCTAGCACGTGCCATGCCGGTCCCTTGCTCGGATGGCGATGGTTGCCACAGCGATCACGATAACCGCCTCATCGTGTGATCGCGATCACATAATGGTGCCGCACCGGCGTAGCGTCCCCGGATGAAACGCCCCGCCGCCGCCCGGCTTCGGCGACCGGTGAGCAATCGAACGTGTGATCGGATTCATTCGATGTCGGCGGCGAGCGCCGCCAGCGCCGCGCCGGGATCGGCGGCGGCGGTGATCGGGCGGCCGACCACGAGGTAGTGCGCGCCGGCGGCGATGGCCTCGCCCGGTGCCAGCGTCCGGCGTTGGTCTCCGGGGGCGTCGCCGGGGGCGCGGATGCCGGGCGTGACCAGCGCGAAGTGGTCCCCCTGCGCCGCCCGCAGGTCGCGCGCCTCATGCGCCGAGCACACCACCCCGTCGCAACCGCTGTCCGCCGCCAGACGCGCCAGACGCTCGACCAGACGCTGCGGCGTCTCGAGCAGGCCCAGCTCGGCCAGATCGCCCGCCTCCAGACTGGTCAGGACCGTGACGGCCACGAGCAACGGGGGTGTCGGTGATTCGTCAACAGCGGCGCGCGCCGCCTCCAGCATGCGGCGGCCACCGAGCGCATGGACGTTGACCATCCATACGCCGAGCTCGGCCGCCGCCCGGCAAGCCGCAGCGACCGTGTTCGGGATGTCGTGGTACTTGAGATCGAGGAACACATCGAAGCCGCGCTCGGTCCAGTCGGCAACCTGCGCGGGACCGGCGCGCGTGAACAGCTCGTTCCCCACCTTGAGCCGGCACAACGCCGGGTCGAGGCGCGACACCAGCGCTTCGGCCCCAGCCGGATCGCCGTAGTCGAGCGCCACGATAATGCGCGGACCGCGCGCGGCCATCATTCCCCCTCGATACCGATGATCGGCTTGACCGTGTTCCAGCGCCGGCAGCTCGGGCATTGCCAATGCAGTCTCTTGCCCTCGTAGCCGCACTGATGACACTGGTAGACGGGCTTGGACTCGAGCAGGCGGTCGAGCATGTTGAGGACCACCTCGGTGCCCGCGCGACTGCGCTCACTGGCGTGCTCGAGCTCCATCGCGACCCATTGCCGCAGCCCCCGCAGCGAGGGCCGCTTGAGCAGCTGCTCACGAAAGAACGCCCGTGCCTCGTCCTCACCTTCGCTCTGGCGGATGAGCTCGGTCACCGCTTGCACCACCGAAAAGCCGTTGTAGCTATGGCGCAGCCGTTCGATGTAGCCGGTGAGGACCGCTGGCTGCTCCGCGCGCGACATGGCCTCGAGCAGGCGCTCGATCACCTCGGGCAGATAGGCGGCATCCTGGGATTCCAAACGCCGGTAGGCGCGAACGGCCTGACGATATTGGCCCGCCTCCATGGCCAGATCGCCCTCGAGCATGCTCGCGCGCACGCTGTTCGCGTCCGCCGCCAGCGCCCTCGCGGTCGACTTGCGCGCGCTCTTGGCGCTGCCGGAGCGGCGCTCGGCCTCCGCGAGCTCGCACCAGTAATGCGCGATCACCGCTCCCATTGGCTCACCGCTCGCCCGCTGAAGCGTCAGCGCGGTCTCGATCGCGGCATGCCACTCGCGCTCACGCTCGTAGATGGTGAGCAGCCGGCGTGAGGACTCGACGACGTGAACGCGGCTGCGCACGAGATCGGAGAACAGGCCCTCGGCGCGATCGAGCACGCCCGCACGCATGTAGTCGCGCGCCAGTTCGAGCAAGGCGAAGTTCCGGTTCTCGCGCGAGATGTTTGGCCGCGCGATCAGGTTCTGATGGATGCGGATGGCGCGGTCCACCTCGCCGCGCCGGCGAAAAAGGCTGGCCAGCGCGAGGTGCGTCTCGATGGTCTCGGAATCGACCTCGACCAGACGGATGAACACCTCGATCGCCTCGTCCTGCTGTTCGTTGAGCAGGTAGTTGAGGCCCTTGAAGTAGTCATCGGACAGGCGCGCCGGGGGCTCCTTGCGGCCCCGGCTCCGGCGGCTGCCGGATGCACCGGCCCACCAGCCGCTTGCGGCCGCGACCGGCAATAACAGCCACAGCAGTTCGAGCACGTTCAGCACTTCCGCGACGACAAGGTCCGGGCGCGTCCGGCGTCGCGGTCCATACCCCGCGAGGGTGGGACGATTCGGCCAAGGCCGTGGTACACGCGTCGCGACAGCACGACAACCCCCGTCGACGCGCGGCTCGTGCGCGCCTCTGCCGCGAACACTACCAGACGCTCGGTGGCTGGGGCAGGTCGCTCGCGCCTACGCGAGCCCTATTCTTCGTCGCCGATGTCGAGTGGCAGGGTGTTGACGCGCTCACGCAACTCCTTGCCCGGCTTGAAGTGCGGCACGTACTTGCCGCGCAGGATCACCGGCGAGCCCGACTTCGGATTGCGGCCCATGCGCGGCGGACGATAATGCAGATTGAAGCTGCCGAAACCGCGGATCTCGATGCGCTCGCCCGACGACAAGGACTGACTCATCGTCTCGAGCAGGCTTTTCACGGCCAGCTCGACGTCACGATAGGCCAGATGACTCTGCTTGCGCGCTAGCGCCTCGATCAGTTCGGATTTGGTCATGCGCTTACCGTCCCAACCGCGGAATCAGCCCAAGAAAGGCGCCCGAGCGCCGCCCGGCCCCGCGTTCGCTGCGCGCGGGGTCAGTCGCAGATCCAAGCGAGAATGATGCAGTCGGTACAACCGGGGACCGGGCGGGACGGGCCCGCCGCGGTCCCTGCCGCGCGCTGCACGGCAGGCGGCAATCGCCGCAATTACTCGTTGTCGTCGGAGCCGATCTGCTCCTTGAGCAGATCGCCGAGCGTGGGCGAGCCGCCCGTCTCCGAGCGCTGGTAGTCGCTGACCGCCGCCTTCTCTTCGGCCTCTTCGAGGGCCTTGATCGAGAGGTTGACGGTCCGGCTCTTGCGATCGAGGCCGATGAACTTGGCGGTGATCTCGTCCCCGACCGACAGCACGGAGCGCGCATCCTCGACCCGGTCCCGCGCCAGCTCGGTGGCGCGCAGGATGCCTTCGATGCCGTCGCCCAGATCGACCGTCGCCGCCTTGGCGTCGACCTCGGTCACGGTGCCGCTGACCTGGCTGCCCTTCGGGTTGTCCGCGACGAAGTTGGCGAACGGGTCCTTGTCGAGCTGCTTGATGCCGAGCGAGATGCGCTCGCGCTCGGGATCCACGGACAGCACGACAGCCTCCAGCTCTTCGCCCTTGCGGTACTTGCGCACCGCCTCCTCGCCCGGCTCGCTCCAGGAGAGGTCGGACAGATGGATGAGCCCGTCGATGCCGCCATCGAGGCCGATGAAGACACCGAAGTCGGTGATCGATTTGATCTTGCCGACGACCTTGTCGCCCTTGTTATGGGTGGCGGCGAATTCGTCCCAGGGGTTGGGCTGGCATTGCTTGATGCCGAGCGAGATGCGGCGGCGCTCCTCGTCGATGTCGAGGATCATCA
>CAZVBX010000071.1:0-16075 GCA_964625925.1 uncultured Ectothiorhodospiraceae bacterium | reverse complement strand
TAATCGGACATCGGCTCATCCAATAGCGAGAGCTTGAATCAGAGGCCCTCTTTCCTCCGTAGAGCGTATGCGGTATTAGCCCGAGTTTCCCCGGGTTATCCCCCACTACTGGGCAGATTCCGATGCATTACTCACCCGTCCGCCACTCGTCGGCACCCCGAAGGGCCCGTTACCGTTCGACTTGCATGTCTTAAGCATGCCGCCAGCGTTCAATCTGAGCCAGGATCAAACTCTTCAGTTCAAACCTGCGGCAATCCCGAAGGATTGCCCAATCTTGCACTGAAAGCTGACCCGAACAAGCTCAAAGGCTGTTTCGGGACGCTTCCATCATCTGATTGCGCACCGCAACCACCGATACAAGCGCCCACACAAGTCACTTGGTCCGTGTTGTTAAAGAGCCGGGAAAGCGCCTCGCGTTTCCCGTCGCCGAGCCCACAAATTGTAGGGCTGGCGGCCGATCCGGTCAAGGCCCGCCGGGCCGCTTTTGCCGAACCGCCCCGGCGCATCGCCGCCGGAAGAACGCGCATTCTACGGGCTGCGCGGCGTGCGTCAATCCCGTCCGGGGATTTTTTTGCTCCGGTCCCGCTCCGGGATGCCCCTCCCAGTGCGGGTCAGCGCACGGTTACACGGGCGTACCGGCGCTTGCCCACCCGGTAGACGTGCGTGGAGCCGCACGCCATCCGGAGATTCTTGTCCTCGACGCGCTCGCCGTCGACTCGCACCGCCCCCTGCCCGATCATCCGCTGGGCGTCCGAGGTCGATCCGGTCAGCCCGGCTGCGCGCAATAGATTCGGTAAAGGGATGCCATCGGCTTCGGTGGCCTGCACCTCGCGTTCGTCGATCTCGTCGGGTTCGGCCCCCTGGCTGAATTGGGCCAGGAAGCCGCTTTGCGCCTCGTCCGCGGCCGCTTGGCCGTGGAAGCGAGCGGCGATCTCGTGCGCCAGCTCGAACTTGATGTCGCGCGGGTTGCGCCCCTCCTCCGCGGCACGGCGCAGCCCCTCGAGCTCGGCCTCTGGGCGCAGACTCAACAGCTCGAAGTAACGCCACATGAGCTGGTCCGAGATCGACATCAGCTTGCCGAACATGTTCCCCGGCGGCTCATCGATGCCGACGTAGTTGTCCAGGGACTTCGACATCTTCTGCACGCCGTCGAGGCCCTCGAGCAGCGGCATGGTCATGACCACCTGCGGCACCTGCCCCTCCTGCTTCTGCAGCTCGCGCCCCATGAGCAGGTTGAAGCGCTGATCCGTGCCACCGAGCTCGATGTCCGCCTCCAGCGCCACCGAGTCCCACCCCTGGATGAGCGGATAGAGGAACTCGTGGATCGCGATCGGCCGGTTGTCCACGTAGCGCTTGTGGAAGTCGTCACGCTCCAGCATGCGCGCAACCGTCTGGCGCGCCGCCAGGCGGATCATGCCGGCCGCGTCCATGGCGTTCATCCAGTCGGAATTGAACGCCAGCCGCGTGCGCTCGGGATCGAGAATGCGGAAGATTTGGCGCTCGTACGTGCGCGCGTTCTCGCGCACTTCCTCCGGGGTCAGCGGCGGGCGGGTCGCACTCTTGCCGCTGGGGTCACCGATCATCCCGGTGAAATCACCGATGAGGAAGATGACCTCGTGACCGAGCTGCTGGAATTGGCGTAGCTTGTTGATCAGCACCGTGTGGCCCAGATGCAGGTCCGGCGCTGTGGGATCGAAGCCCGCCTTGACGCGCAACGGCCGGTCGCCGCCGAGTCGTTCGAGCAATTCCTCTTCCAGGAGAGTGTCCTCGACGCCGCGCTTGATAATGGCTAGCGTTTCGCGATCGACGGTGGGCATGTGGCGCTATACTCCCAATGAGAATCCGTCCGCTCGGCGGCGCACTCGGGCGCGATCCGGAGCGGCTCCGAGGGCCCGCGTGAGGCACGGCCGGCTCGTGGCGGTGGCGTCAAACCGCGCGATTGTAGCGACTCGGCAAACCATAAGCATGAACCGGTCGAATTGACCGCCCCGCGGGGTTGGGGCATCTTAGCCGGGACACACCGCCATTTACGGGGCATACTTCGCGTGCGATCGAGCAAGCGGAACGATAACAACTCTGCGCTGAGCGCCCGGGCGAGCCACCGGACCGCGCGTCCGCGCCGGCACTGGGGACTCCGCTGGGCGGCACTGGCCATCGGATCGGTGGTTCTCGGCGTCGTGATGGCCAAGACGCAAGAAGGCACCGCACCCGCCGACCTGAGCGCGGAAATCCCGCGCGCCCTGGGTACGCAGCGCGTGGCGCTCGACCTCCCCGAGCGCGAGACCGCGGCGGCCTCCAGCGACGGCGAACCCGCCGCGGCGCCCGCTGCCGATATTCACGACTGGCGCACCCTGACGGTGCAGTCGGGCGACTCGCTCGCTCGCATGCTGCAGGAGCGCGGGATCGATTATCCAGTGGTGCACGGCCTCGCCAGCGCCGGTTCCGCCGGTAAGCGCCTCGCGCAGCTGCGCCCGGGGGATGAGCTTCGGCTGGGGTTCGATCCGGAGACGGGCACGCTGGAGCAGCTCGTCTACGTCCCCTCGGTGGAGCGCCAACTCATCTTCGAACGCCAGGGCGAGGGGCCGGCATTCATCGGCGAGATCGTCGAACAGGACCTCGAGCGGCGGCTGCAGCACGCCCAGGGGCAGATCGACACCTCCCTGTTCGCCGCGGCAGCGGCCGCCGAGCTGCCGGACCGACTCATCATGGAGCTAGTCGACATCTTTCGCTGGGACATCGACTTCATCTACAACATCCGCCGGGGCGACCGATTCACGCTCGTGTACGAGGCCTATTACCGCAAAGGCGAGCGCGTCAGCACCGGCGACATCGTCGCCGCGGAATTCATCAACCAGGGTCGCCTACACCGCGCCGTGCGCTACCAACGGCCGGACGGAGAGGTGGGCTATTTCGCGCCCGACGGCACCTCGATGCGCAAGGCCTTCCTGCGCACGCCGGTCGAGTTCACACGCATCACCTCGCGCTTCGGGCGCCGGCGCCATCCCATCTCGAACCAGATCCGGAATCACCAAGGGGTCGACTACGCCGCCCGCCGCGGAACACCGATCCAGTCGACGGGCAGCGGCCGGATCGTCTTCCGCGGCCGCAATGGCGGCTACGGCAACATGGTCGTGATCACGCACGCGGGGCGCTACAGCACGGCGTACGCGCACATGTCGCAGTTCGCGTCCGGCCAGCGCGTCGGCAGCCAGGTCGAACAGGGCGAGACCATCGGCTATGTCGGCTCCAGCGGCTACTCAACCGGGCCGCACTTGCACTACGAGTTCCGCGTCGACGGAACCCATCGTAATCCGCTCGCGATCGAATTCCCCAGCGTCGCGCCCGTCGCCGACGAGCACATGGGCGACTTCCGGCAAGATATCGCACCCAAGGTCGCTCAGCTCGAAACGCTGCACCGCGCCTACGCGGCAACGGAGTGAGCCCACGCACGTGACGCGCAGCGGCTACATCGGATTGATGTCGGGCACCAGCGCCGACGGCATCGACGCCTGCCTGGTCGAGTTCGCGCGCGGCGCGCGCGTGCTCGGCCACGTCTACCGGCCCTATTCCGACACCCTGCGCACATCCGTGCTCCGGGCGATGGAAGGTAGCGATTTATCCGGCGCGGCCGATCTCGACCTGCGCCTGGCCGACGCCTATGCCGATGCGGTCGGCGCCTTGCTCACCGAGACGCAACAGGATCCGGCGGGCGTGCGGGCAATCGGGTGCCATGGCCAGACCGTACTGCACCGGCCCGACGGCCCGTTGCCCACCAGCATTCAACTGGGCGATCCGCACCGCCTGGCCTGGCGCACGGGCATCGACGTGGTAGCGGATTTCCGCCGCGCCGACATGGCGGCGGGGGGTCAGGGGGCGCCGCTCGCGCCGGCCTTCCATGCGGCCGCATTCGCCCACCGGCGCCAGTCCCGCGCCGTGGTCAACATCGGTGGCATCGCGAACGTCACGTTGCTGCCGGCAAAGGACGGCCCCGTGGCCGGGTTCGACACCGGGCCGGGCAACGCCCTGATGGATGCCTGGACGCAGCGGCATCGCGGTGCGTCGTTCGATCAGGAAGGGCGCTGGGCCGCCACGGGCGCCTGCGACTCCGCCCTGCTCGATCAGCTATTGTCCGACCCTTTTTTCGCGCTCGGCCCGCCGAAGAGCACCGGCCGCGAGCACTTCCACCTGCGCTGGCTGGACGGGCACCTGCAAGAGGAGCCGGAGCGGGCACCCGAGGACGTTCAAGCGACCCTGGCCGCGCTCACGGCGCGCTCCATCGGCTACGCGATCGAGCGCTACGGGCCGGGCACGGAGCGACTGTTCGTGTGCGGTGGCGGGGCGTACAACGAGCCATTGCTATCCCGCTTGCAGGACGCGCTGCCCGAATGCCGCATCGATACCACGGCCGCGCTGGGGATCCCGCCCGATCAAGTAGAGGCGGTGGCCTTCGCTTGGCTGGCTCAGCGCCGCTTGCGCGGTCTGACGAGCAATCGGCCGGAGATGACGGGCGCCGCGCAGCCACTCTGCCTCGGGGCGTTGGTCCGCGCACCACGGTGAGCACGCGGTCAAGCCGAGAATGACTGGCCGCAGCCGCAGGTGGTCACAGCGTTCGGATTGCGGATGACGAACTGCGCGCCTTCGAGGTTCTCCGTGTAGTCGATCTCGGCGCCCTGGAGATACTGGAAGCTCATCGGATCGATCAGGAGCCGAACGCCCCCGTTGTCCACCTCCATATCGCCTTCGTGCATTTCCTCGTCGAAAGTAAAACCGTACTGAAAGCCGCTGCACCCGCCACCCGCGACGAATACGCGCAGCATCAGCTCGGGATTGCCTTCCTCTTCAATCAGCCCCTTGACCTTACGCGCCGCGCTATCGGTGAAGATCAGCGGCGAATCTGCAACGGACTCGGCTTCGGTGCTCATTCAGGGCAACCTTGGTTGGGCACGTGGTTAGACACGGTTTTCGACGCCATTCACGCTAGCATTCCCGACCAGATCCATCAAGTTTTCTCGTCGGCGTCGACGCCATCGGCAGCGAGGTCGGGGCCGTCGCCGGGCGCGCTGGCCGTGGCCGCCGCGGAGGCGTCTTCGTGGCGCTCGAAGCTTGGGCCGCGTTCCTGCTCCTGGTGCTCGATCAGGCCGTGCGGCTCCTGGTCGATACGCACGAGTTGGCCGTTGACCTCGGCACCGCTCGCCATCTCCATGGTCCGGTAATGCACGTCCCCGAACACGCGGGCGTTCTTGGCCAAATCGAGCCGCTCGGTGGCGTAGACATCGCCGCTCACGTGACCGTTCACGATGAGCTGGGCCACCCGCAGCTCGCCTTCGACTCGCCCACGCTCGCTGACGATGGCGAGCGCATCCGCGGACTCGGCCTCGGCCACCACGTTGCCCTTCACCACACCGTCAATGTGCAGCCCGCCGGCGAAGCGCACATCGCCGACGATCTCGGTCTCGTGGCCGATGAGGGTGTCGACCTTGCTGTTGTTGCTGTTCGCCTTTGTCTTGTTGGCGCGATTGCGCATTTTCAGACTCCTTCGGATAGCAGGGAATCCCAGGCGAAGGTCTCCTCGAGCGCGTCGAAGCGCTCGCCTTCCGGGTCGACATTGACCTTCAGCCAGCCGGGCTCGAACGCTTCGGGCAGGCGGACCCGGCCGGTCAGCGCCTGGAAATACTTGAACCGGAACTTGGTGTTGACTGAGTCATCCAGCGCGAGGTCGCCGAACGCCAGTGTCGCCGGCTCCCCGGCGTCATGGCCGTCGACGCTCAGACGGACCTGCCCGGCGGCGTAGCGATCGCCGCCGTTCAGCTGACTGAGCACCACCTCGTAGCGGTAGGCCCGCTCGACGCCAGCGATGGGATTGAACGCCACGCGCCGGATCTGCAGGCCCGGATCCATCTTCGAGGGCGAGACGATATTGCGATAGAACGCGAGTTCCTCCTCGAGGCTCGCGATCGTGCCCTCGCGCTCCTCGATGATCCCCCGCAGATGCTCGCGCGCATCGCGCTCGATGCGCTCGGCGCGGGCCAACAGGGTGTTGCGCTGGCGTAGCTGCTGGACCTCCTCGCGCAGTTCGGCCACCTGGACGCGCAGATGCGCCTCGGTCGCGCGCGCTTGCTGCGCGGCATGCCCGCCGGCCCGAACACCGTAGCGGTAGGTCGCCCACAGCGCCGCGGCCATCGCCAGGATGACCACCGCCGCGATGACCACCGTGCGCAGGGGGCGGTGGGGCCGGAGCCGAAATTCTCCAGAAGGCGCGAACCGTGTATCCGCCACGCCGGCTCCCTAGGGCGACAGCGGGACGGTGCCGAGCCCCTGAATCTCGGGCAGTCCGCACATGAGATTCAGGTTCTGGATGGCCTGACCCGCGGCGCCCTTGACCAGGTTGTCGAGCACCACGAGCACGAGCACGCGATCGCCACCCCCCGGCCGATGCACCGCGATGCGCGCCATGTTGGAGCCGCGCACGCCGCGGGTATCGGGATGGCTGCCCGCAGGCATCACGTCCACGAACGGCTCATCAGCATAGCGCTGCTCGAACAGCGCCTGAACGTCGGTCTCAGTGGTCAGCTCCGCGTGCAGCGTGGCATGGATGCCGCGCACCTGCGGCACCAGGTGCGGCACGAACGTCAGTTCCACCGCCCTGCCGGCGGCCGATTCGAGCCCCTGGCGGATCTCCGCAGAATGACGATGACCGGCGGTAGCATAGGCGCGCGTGTTGTCCGCGGCTTCCCCGAGCAGCAGATCGACGCGCTCCTGGCGCCCCGCACCGGTGGCGCCCGAGGTCGCATCCGCGATCAACCGCGCCCGATCGACGACACCCGCTTCGACCAGGGGCAGGTAGCCAAGCTGCACGGCCGTCGCGTAGCAGCCGGGATTGGCCACCAGCCGCGCGCCGCGGAGCTCCGCGCGATGCAGCTCGGGCAGGCCGTAGGCGGCCTCGTGCAAGCGCTCGGGGCAGGCATGCTCGCGGCCATACCAGCGGGCCCATTCGCTCGCGTCGCGTAGTCGGAAGTCGGCGGAGACGTCGACCACCCGCACGCCTGCGTCCAGCAGCGCCGGGGCGTCGGCCATGGCCGTGCCGTTGGGCGTGGCGAAGAACACGGCGTCGCATGCACTGAGCCCCGCCTCCGCCGGCGCCACGAAGGTATGGTCGCAATGCCCGCGCAGGCTCGGAAACTCGGCATCGACGCGCTGGCCGGCGGCGCGCCGCGAGGTGACCGCCACCACCTCGACGTCCGCGTGGCTGCGCAACAGGCGCAGTAGCTCCACGCCGGTGTAACCGGTACCGCCGACGATGCCGACCCGGATCATTACGTCGCCTCGAAATCAGGGATGATCCTGCATGATAACGGGCCCCCTACAACGGGAAAAGCGACTGTTGCAAGCAGCGGACGGGACGAGCAGTGGGTCACGAACTGCCGGCGCATCGCTTCGCGCCTCTGTTGCGAATCGTTCTCATTACGGGTAGTCTTCCGCCGGCAGCGGCATAGGAGAACGCCATGACCGAGGGAGCCGATTGGCGCGTCATCTTGGGCCTCGATGGCACGGTGCTGGACCCGAGCCCGGGCCTGCTCGCCTCACTGCGGCATGCGCTAGCCGAGATGCAACGGCCCGTAGCGCCGGATACCGATCTGGCCTGGACGCTCGATATGGAATTCGCCGAAGCGATTCGGCAGTTGCTGGGTGCAGATGCCGCGCAGCTCGAGTCCACGGTTGCCGCGAGATTCCGCGACCACTACGACCGCGCGGGGCGCTTCGCGGGCCAGGTCCATCCGTCAATGGCCCGCGTACTGACCGCCTGGACGAACCGCCCGGATATCGAGACCGTGCTGGTCTCGGCCCATCCGCGCACCGACCTCGAGCAGCAGCTCGCTCGACTGGACCTGTCACGGGCATTCGACACCGTCGCCTGCACGCGCGACCGCGCCTGCGCTCACTGCCGCCGCGCGCTCACGAGGCACGTGGCACACAAGGAGCACGGCGCCCCGGCCGGCACGCTCTGGCTCAGCGACGACCCCGACGACCTTAACGCAGCCGCGCACCACGGCATCACCAGCATCGCGGCCCTGTGGGGCCGCTCGACTGCGCCGGAACTGGCACCGGCGCAGCCGGACCTATGGGCGCGAACCCCCGAGGACCTGTCCACGTTGCTCTGGTCCGCCAGCGCTGGGGGCGCCATGCTGCGGACCCACTAGCGGGTTCCGACGCATGTCCGGAGCCCGCTGCGCGCAGAGAGCCGCGCCGCCGCCCCAGAGGCACGCTCACCCCTACCCGGCTCCATCGGGTTGCCCGCAGCGATCGATCGGCCGGGCGCCCCTCGCGTGGGCCGCTCGGTGCAGCGGCAAGGCAGGCAGCGGACGCGCCGGGTCGCTCGCCGCGGCTCGCCGGGCGAGCCGGCGGGCGCTCGGTGCATGCTATGGTCGACGCGGCTCGCGGACGTCGCTACAGGAGCGGTTATGCCCTGGCTCAAGGCCTTTCACGTGATCTTCATGGTGACCTGGTTCGCCGGGCTGTTCTATCTGCCGCGGCTGTTCGTCTACCACGCGATGCTCGCGGAGGACGACGCGGGCCACCCGCGCTTTTCCACCATGGAACGCAAGCTGTTCTGGGGGATCATGACGCCCGGCGCGGTGCTGACGGCGCTTTTCGGCATCGCGCTGATGGTCGGCTACGGCGACGCAGTGGCCGATTGGGGCTGGCTCCACGCCAAGCTGGCGCTGGTGCTCGTGCTGGTCGGCTACCACGTCTGGTGCGGACTACTGCTCTCGGACTTCGCCGCCGAGCGCAATCGCCACGGCCATGTCTGGTATCGCTGGTTCAACGAGATCCCGACCGTCCTGCTGATCGCGATCGTCATCCTCGCCGTCGTACGCCCGTTCTAGCGGGGGAACCACGGGTGAACACGGATCGCCTGGGCCGGACCGCGCGCTTTCGGAGCTTCGCTGTCGGCGCAAAGGAACGCCCGCGTAAACGCTCAACACCGAGCACCGGTCAGGAGCCGCGCCCAACACCAGCCACTGGTTTTTTGTGGCCGTGTCCGGCTACGCCCCGCAAACGAATTCCAACGCGGTCTGCCGCTTCCGCGAACCCGTGTTCATCCGTGGTTCTCTTGCCTCACGAGTGCCGGACTACTTGCCGGCGCGGATGAGGCCGCCGATGCCGGCCTTGTCGATCTCTTCGACCATCATCTGGCGGATGGCGCGGCCGTCCTCCATCTTGAGGGCGCGGGCGACGATATCGCGGGCGTATTCGTACGAGAACGACCGGACCACCCACTTGATGCGCAATAGACTGCCCGCGCTCATGCTAAGGCTGTCGATGCCCATGCCCAGCAGCAGTATGGCACCCATCGGGTCGCCCGCGAATTCGCCGCAGATGCTGACCGGCTTGCCGTGACGCGCCGCACCCTCTTTGATCTGCACCAGCGCCTGCAGTACCGCCGGGTGCAGGCTGTCGTAGATGTCCGCGACGCGCTCGTTGTTGCGGTCGACCGCTAGCAGGTACTGCGTGAGATCGTTGGTGCCCACGGAGATGAAGTCCACGCGCTTGGCGATGGCCTCGATCTGGTAGACGGCTGCGGGCACCTCGATCATCACGCCGATCTGCGGCAGCGACATGTCGAGCCCCTCGTCGAAGAGCTCGCGGTGGGCGCGCTGAATCAGCGCCATGGCCTGCTGCAGTTCCTCCAACCGCGACACCATCGGCAGCATGATGCGCAGGTTGTTGAGGCCTTCGTTGGCGCGCAGCATGGCGCGCACCTGGACCAGGAAGATCTCCGGGTGATCCAGCGTCACGCGGATGCCGCGCCACCCCAGGAACGGGTTGTCCTCCTGGACCGAGAAGTACGGCAGGATCTTGTCGCCGCCCACGTCGAGCGTGCGCAGGATGCAGGGCGCCGGCGCGAAGGCCTCCAGCGGCCGGCGGTAGATCTGCACCTGCTCGTCCTCGCCGGGGAACCGGTCGCGCGCCTGGAACGGCATCTCCGTGCGATACAGTCCTAGGCCATCGGCGACCTCGATCAAGGCGGGGCTGATCTCCGACTGCAAGCCCGTGTTGGCGTAGAGGTTGATCTTGACGCCGTCGGTGGTGACCGTCGGCAGCCCCTTGAGCTGTTGCAGCTGCTCGCTGAACTCCTTCTCTTCGCGCACCAGGCGCAGGAATTCTTCCTTGATGTCCTCATCCGGCTGGACGAAGACCCAGCCGAGATAGCCGTCGACGATCAGCTCCTTGCCCTCGAGCCGATGGATCGGCAAATCGCTGGCGCCCATCACGGTGGGGATCCCGAGCGCCCGTGCCAGGATGGCCACGTGCGAGGACCCCGAGCCGCGCATCGAGACGATGCCCGCGAGGCGTTCCTGCGGTACTTCGGCGATCTGGGCCGCGCTCACCTCGTGGCCGACGAGGATGGTCTGCTCGGGATACTCGCGAGCGCGCTCGGAATCCTCGAGGTTGAGCTTGAGCAGGATGCGCCGGCCGAGATCGCGAATATCGCTCGCGCGCTCGGCCAGATAGGGATCGGCCATTTCCTGGAACTGGCGCACGTGGTGGCGGATGGTCTCGCGCAGCCCGGCCGGCGCCCACTGACCGGTCAGGATGAAGCGCTCGGCCTCGTTCCAGAAGGTCTCGCCGTCGAGCATCAGGATGTAGACGTCGAACAGCGCACGCTCTTCGTCGGGCAGCACCGAACGCATCTCGTCGGATAGCCGGCGGATGTCCGCCTTGGTGGCGTCGATCGCCTCGCGCAACCGCACGAGCTCGCGCCCAGGATCGTCGATCGCGCGGTTGGGGATGTCCTCGAGCGCCGCCGGCGAATACGCCACCACGCACTCGCCCACGCCCACGCCCAGCGCGCCGGCGAGGCCCTTGACGATACCGGCGCTGCCGGCCTGACCGCTCTGGACTTGGAACGCCTCTTCGCCCACGACCGCATGCATGATGCTCGCGGCCAGCTGGGCGGCGAGTGTCACGACGAAGGTGACGACGTCCTCGCCGAAACGCCGGCCCTCGCGCTGGGTCACCACCAGTACGCCCAACACGTGGCGCTGGTGGATGATCGGCACGCCCAGGAAGGCCTCCATCGCGCCGCCCTCGTAGCCGTCCGTGGGCATGTAGCGCGGATGACTGGAGGCGCGCTCGAGGTTGAGCGGCTCCGCGCGCTGGGTGACGAGGCCGACCAGTCCCTGCTCGGGCGAGAGCGTCAGCTTGCCGATCCGGTCCTGATCGATGACGCCGTGTCCTGCGCGCAGGATCAGACTCTGGGGGCCGTCCTCCGTCTGGCTCAGGTAGACCGAGCAGGCATCGACACCGAGAGCACCGTGGACACGGCGGACGATGATATCGAGCGCCGTATCCAATCCGGGGGCGGCGCTGACTTCCTGGACGATGCGGCGCAGCGTGGAGAGCATGCTCTATGACCCCGGACGGGCGAATGCCGGTTCCCGGCAGGCGACGGGCGGTACGCCGTCAGACCCGGTGCAGCCGGGTCAGGCGTAATCCTCGGGAAAGACGTGTGGTGCCAGTTCGCGCAGCGCCTGGCGATACACCCGGCGCTTGAAGAAGACCACGTCCTTGGGCGGGTGCCAGTAGTTCACCCAGCACCAAGCGTCGAATTCCGGGTGACCGGAATGGTTCAGGTCGACGCAGTCCTCACCCCCGGTCAGGCGCAGCAGGAACCAGCGTTGCTTCTGCCCGATGCATACGGGCCCCTCGTCTTCGCGCCGGCGGATGAACCGTTCCGGCAGACGGTAGCGCAGCCAGTGGCGCGTCTCGCCCACAAGGTCGACGTGCCCGGGCTGCAGCCCCGTTTCCTCCGCGAGCTCGCGGTACATGGCCTGGCGCGGAGACTCGTCGTCGTGAATCCCACCCTGTGGGAACTGCCAGGCGTCCTGCCCCGCCCGGCGCGCCCAGAAGACGCGCCCCTCGTGGTTGCTCAGGATGATGCCGACGTTAGGCCTGTACCCTTTCGAGTCAATCACTTACGGAATTTTTCCGAGATTCTTCAGCCGTTTGCATTGTTCCACAAATGCCTGCCAGGCGCCACCGGCGGCTTTGCTACAATGCGCGCCCCTGCGGCCGGAGGATGCCCGTGCGCCTGGCACTATTCGATCTCGACAACACCCTGCTTGCGGGCGACAGCGATCACCTGTGGGGCGAATTCCTCGCTGAGCACGGGCTGGTCGATGGCGAGCACTATCGGCGGGAGAACGATCACTTCCTGGCGGCCTACCAGACGGGCGAACTCGACATCCACGAGTTCCTGCGCTTCTCGCTGGCGGTGCTGACGCGCCATGAAGCGAGCGAGCTTGCGCGCCTGCGCGCGCGCTTTATCGAGGTGATGATTGCACCGCTGGTTGCGCCCGGCACGCCGGATCTGCTGGCGCGCCACCGCGAAGCCGGCGATCACCTGATGATCATCACGGCGACCAACCGCTTCGTCACCGAGCCGATCGCGCAGCTATTGGGCGTAGACGACCTTCTGGCCACCGAGCCCGAGTTCCGCGACGGCCGCTACACCGGCGAGGTCGCCGGCACCCCCTGTTTCCGCGAAGGCAAGGTCACGCGCTTCGACGCCTGGCTCGCCGAGCATGGCGCCGAGTACGGCGAGGTGACCTTCTACAGCGACTCCCACAACGACCTGCCACTACTCGAGCGCGCCGACCGCCCGGTGGCCGTCGACCCCGACCCCGTCCTCACCGAAACCGCCCAAACCCGCGGCTGGCCCATCATTACCCTCCGCAACGACTAATTATCCGCCGCAACTGAGTACTTAGAACCACTCAATGAACACAAGATAAACACCAGATGCTGCCGCTCGCCGGCTTACGGCGCGTAGGAGCTTCGCTGACGCCGGGCGATCGGCAAAGCGGGAAGAACCACGGATGAACACAGATGAACACGGATCAGAGTCAGGACACCCAAAGCAGGCACGCTGCTTCGCCCCATCCGCTCATGTCTCACCAACGCGGATTGGCTCAATCTACGATCCGTGTTTATCCGTGTTTATCCGTGTTCATCCGCGGTTCCCCGCTAGGCTGAACCAGCCGCAACCGCGCCAGCGAAGCGCCGACACGCCGGACATCAACGCGCGGCAGCATCTGGTGTCCATTTAGTGGTTCTCTGCCGCGCTAGTCCTCGACGATGGAGACCTTGGGGAAGCCGGCCGGGAGCTCGCCGGCGCGGGTGAGGCCGGCGGCGGTGCGGCGGGCGATCTCGTGGTACAGGCCCGCGGCGCTGCCGTCGGGATCGGCGATGACCGTGGGCACGCCGCTGTCCGCCTGGGTGCGGATCGCCAGCTCCAGCGGTAGCTGGCCCAGCAGGCGAACCTCGTGCTCCTCGGCCATGCGTTCGCCGCCGCCCTCGCCGAAGATGGGCTCAGCGTGGCCGCAGTTGCTGCAGACATGCATGCTCATGTTCTCGACCACGCCGAGCGTGGTCACCGAGACCTTGTCGAACATCTTCAGGCCCTTGCGGGCATCGAGCAGCGCGATGTCCTGCGGCGTGGTCACGATGACCGCACCCGAGAGCGGCACCTTCTGCGCCAGCGTGAGCTGGATGTCGCCGGTGCCCGGCGGCAGGTCGACAACGAGGTAATCGAGCTCGCCCCATTGCGTGCTGTGGAGCATCTGGTCGAGTGCCTGCGTGACCATGGGTCCGCGCCAGATCATCGGGCTCTCGGTGTCCACGAGGAAGCCGATCGACATCGCCTTGATGCCGTGATTCTCCAGCGGGATCAGCGTCTTGCCGTCGGGGCTGCCGGGCTTGCCCTCGATGCCGAGCATGCGCGGCTGGCTGGGCCCGTAGATGTCCGCATCGAGCATGCCGACGCTCGCGCCCTCGGCGCGCAGCGCCAGCGCGAGGTTGGCCGCGGTGGTCGACTTGCCGACGCCGCCCTTGGCCGAAGCCACGGCGATGATGTTCTTCACGCCCTCCATGCGCTGCAGGTCGCCCTGCACGGCGGCGGACCCGACGTGGGACTCGAGCACGACCTGCGCCGACTCGACGCCGTCGATCGCTTCGATACGCTCGCGCACCGCGGCGGCGCGCTGCTCGCGCACCTTCGCCGCGGGGAAGCCCACGCGCAACCGGGCGGTGATGCGCCCGCCGTCGATGTCGATCGAATCGACGCAACCGGCCGAGACGTAATCGTGCTCGAGATCCGGATCGACGTATTCGCCAATTGCGCGCTCGACACTCGCGCGGTCGATCTCAGTCATGATTCCTCCTTTCGCGGGTGGCAGCGACCGTCCGTGGACGGCACCGCTCGGAAATCCTGTTACGGGCGCGGGCGGGCGCCGAAGATGGCGCTGCCGATGCGCACCAGTGTCGCACCTTCGTCGACCGCGACCTCGAGATCGCCCGACATCCCCATCGAAAGCTCCGGAAGCGACTGCCCCAGCTCTTGTTCGAGCCGGTCGCGCAGCTCGCGCAGGCGGGCGAAATCGGGGCGTGCGGCCTCGGGATCGTCCGCCAGCCGGGCGATAGTCATGAGCCCGTCGAGCTCCAGCTCGGGACGGCCCGCCACACGCCGCGCCAGCGCGGACGCCTCGGCCGGCGCGATCCCGGCCTGGCCCTCGGCCCCCGAGGTATTCACCTGGATGAGCACGCGCCGACGCTCGCCGCATTGCGCCAGCCGGTCAGCGATGCCGTCGGCGAGTGCGGCCCGGTCCACGCTCTCGATGCAATCGGCGAAGGCCAGGGCCTGGTTGACCTTGTTGCGCTGCAGCGATCCGATCAGGTGCCACTCGGCCCCCCAGGAGTCGAGCGCCTCGCGCTTGCGCAGCGCCTCCTGCACGCGATTCTCGCCGACGGCGCGATAGCCGGCCTCGAGCGCAACGGCAACGCGCTCCGGGTCGACCGTCTTGGTCACCGGCAGCAGGCGCACCTCGGCGCGGGCGCGACCGGCGCGCTCGCAGGCACGATCGATCCGCGCCTCGGCTGCGCGCAGGCCCTCCAGGATCGCCGTGCGGGTATCCAGCTCCAAGTCTTCCGGGCCCATTGTCCCCCCAACCGGGCAGGTCCCCAGTCTAGCGCGCCCAACGCTTGGCGGCATCCGGCCGCGAGCGGCGGGAACGGCCGAGCATGGCCCACTGGCTACGGGGCAGCATTGCTGTTACGTTTTTCGCCCTTCCTAGGCCGGACCGAGATAAGCCGATGAGCGCCACGCGCCACATCCTGGTCACCAGTGCCCTGCCCTACGCCAACGGCCCGATCCACCTGGGTCATATGGTCGAGTACATCCAGACCGACATCTGGGTGCGCTTCCAGCGCATGCGCGGGCACGAGTGCCGCTACTTCTGCGCCGACGACGCGCACGGCACGCCGATCATGCTCAAGGCGCAGCAGGAGGCCACAACCCCCGAGGCGCTGATCGAGCGATTCTCCGCCGAGCACCAGCGCGACTTCGGCGACTTCCTGGTCGGCTTCGATCAATACCACTCGACCCACTCGGACGAGAACCGCGAGCTGGCGAACCTGATCTACGAGCGCCTGCGCGACGGCGGGCACATCGCCACGCGCACCATCGAGCAGGCCTACGACGAGCAAGCGGGCATGTTTCTGCCCGACCGCTTCATCAAGGGCGAATGCCCACGCTGCGGGGCCGGGGACCAGTACGGCGACTCGTGCGAGGCCTGCGGCGCCACCTACAGCCCGGCCGAGCTCAAGAATCCGACCTCCGCCTTGTCGGGCACGAGGCCGGTCACGCGCAGTTCCGAGCACCACTTCTTCCGCCTGGCCGACTTCGAAGCCATGCTGCGCGAATGGACCCGCGCCGGGCACGTCCAGGACGAGATCGCCAACAAGCTCGACGAGTGGTTCGAGGCCGGCCTGGCCGACTGGGACATCTCGCGCGACGCGCCCTACTGGGGTTTCGAGATCCCGGATCAGCCGGGCAAGTACTTCTATGTCTGGCTCGATGCCCCGATCGGCTACATGGCGAGCCACCGGTATTGGTGCAGGCGCAACGGCGCCGATTTCGACGCCGCGTGGGCGCCGGACAGCGCGACCGAGCTGTATCACTTCATCGGCAAGGACATCGCCTACTTCCACACCTTGTTCTGGCCGGCGATGCTGC
>CAZVBX010000070.1:0-16106 GCA_964625925.1 uncultured Ectothiorhodospiraceae bacterium | reverse complement strand
TCGGTCAGCGGCGACAGCGGCAGGACGATGTCGGGCACGTTGAAGCCCTTGTGATCGGACAGCCGCGTGCCCGAGAGCACCTCGCCGACCAGGAAATCGTCGCCCTTCTCGGCCACGGTCAGGCGCACCTTGCCGTCGTCGAGCAGCAGATTGTGGCCGGGCTCGAGGGCCGAGATGATCTCCGGATGCGGCAGATGGACGCGCGTTGCATCGCCGGGGGTCGGATCGAGGTCGAGCCGCAGGCGCTGGCCCGGCTCGAGCGCAATCGCGCCCTCACGGAAGGTCCCGACGCGGAGCTTCGGCCCCTGCAGGTCGCCGATCACGCCAATGGGCCGGTCGAACTCTTCTTCGAGCGCACGGATGCGCGCGAGCACGCGGCCGTGATCGGCTTGTGCCCCGTGGCTGAAGTTCAACCGCAGCACGTCGGCACCCGCGACGAAGAGCTTGCGCAGCTCCTCCATGGACTCGGTCGCCGGGCCGACCGTGGCCACGATCTTGGTATGACGCGTCCGGCGGATGCGCGGGCTGCCGTCAGCGGCGGTGGCGATCTCTTGCGTCTGCGGTTCGCCGGACGGGGCGGTCGGATGACTCGGATTCATGGAGGGATCTGCCTGCCTGATTCGCGGTTGTCGCGTCCGGACACCCGGATCGCGCGTGGGCTGTCCCGGAGACCCGCGCTGCGGGTGTCCGGGACAGCCCACGCGGTACGCGCGAGCAACCTCGAGAGGTGTCACGCGCGCCCACGTTGGGCAACTCGGCGGGCACCGGCTGCACCGGGCCCATCCGAGCGGCGGCGGAGCCTGTTGGAACGCGCTGCGCACGGCCCGGCTCCACCGCCCGGACAGGGCTTACTTGCCCATGGCCTGCTGCATGGCCGCACCGATGTGCGCCGGCGTCTCGGCCATGACGATGCCCGCACTGCGCATCGCCTCGATCTTGCTACCGGCACCGCCCTTACCACCGGAGATGATGGCGCCGGCATGGCCCATACGACGCCCCGGAGGTGCGGTCAGGCCGGCGATAAAGCCGACCGTCGGCTTCTTGATCGAGGACTGCTGCAGGTATTCCGCAGCGGTCTCCTCGGCATCGCCGCCGATCTCGCCGATCATCACGATCCCTTCGGTCTCCGGATCGTTCAGGAACAGCTCGAGGCAGTCGACGAAGTTGGTGCCGTTGACCGGGTCACCGCCGATGCCGATGCAGGTCGACTGACCCAGGCCGACCGCGCCGGTCTGGGCAACCGCCTCGTAGGTCAGCGTGCCCGAGCGCGAGACGATGCCGATCTTGCCGGGCGTGTGGATGTGGCCCGGCATGATGCCCATCTTGCAGCCGCCCGGCGTGATCACGCCGGGGCAGTTGGGGCCGACCAGGCGCGTCTTGCTGCCGCACAGGGCGCGCTTGACGCGCACCATGTCGGTCACCGGGATGCCCTCGGTGACGCACACGACCAGCGGCACCTCGGCCTCGATCGCCTCGAGGATCGCGTCCGCGGCCACGGGCGGCGGCACGAAGATCAGCGACGCATTGGCACCGGTCTCCTTGACGCCCTCCTCGACCGTGGCGAACACGGGCCGATCGAGATGCTTCTGGCCGGCCTTCGTCGGGCTGGTGCCGCCGACGATGTTGGTGCCATAGGCAATGGACTGTTCCGCGTGGAAGGTACCCTGGGAACCGGTGAAGCCCTGAACCAGGACCTTGGTGCTGCTGTCGATCAGGACTGCCATCAGGCCACCTCCTGCACTGCGTTGACCACTTTCTGCGCACCATCGGCGAGGTTGTCGGCCGCGATGATCTTCAGGCCGGACTCTTCCAGGGTCTTCTTGCCCTGCTCGACATTGGTGCCTTCGAGGCGCACGACCAGCGGCCGGTCCAGGCCGACCTCCTTGGCCGCGGCGACGACGGCATCCGCGATCACGTCACAGCGGACGATGCCGCCGAAGATGTTGACCAGGATGCCCTTCACGTTGTCATCGGCGAGGATGAGCTTGAACGCGGCGACCACTCGCTCCTGGGTGGCGCCGCCGCCCACGTCGAGGAAGTTCGCCGGCTCACCGCCGTAATGCTTGATGATGTCCATCGTCGCCATGGCCAGGCCGGCGCCGTTGACCATGCAGCCGATGTTGCCATCGAGCTTGATGTAGTTGAGGTCGTACTTCGACGCCTCGATCTCGGCCGGATCTTCCTCGTCCAGGTCGCGCATCTCGTCGACCTGCTTCTGCCGGAAGAGGGCGTTGTCGTCGAAGTTCATCTTGGCGTCGAGCGGCAGGATGCTGCCATCGCCGGTGACGATCAGCGGGTTGATCTCGACCAGCGAGGCGTCCAAGTCGATGAACGCCTTGTACAGTGCGGTGATGAACTTGACGAATTCGCCCACCTGCTTGGTGTCAAATCCGAGACCAAACCCGATCCGGCGGCCATGATGCGGCTGGATGCCGGTGGCCGGGTCGATCGTGGCCGTAAGGATCTTCTCGGGGGTCTGCGCGGCGACCTCCTCGATCTCCACACCGCCCTCGGTGGAAGCCATGATGGTCACGCGGCTCGTGGCGCGATCCACCAGCAGCGCGAGGTACAGCTCCTGCTTGATGTCAGCGCCTTCCTCGATGTAGAGGCGCTTGACCTCTTTGCCGGCTTCGCCCGTCTGCTTCGTGACGAGCGTCTTGCCGAGCATGCTCGTGGCGTTGCTCTTGACCTCGTCGACGGATTTGACGACGCGGACGCCGCCGCTGCCATCGGGGTCCTCTTGGAACCGGCCGGCGCCACGGCCGCCCGCGTGGATCTGGGACTTGACCACCCACACCGGCCCGCCGAGGTCCTTGGCGACCTTTTCGGCTTCGTCGGCGGTAAAGGCGGGACCACCGCGCGGTACGGTCACCCCGTACTGCCGCAGCAGCTCTTTAGCCTGATACTCGTGAATATTCATTCGCGTCGCCCCTCCTCGGGCGGTTTCTTAGCGGGTCAATCGCGCCCCCGGGCCATGCGCCGAGCGCATGAGCGTTCAGGAGCGAAGACCCTTTCGACCTCAGACCAGCCCGACGGAACGCGCCGCCGGCCTTTCACGGTCAGCGCGGGCGCATTGGGCACCGGCGCTGTAGGGGTGGCAGGTCACCCCCGCATGGAGATGCATCGACGGACCGCGCTCGGGTCGCGTCCGCCGGCGACGGGCCGGGCGCAGCGCCCCGGTCCGCCGTTCTCCGCGATCGCGTCGTCGCAACGACACGGGCGAATCTCGGGTCGTGTCTCGGTTACGTTGCCGAAGTGTCGGCGTCGCCAGCGGGCGGTGGGCAGGATCGCGCCGTACCCGTGGCGTGCGCTGCCGCCGGCGCCGATCGGGACACCGCGGCAGTGGCGACTTGGCTTGCGCCGACGCGCCAGCGCCTGGTGTTCGCGCCGAAGCGGCCATCCGGCCGCACAAGCCAAGCGCGAAGTATCTCTAGCCGCGGCTAGCTGCGTCAAGGTTGCGCACGAGATGCCGGCGTCATGCAATGCAGCACATACGCGGCGCGCGCAATCGTTGCCGCTGTGGCTGCGGGCGGCTTCCGGCAGCGGGTGCGCGCTGCACGCAGCCCGGGGGCGGGCAAAAAGCGTCGCGGATCCGCGCGCCCCAAAAAGCTGCGCCCCCGACGAAGCGGGGGCGCAGCACTACGGTTGCGACAGGCTATGCCGTTTAGCTGGCCTTGGCCGATCGGACCTTGCGGAAGATCATCTGGAAGACCGGCAGCAGGAACAGCAGGATCGCTGCCGTCATGACCACCTTCGAGATGTTGCTCCCCATGAGGATTCCGAACGAGCCATCCGACATGATCAGGCTCTGCCGTAGCGCCTGCTCGGTCGGGAAGCCGAGCACCAGGGCCACGACCAGCGGTGCCAGCGGGAACCCGAGGCGCCGGAACACGAACCCGAGAATGCCGAAGATGAAGGTGTACCAGATGTCCAGCATCGAGTTCTGAATGGCGTAGGCGCCGATGAACGAGAAGATCACGATCACGGGAGCCAGGATCGCGTAGGGCGTACGCAGGATCGCCGCCAGCACCGGGGTGGCCGTCAGGCAGATCGTCACCGCCGCCAGGTTCGCGATGTACAGGCTGGCGATGAACGCCCAGACGAACTCGGGCTCGTCTACGAACAGCTCCGGCCCGGGCGTAAAGCCCCACATGAAGATGCCGGCCATCATGATCGCCGCCGTGGGCGAGCCCGGGATGCCGAGCACGAGCATCGGCAGAATGGCGGCCGTGCCGGCCGCGTTGTTCGCCGCCTCCGGCGCAACGACGCCGGCCGGGTGACCATGGCCGAACTGCTCGGGGTTGGAGCACACCTTCTGGGCCACGCCGTAGCCGATGAACGAGCCCGGCGTAGCACCGGCACCCGGCAGGACGCCCGTCACGAAGCCGGTGACGGCACAGCCGATCGCGAGGAACTTGTTCGTCCAGACCACGCCCATGCCGGCTTTGATGTCCGTGAAGCCGAGCTTCGCGGCCTTGGTCATCTCCTCGATCTGGACCTTGTAGCGGTCCGCGGCGTTGCTAAGGATCTCGCCGATACCGAACAGGCCGATCGTGATCGGCACGAAGTGGAAGCCCTGCATCATGGCGATCGAGCCAAAGGTGAGGCGCGGCGTGCCCGTCACCGGATCGAGACCGACCGCAGCCAGCAAGAATCCGGACGAGATCATCATCAGGGTCTTCCACGGCGACCCCCCCATGCCCACGAAGGTGCCGAAGGCGAGCATCAGCACCGCGAACATCTCTGGCGGACCAAAGCTCAGCGCCAGTTGGGCGAATGGCTGGGCGAAGAAGGTGAACATCACGGCCGCGATCAGGGCGCCGACGAACGACACCGAAAAGCCGATCGCCATGGAGTAGCCCGCCTTGCCCTGGATTGCCAACGGTCGGCCGTCGAACATCACGGCCACCGACCAGGGGTTGCCAGGCACGGCGAACAGGATCGACGTGATCAGCCCACCGTACATCGCGCCCCAATAGATGCCGGCGAGCAACGTCAGTCCATTGATGGGCTCGAGGTAGACGGTAATGGGCAGCAGGATGGCTACCCCCGTGGTTCCGCCGACACCCGGGATAACGCCGACGACCAAACCGAGCACCACTCCGAGCACGACAAACAGGAGTCGCATCGGAGTCATCAGCTCGCTAAAGCCCAAACTGATCAACTCTAGGGCTTCCATCAAATTCTCCTCGTCGTAAATTTACGAATGTTGTTGACCAATATGCATCGACCCCGGCAGCGAAGCGAATCGCTCGCCAGGACACCCTTCACGCAAAAATGCGACTCGCCAGGCGAGTCGTGCTGTGGGCCTTCAGGCCCGCAGAGGGCGGTTGGGTCGAGGCGCTGCGCCGCCAACCAGCGGGCGCGCTTTGACTTGCCTCAGAAGGGCGTAATGTTCTGGTAGTAAAGCCAGCTCATCGGCATGGAGAGGTTGAAGCCAACGCGGATCGTGTAATAAAGAGCGATCCCGAATATCACGCCACCGCCGATCGACGTATACCAGTTGAACTTGCCGTACCACCACATAAAGAAGGCGAGATACACGGCTCCGGTCGCGAAGATCCCGAGCCAGTAGTTGATCAACACGGCCACGAGAACGGGCGTGCCGACCGAGACAAGGTCGATGACCTCTTGGGTGGCTTCGAAAAACGGCTTCTCGTCGGGATTCTTGATCGTCAGTATTAGCGCAACAATGCCGCCGAGCATGTACAGCATGGCGAGCCAGAACGGCCAGAAGCCGGGCTCCGGCCCGTTGGCGCCATAGCCAGGGCCGAGCACGTACGCTTGGTAGGAGACGAAGCACCCTAGTAGCAAAAGCAAGGCAAGGGTCGCCACATCGGCCCACTTATTGGTGAATCCAGGCCAGATGGGGTTGGTGTTGGCAGTCGACATTATCCCTCCTCTATACGGCCACCTATTCGATAATAATGCGGCCGCACGACCAAGGGTCGTGCGGCCGCCGCTCATGGTGTGTTTGCGTTACCGCTCGGACTGCTCAACGAGGTCGGGACGCAGGCCCCAGCCGAGATTCTCGATCCTCTCAGCATAGTTGTCCTCGATGGTGATCAGAGCCTCCTGGTACTCCTCCGGGCCGCGGAATTGCGCCAGCATTCCGTTGTCCTCGAGGAAGGTCTGCCAGCGGTCGGACTCGAACACTTGCCGGAAGACGTTCTCGTACCAGTCCAGGGATGCCTCCGGCATCTCCGGCGGACCGATCAGACCGCGGATCTGGTGCAGGCCATGCTCGAGCGACAGCGCGTCGGCGAGCTGGCCGTCGCCCTGCGTACCCACGTCGGCCTCGTAGTGCGTCGGGACGTCCGGGAAGGCCGGGTGACGATCCTCGGAGAACATCAGGATGGGATGGTAGTTGTCCGGATAGTGCGGCATCCCCTCGGCCGGCTGGTTCACGCTGAAGTCACCGTGCTGGCCGGCGATCTTCGAGGCGACGTCACCACCGCCCGCCTGGGGCACGTAGCGGAACTCCATGCACTCCGGCATCGCGTCCTGGATGATGGAGATCTGGACCCTGTCCTCCTGCCGGGAACCGGTGCCGAAGGACGTCAGACGCTCCTCCTGACAGGCCTGGCGGAATTCCTCGATATCCGCGTGCTGTTCCGGGTGGACCCAGAGCATGAACGGGTCGACGACCATCTGCGCGACCGGCGTCAGATCCTGCGACGGATACATCACCGGGATTGTCTGCTGCAGCGGCGTGGTGACGACGCTGTTCAGGGTCGGGGTGAGATAGTGCGGATCGCCCCGCTGCTGGTACATGTAGGTTAGGGCCACGGCGCCCGCGCCACCCGGCATGTTCACCGGAGTCACCGGGACCGGCGACAGGTTCTGCTCGTCAATGACGCCGAGCCAAATCCGGGTGTAGATGTCAGAGCCACCGCCGGGCGGGGTCTGGATTACGAATTCGATTGGACGCTCGGGTTCCCAGTCCTGCGCCTGAGCAGCAGGCATCGCAGCAGTCAGGGCGAGCCCTGCAACAGCTGCGTAGCCGACGGCGCGGTGCATGCTTGGCTGCATGACATTCCTCCTAAAACAGTAATTGTGTAGTTTCACATTGCATGTCTTCGCTGCTTGCGTCGCCAAGCTTTTCGACCTGACGTGCAACCACTGAAACGATGCATGGGCGAGTATCCTAGACGGAATATGGCTCCGTCAAGAAACGGTCGGTTTGCGTGGAATTTATCTCTATGCTGATTCGCGCGAAGGGAGAGTAACAGCCGCTTCCCGCCTGCTGGCCGGATATCGCTCTACAACAGGAATGTTTTTTAGACGTTCACGCTAGTCGAGGACCCTTTTCGAGTAGCCGTTACGCGACGACGTAAATCATTGTCCTGCGCCGGAATCCTCGTTGAATGGCCGCTGCTCAGCGCGCTACCAACGAAACGGGCGCGGCCGCAACTTCGGGCGTAATTGACAAGTTTGAGCAACGCAAGCAGTGGCAATGAAGCGCGCCGCTCATGTGCAACCGCCCACACCCCGCGGCTCGCACCACGCGCGACGGCTCCCGCGTATGGGCCCGGTCGGTCGCCTCCGGCACCGCTTTCGTATGACCTTCGATTAACGGTGCTGGCCCATGACCATGCACTGATCTCGCGTTCTGTCTTGGAAGCTGTTCGTGGTTTGTCGGCGAGGGATCGCAGCGCCTTGCAAGGCGTGCCGGCGAGCCAAGCGCCCTCTGGTGAGGAGGCGTAACGCCGCGAGGGCTGGGGGAACCGGCGAGAAACCGAATGTTGAACGCGACAGGACACTGACCGGGTGCTGAACAGCGGGCCCCGACCCCCTCGCCGCGCCGAGCGCGGCGCATGTCCGCATTCGGCTGAACCTCCGTATCGCGCCCATGCTTCCAGCTTCGAAAGCCAGACCCGACGAACCTGCGGCATGTCCGCGTCTTACGGCAGCCTTCGACAGGATCGGGCAGCGCTTGGCGCAACGCTCGATTTGCGCCAGAGGATCTCCACGCGCGATCGCGGCTCAGCCCGCGTGCGCATGATTGTGCGCCGGCTCGATGCGACCTTACTTGCGAGCCGGGACGTTACTCGTCGGTGGAGGTCGGGTTGTCGTCGCCGGCGTCGGTAGCGAACGCCCGGTGGCATTGAAGGCGGATGATTGCCCAGAAGGAAAGGGCGGTCACCGCACCCGGGATGAAGAAATGGGACAAGGCGCCGGTCGCATCGACGGGCGACCGCTCGCCTTCTGCGCGCAACGCGTCGATACTGTCGGGTGGGGGCACCATGTTCAGCAGATTCATCATCACGCCCGCCGCAATCAGCCCACCGACAATAGCCGAGGCCCATCCGATCAGGCCGACACCGCGCACGAGAAAGAACAACAGTCCGATAATCAGCGTCATCGGAAACGACAGCGTCACCAGTGTCGTGATTGCGCTTTGGGGCTCCGCATTCACGACGGCCATGATCAACGCCATCGGGAGCGGAGCGAACACGCTGGCGACGGGCGGCGCGAGCTGATGCACATGAGTCATCCGCTCGCGTCCCAGGCGCCACGGGGGACCGAGGTTCATCACTGGATCTCCAAAGGCGCCGCCAACTTGACGCCAGGGGAAAGGCCCGCGCCGAAGCGCGGGCCGGACCATCAGGGGAAGAGCGGTCGTGGTGTGACCGCAGCGGCAGGCCTCAGTCGACGATGGCCTCGGAGCCGACCTGCTCGATCAGCCGTTCGTGGCGCGCGAGATTGTCCTCGTGGAACGCCGCCAGGTCGGAACCGGCAACCCACTCGCCGCAATTCAGGCCCTCGCTGTTGCAGAACTCGCGCCAACCCTCGGACCGGAAGACCTGCTCGAACAGATCCAAGTACCACTGCTGGGCGGCCTCCGACATCGACGGCCCGCCGTTCACCGAGCGCTGCATGTAGTACACGATATCGTGATCCAGCTCCTGCGCCGTGGGCACCTCGGAGAACGTGCTCTGACGCTCGTCCGTGAACTGCACCAGGGGCCGGCTCATCCTGGCGCGCCAGTAGTCGAGCTGCTCGGCCGGGTTGTTGACCGTCGAGTCGACCTTCTGGCGCACCAGATTCTCGGCCACCGTGCCGCCGCCCGGGAACGGGACGTACTCGGTCTGAATGCCGAATTCGGCCTCGATCATCGCGGTCAGGATGGAATCCTCCTGGCCACTGCCGGTGCCCCCCATGCGCCACGTGCCGTCGCTCGCCTGCACCGCCTCGACATACGAGCTGAGGTCGGTGACGTGCTCATAGTTGCTGGTGTTCGGCACCCACAACAGGAAGGTATCCAGGGCCATCAGGCCGATCGGCGTAAAACGCAGCGGATCGGCTTCGAGCTGGTCCACGATGATCGGCGTCGTGTAGAAGCTGTTGAGGGTGACCATGATCGTATGGTTCGGATCGCCCTCGCCGGTCATGTAACGCAGCGCCTCGGCGCCGGAATCCCCCGCCTTGTTCACCGGCACGAACGGATACGAACTGACGTTCATATCGTCGATCAACTGCACCAGCAGGCGCGCAATCTGATCGGCGCCGCCGCCACTTCCGGCCGGGATGACGACCTCGACCGGCTGACTCGGGCTAAAGCCATCCTGCGCGGCGCTCATTGGGGCGACGGCCAGGGCCGCCACCATCATCACGCCCGTGGCTACAGCCTTACCCATGGATCTTGCAGGCATCGAATGCTCCCTCCCCTAAAGGACCGCGCCGAGCGCGGACGCGCCGGCGTGGCGGTGAGCCGGCGGTATCGTTGTTCAGTGTGTGCGTCGTCATTCGGCGATGGACTCAGACAGTACCGCCGGGGGGATGGCAACGCAATATAGGCGGTCCGCTCGCCGCCAGCCCATCGCGGCGCGCGCGCCGAGACGGCCGTTCCGGACGTCTTTTACGAACCCGTTCCCTCCATGAGCAGCAAGGCGAGCTGCCGTGAGCGGGCCACCAGGTGGCCGGACGCATCCCAGAGCTCGCCGTCCTCGACCAGCATGCCGTTGTCGAGATCCTCGCTGCGGAACCGCGCGGCGATCCAGCCCGAAACCGGCCGATGCCGAACGTGCACCGTCAGCTCCAAGGTCGGAACCCAACCGACACTACCGAACAAGCCGAACACCGCGGGCGGAAACGCGTCCGCAAACACGGGCAACGCGAACGCGTCCGGCGGACGGCCGTCGGCGAACCGGATCCACCCCCGCACCTCCGCCCGGCCGGCCTGGCCCGGCTCGGCCGTCTCGGGATCGACGCGGACGTCCACACGCGAGGTGATCGGCAGATCGACGCCTTGCACCTGCGCCAGCTCCGCGCGCGGCCGACATGCGTCGGGCGGCGGCATGTCCACGGGTGGAATGGACAACGACGGGGGCTCGGCGGAACCGGCGGGCTTGGCCTCGAGATCGCCGAACATCGCCATCAGCCGCAAACGCTCCCGCCCTTCCTGCGTCAGGCCGGCGGTTGTCGTCGCGGAGCGCCGCCCGCTGCGGACGAGCTCCGCCGCGACCTCACCCTGCCGATCGCCCACGCCCGGACGCAAATAGCAGGTCGTGATGGATACCGGGTCGGGTAAGTCGACCAGGGCGCTCATCGCGCGCACGCTCGAGGTCGCGGCATAGCCGCCGTTGGGATTGGCGCCGATATTCCACGCAGCGCTCAGGCTCGTCGACCACATGCCGGAGCCCTGCTGGACCACGGCGGTTTCCGTATCGAATTGCCAGTCGGTCATGGGCGCCGAGTGTGCCATTGGGCGGATGCAGCGGAAAGGCGGGAACCCCGCGAAGTCGAACGGCGAGGAAAGGGCATGCGGCCCACACGCCCGCCGCAACGAAGAACGCCCGGCGACCCCTTGGACCGCCGGGCGCGAAAGCCACCGCGCAGGTGCGCGGCACCGGGCGGGCGCTCAGCCGCCGCCGATGAACTGCATGTAGAGGACGTAGAAGCTGAAGAAGGCCAGACCCATGGCACCGATCCAGGCCCACACCTTCATCCAGGTCGCCGGCAACAGCTCGCGCTCCTCACCCTCGAAGTAGTCCAGCGACTTGATGTTCAGCCACATGATGACCGGCGCGAACAGCAGCGCCAGCACCGAGGCGATCTGGACCACGACGATCGGCTTCGGCATGCCGACCATGATGGCAATGCCACCGAGCACCCACAGCACCTGGAAGCCACGGTGCAGCAGCTTGCGGGTCGACGCCTGATCCCAGGACTTGCGCAGCCGCACGGCGCATTCCTCGAACACGCGCGCCTGACCGTCGAAGTACGTGAACACGGTCGAGAACAGCGCCGCGACGCCGCCGGCGATGATGATCGGGAAGATCCAGTCGCCGAACTGCTCGGTGTACATCGACGCGATGGTCGCGCCCATCTGCTCGCCGGAGACCAGGATGCCTTCGGGCTTGAGCATGACCGCGCCCACGATCAGGAACATGATGCCGGTCACCATCGCCAGGACATAGCTGATGTTCATGTCGCGATGGAACAGGCGCATGCTGTTCTTCATGAAGTTCTTGCCGAGGATGACGTTGTAGCCCTCGCGTTGGAGGCGCTTGACCTCGACCATGCCCGCACGCTTGTCCTCGGCCCAGTTGGACTGCATCACCGAGACTTCGACCGTGGTCGGGAAATAGCCGAACATCGAGCCGAACAGCATGGCTGCGCCGGCGGGCGCGAGCGCAGGCACGAGGTTGCTCAGGTACTCGCCCGGGGCCGGGGCCTGCAGCGTGAAGGCGATGATGGTCGCGGCCGCGAACATGACGATCGCGACCTTCACGATCGCCTCGACGGCGGCGTAGTTGCCCAGCCACAGGATGGCGACCGTCAGCAGCAAGACGCCGGCCGCCCAGACCTCCATCGGTAGGAACGGGAACGCCGCGTAGATCATTGCTGCGCAGCCCATGGCGCGCCCGGCGACGCCGAAGGTGTTCGCCAGCGTCTGGAAGGCCAGATACCAGAACGGCCACTTGCCCGCGCCCTCGCCGATGCGCTCATAGGCGTTCATGATGCTTTCGCCACGTACCAGCGTGTAGCGGTGGGCGAACTCGAACGCGCAGTATTTGAGCAGGTAGGCGAACGGGATGATCCACAGCAGGGCGTAGCCGAACTGCGCGCCCGCGGTGGGGGCGTGCATGATGTGGCTCGCGCCGATGCCCGTCATGGCGGCGGCGATGCCCGGCCCCATCGCCTTCCAGGTGGCCTTGACGCCCGTATCCGGGTCCGCCAAGCGGATGGTGCGATCATCGTCGCCCGCCTGCCGGGGGGCGACATCGAGGTGGGTGACGTCGTCGAGCTGATTCGGCTCGGCGTCGGCTATGGTGGTCGACATGGCTCTCCTCACTCTTGGGCAATACTGGGCCGCCCGCATAGGTCAGATGGGAATTCGGGCGGCATGGAGAGCGCGAAGCCTACCTGCGTTCACAACCCCAGGACAATACCGAAACAGAAAAGCGGTACATATATCGGTCCATATTGGTCTTTTTTCGGACCGTAGCAGGTGTTTCAACCGATCGGATCGCGTCCAGTCCATAGGCGGTTTCAAGGCGCGTTTTCCCCGTATACCAACGGTTTAGGGATCATCTCCGCTGGGGCCCCGGGCTGGACCGGTTGCGCCAATGCAGCCGTTAACGTCTTGTGCGGGGGCCGAAAGGTTGCTAGTGTCCGCTGACCGGTCCAGATTTGGTCTAGCTGCAGCGGCTACGCAGGGGTGAGCAGATGACGGGTGAAGCGGAGATCCCGCCGGTCGTTCCCAGTGCGACGCGCGAGACGCGGGGCGCCGCGGAGGTGGCCAGCCGCATCCGCCAGTCCATCCTCCAGGGCGACTACGACCACGGCGAGCGGCTGCCGCCCGAACGCCAGCTTGCGGCGGACTTCCGGGTCTCTCGCGGGACGATCCGGCAGGGGCTGCTGGAGCTGGAGCGGATGGGACTGGTCAGCCGCCGCACCGGCAGTGGCACGTACGTTCATTACCAGCGCGCGATGCGCGCGAGCGATATCGCCGAGTCGATCAGCCCAATGCAGCTGATGGAGGTGCGTTTCGCCCTCGAGCCGCAGATGGTGCGCCTGGCGGTGGTCAATGCCACCGCGCGCTGCCTGCGCGAGGTCGCGCGGTCGCTCGAGCAGCTGCGCGTGGCGCAGGATCACGACGAATACACCGAGGCGGACGGGGCATTCCACCAGGCCTTGGCGGAATGCTCCCAGAATGCGTTGATGATCTGGCTCTACGAGCGCATCAACGAGGTCCGCGGCCATTCGCAATGGACCGCGGTCAAGGCCAAGATCCTCACGGCGCAGCGCCGGGACGCCTACAACGACCAGCACCGGCGGCTGTACGACGCGCTGGTCAACCGCGACGCCGATACCGGAAGCGCGATCATGACCGAGCACCTGGTGATGACGCGCAGCGACATCCTCGACGCGCAGCAGCGATCGCTCGGCGGTTGAGCGCCCGCTCGACTCAGTCTTGCTGCTGGCGAATGCGCTCGATCAGCGTGCTGGTCGACAAGCCCTCGCGATAGCCCACGATCTCGACGCGGCCACCGTAGCCCGTGACGATGTCGTGCCCGGCTATCTCCTGCGGGAGGTAATCGCCGCCCTTCGCCAGCACATCGGGACGCACGCGTCCGATCAGCTGCGCCGGCGTATCCTCGGAGAACGGCACCACCCAATCGACGCAGTCGAGCCCACCGAGGAGGGCCATACGCTGCGCCAGGGGCACGATCGGGCGTCCGTCCCCCTTCAGGCGTGTCACGGATGCGTCGTCGTTGACCGCGACGACCAGCCGGTCGCCCAGGGCGCGCATGTCGCGCAGCGCTTCCAGATGGCCCGCGTGCAGCAGGTCGAAGCAGCCGTTGGTGAAGACCACGGACTCGCCGGCGGCCTGCGCCGCGGCAATGTGTCCCGCCAGGGTCTCGGCGTCGACCACCCCCGCATGAGCGCGCCCGCTGCCATCGAGTGCCGACCGCAGCTCGGCCAGCGAAACCTGGGCCGCCCCGAGCCGGCCGACCACGATGCCGGCCGCGTGGTTGGCGAGGACCATCGCGTCGCTGAGCTCGTTGCCGGCGGCAAGCGCAGCGGCGAGCACGCCAATGACGGTATCGCCCGCACCGGTTACGTCGTAGACCTCGCGCCGGTGCGCCGGCAGATGGACCACCTCGCCCGCGCGCGGCACCAGGGTCATGCCCTCCTGGCTGCGCGTGACCAGCAGGCCGCCGAGATCGAGCTGCTCGATCAGGTCCCGCGCCCGGCGCTCCAGTGTCGTCTCGTCGGGACAGGGGCCGGCCACCCGCTCGAGTTCGCCGTGGTTCGGGGTGACCCAATCCGCGCCGCGATAGGCGCCAAAATCATCGCCCTTGGGGTCGACCAGCACGCGGCAGCCGGCCGCGCGCGCGAGCCGGATCAGCTCGGGCACGGCGCCTACCAGCGTCCCCTTGGCGTAGTCCGACAGCACGACCACGTCCGCCTGCACCAGCCGCTCGCGGTACGCGACGAGGAGCGGCGCCGGATCCGCCGCGGCGAAACCGTCCTCGATGTCCAGGCGCATCAGGTGCTGGTTGCGCGAGACGATCCGCAGCTTGGTGATCGTCGGCGATTCCCCGGCATCGAGTAGCTCGTGTGCAACGCCGGACGAGTCGAGCGCAGCCCGCAGGCTATCAGCCGCCTCATCTCGCCCCGTGCGTCCGAGCAGGCTGGCCTGCGCGCCCAGCGCCGCCACGTTAAGCGCCACGTTGGCTGCGCCGCCGGGGCGATCGCGGAAGTCGCGCAGGCCGACGACCGGCACCGGCGCCTCGGGCGAGATGCGCCCGGTGTCGCCGGCCCAATAGCGGTCGAGCATGACATCGCCCACGAGCAGCACGCGGGCACGGGCGAATTCATCCGGGGAGAGTTGCATCACGGGGAAATCCAGTCACCGCGGCGGACGCGACAAGGATAGCCGCGCTCGGCGGTCGCGGACCATCGCTCCGCTGCCGGGCACGGCGTCACGCGGCCCGAGTGAGTGCGCACTAGCGGCACGGAGCCAATGCGGATGCCCGGGCGACACTCGCGGCACGCGGATGCGCGGGCGCGCAAGCGGTCGGCACAACAGCATCGGCGATCCGCTACGACAGCATGGATGGCCGCCCGCGGGATGGCCCGGCCGATCGAGCGCTTACCACCTGCGGCCGGTCAGGCCGAGGTGGCGTAAACGACCGCTTGGGCGTGACCGGGGATCGGACGCGCGATGCGCTGGATGCTCAGGCCGGCCTCCGCGAATTCTTCGGCGAGCGAGGCATCGTTATAGCGCGCGAGCCGCTTGTGCTTGCGCAACGCATGGATGAAGCGGTGCAAGGGCGATTCCATGTACACGGTCGCGACGATGCCGGAACGAGCGACGCGGGCGAGCTGCCGGAGAATCGCGACACGCTGATCGCGCGCGCGAATATGCTGGAACAGCCGCACGCAGATGGACAGGTCGAAGTGATCGTCCTCGAACGGCAGGTTCTCGCCGCGCAGGCACAATACCTCGACATCGCCGCCGATATGCGCGGCGAGGTCGTCCAGCCGATCCTGCTTGGCGTCGACGGCCGTGACGTCGAAGCCGCGTCGAACCAGGGGCTCGGTGAACCGCCCGCATCCGGCCGGCATGTCGAGGACGCTGCCCTGGGAGGGGAGCACGTCATCGACATAGCCCAGCACCGCCCTCGATTCGAGCGCGTGGACGAGCCGCTGGTCCAAGCTGCGGAAACGTCCGTCCGCATAGCGTTGGCGGGCTTGTGAGGTTCTGCTTGTCGTTATCATTGGCGGCGAAGATACCATCGGGCAAACCCGATGTCGACGAATCCCCGCGGGTCTCGGCGCGCGTTGTGCACTCAGTCGAACGTGTAGCCCAGTCGCTCGATGTCCGCCGCATAGTGCCGGGCGACCCATTCGGCCGTGGCATCGCTGTAGTAGCGCCGGTAGTCGTCACGGTCGGTCGCGCGGCGCTCGTGCGGCAGCACGATCCGGTCGATGCCGATGCGCGCGCAAACCTGATCGAAGTCCGCCTGGAGATTCTCGTAGCGCCCGATGAAATCGACGATGGTGCGCCCGTGCAGGTCGACGATATAGTCGGACTGCAGCTCGCGCGAGATATCGAGCATGTAGTCGTACGGCCGCTCGGGATCGAA
>CAZVBX010000069.1:0-16543 GCA_964625925.1 uncultured Ectothiorhodospiraceae bacterium | reverse complement strand
GTCTTGAGCATGCTCTCGCAGGCCACGCGGGCCTCCGGATCCTGCTCGAGAATGGTGTCGAGGACGCGGTCGGAGATCAGGTCGGCCATCTTGTCCGGATGGCCCTCGGATACCGATTCCGAAGTAAAAAGGTAATCGTTGCTCATTGGACGTTGTCTTCCTCCCGTGCCGACAGCCGGGGTTTCGGTCGGGCCCGGCCGGGCCGACTCTGTGGTTGGAATGGAGCGGCGTATTGTCCGGCTTATGCCCCTAGTTGTCCAGCCGCGCCCCTCCTTAGCACCCTGTGGAATCTCCCATGAGCCGCAGCAGCTCGCGCTTTTCGGCATCCGTGAGGGCGCGCTCGCGCGCGGCCTCGACCAGGGCGGCGCGCCGCCCGCGGCGCTGTTGCTCGGCCAGGCGCGCGAGGGCGTCGTCGAACACGCGCGCGAGCGTTTCGGCCCGATCGTCGTCGGGATCGGTGGCGAACGAGTGTGCTGCGAGACGTTCCAGGTAGCGGTGCTCGGAGGTGTCACGCCAGGCCTCGAGCAGGCGCGCCGTCGTGACCTGGGGGTTGGCGGCGGCGCGGGCGCGCAGATCCGCGAGCACCTCGCTGCCGGCCTGGCCCCCAGCCAGGGCCGGGTGATCCGGCGACAGGCGCTCGGCGAAGGCCGGGAATTGCAGCACCAATGCGATCGCGGTGCGCATGAGCGTCATCTCGACCGGGGCATGGCGGCGCCGGGGCGCGCTGCGCGCGGGGCGGGTCCCGGCGGCGGCTCGCTCGGCCTGGCCGCCGGCGATATCGGCGCGCAGGCGCTCCGGCGGCAGCCCGACCTCACTCGCTAGCCGCTCGAGCAGCAGGTCGTGGTACACGCCGGCCGGCATGCGCGCCAGCAGCGGTCCGGCATCGGCTGCCAGGCGGGCGCGGCCCCCGACCGAGGTGGTGTCGACCTCTGCCTTGAGGCGATCGATCAGGAAGTCGGCGAGCGGGCGGGCCTGGTCGAGCCGCCGCTCGAACGCCTCCGGGCCCTCGCGGCGCACCATGGAATCGGGGTCGTCGCCCTCGGGCAGGAACAGGAAGCGTGCCTCGCGGCCGTCGCTCAGCGCCGGCAGGGTGTTGGTCAGGGCGCGCCAGGCGGCCTGGCGCCCGGCCTCGTCGCCGTCGAAGCAGAATACCGCCTCGCCCACAACCGAGAATAGCCGCTCGACGTGGCGCTCGGACATGCTCGTGCCCAGCGTGGCCACGGCGTAATCGATGCCGTGCTCGGCGAGCATGACCACGTCCATGTAGCCCTCCACGACGAGCAGCCGCGGCGGCGTGCGCCGCGCGCGCTGAGCCTCGTACAGGCCGTAGAGCTCGCGTCCCTTGTGGAACAGCGCGGTCTCGGGCGAGTTGAGGTACTTGGGGACGCCGTCGTCGAGCACGCGGCCGCCGAAGGCGATCGGGCGCCCGCGCCGGTCGCGGATGGGGAACATTACGCGGCCGCGGAAGCGGTCATAGATCCGCCCCGACTCCTCGTGCTGGTTGATTAGGCCGCTGCGCAGCAGCTCTTCGCGATCGCGCTCGCCCAGATGCTCGAGCAGGTGCTGCCAACCGGCCGGGGCGAAGCCGAGGCCGAAACGGGCGGCTGTCTCTCCCGATACGCCGCGCTCCTTGAGATAGGCGATCGCCTGGGGGGTGTTGCGCAGCTGCTGGCGATAGAAGCGCTCGGCCTCGGCAAGTAGCGCGAAATCGCGCTCGCGTCCGGCGTCCGGCGCGGGGCCGCCGCCTTCGCGCGGCACCTCGACCCCGATCGAGCCGGCCAGCGTCTCCACCGCCTCGACGAAGCCGATGCGCTCGTATTCCATCAGGAAACCGAGGGCCGTGCCGCTGGCGCCGCAGCCGAAGCAGTAATAGAACTGCTTGGTCGGGCTGACCGAGAACGAGGGCGTCTTCTCGTCGTGGAACGGGCAGCAAGCGACCTGGTTGGCGCCCTGCTTCTTCAGCGGCACACGGGCGTCGATCACGTCGACGACGTCGACGCGCGCCAGCAGATCGTCGATGAATGCCTGGGGAATACGCCCCGCCATGGCGGCCTCACGGGCGTGATCGGGCGAATGAAGTCCGCGCAGTATAGGGTCCGTCTAGCCGGGAGCCCAAGCCTCAGGTTCAAGGAACCACGGATGAACACGGATACACACGGATGTAGCGGCAAAATCTCCGCTGCAACGGAGTTGCGGTGGCGATGGCTGTGCGCATTCCGGCTTCGAACGGGCCGTTGCGCGCTGCGGCGTTACGCGCCGCGTGCTGGGCTCGATCTGGTGAAAGGTTAGCGGCCGGTCATGCGAAGGCAGGGGGTGCATCCGGAGCCGCTCGCCATGGAAGATCCGTGTTCATCCGTGGTTCTTCTGTAGTGGGATGATCGCCTAATACAAGGCGTTGAGCTCGGCGGTGGCGGCGGTTTCGACGCTGCGCGGGAGGTCGTCGCTGGCGGCGGCGATGCGGTCGAGCATCTCCTCGTTCAGCGGCAGGTCACGCGGATGTGCGCCGGCGGCTTGCAAGCGCCAGGTGAGATAGGCACCCAGGCGGGCGCGCCCGAGCGGGCGGATATTGGCCGCCACCACCTGGCCCTGGTCGAGCTGGTCCGATTGCAGCTGCGGTAGCCGTAGCTCGATCGCGGGATCCGCCGCGAGCAGCAACCGGAAGCGACCGCGCAGCACCTTGCGCAGGCTGTCGTAGGCGATCAGGACATGGCCGAGATCGCGATCGCTCAGCCGGTGGGCGTCGTCGATCACCAAGGCGGCGAGGCTGCCCTGGTCGACCAGCGTGCGCAGGTGGCGGGCGAGCTGGCGGAAGCATTCGCCCGCGTCGCCGGGAACCGGGCGCGTGATCACCCGCAGCATGTCGATGACGACCCGTTCGGCGGTGAGCCCGGGCTGCGCGCGGCAGACAAAGAAGTGGCACTCGCTCTGCGCGCGCGCCATGAGCTGGATGAGCAGCGAGGTCTTGCCGCTGCCGGGTTCGCCCTTGAGCACCGGGAGCATGGCGCCGCTGCGAAGCTGATCGGCGAGCGTGTTGAGATTCATCTCGATCGCCTCGTCGGCGAATAGCTCGTCGGCGGCGGAGCTGTCGCGGAATGGCTGATGCCGTAGCCCGAGTGCCCCCAATGCCTGCGGCGTCAGCGTCCGGCTCGGTTGCGTCGACGCGGGTCCGCCGTCACCCGAGGCCGGTCGCAGGCGGCCCACGAGATCGCGTAGGGCCGATGTCGCACGCGTGAGCACGGCCGCTCAGGCGTAGGCCGCAGCGGCGGCGCTCAGTTCGGCCGAGAGGGCCTCCGGTGGGTAATCGGCCGTGACCCGTGCGCGGCCAATCGACTCCAGCAGGACCAGGCGGATACGCCCGTCGCGCGCCTTCTTGTCACCGGCCATCAGCGCCAGCATCCGGTCCACACCGATACTGGGCGGTCGCGTGGGCAGGCCGGCGGCCTGGAAGATGGCCTCGGTGCGCTCGCGTTCGGCCGGCGCGAGCCGGCCCAGGCGCTCGGACAGGCGAGCGGCCATGCACATGCCCGCGGCGATGGCCTCGCCATGGAGCCAGCTCTCGTAGCCGGTCGCGGATTCGATCGCGTGACCGAAGGTGTGGCCGAGATTCAATAACGCCCGGCGGTCCTGCTCGAACTCGTCGGCGGCGACGACCGCGGCCTTGTTGCGGCAGGACTGCTCGATGGCCCCCGCGAGCGCGTCCGGCTCGCGTTCGAGCAGCTGCGGCATCTGTCCCTCGAGCCAGTCGAAAAAGGGCCGGTCGCCGATCAGGCCGTACTTGATGACCTCGGCCAGACCGGCCCGCAGGTGCCGGTCATCCAGCGTGTTCAGGGTCGCGGTGTCAGCGACCACGCCTACCGGCTGGTGGAACGAGCCGATCATGTTCTTGCCACGCGGATGATTCACCCCGGTCTTGCCGCCGACCGAGGAATCGACCTGGGCGAGCAGCGTGGTCGGCACCTGGATCAACGGGACGCCGCGTTGGTACACGGCCGCGGCGAACCCCGCCATGTCGCCCACGACGCCGCCGCCGAGGGCGACCACGGTCGTCCGGCGGTCGCAGTGCCCGTCGACCGCGGCGTCGAACGCCTGTGCGAGCGTCTCGAGGTTCTTGAAGCGCTCGCCATCGGGCAGGACGCACTCGACGATGCGCGTGGCGTCTCCGATCGCCGCGCGCGTCGCATCGCGGTAGAGCGGCGCGACGGTGGTGTTGGTGATCAGCAGCGCGCTGTCGCCGGCGACCCATTGCGCGAGGCTGCCCGCGCGTTGCAACAGGCCGCGGCCGATCTCGATGGGGTAGCGGCGCTCGCCCAGCTCGACGCTGACGGTGCTCACAGTCATGGAATCGGGGCCCAGGGGCGGTCTGGCGGGTCAGTCCTGCTCGGCCAGTGCCGCCTGAATACGGTCGATGATCTTGCGCCGGCGTCCCCCGGCGGTGTCGACGATGATGTCCGCGACCTCGCGGTAGAGCGGATCGCGCTCGTCTTGCAGCTGCGCCAGTGTAGCGCGCCGGTCCGTGGCTTGCAGCAAGGGGCGCTGGCGGTCGTCCCGTGTGCGCCTGAGCTGCTCGTCGACCGGCGTGGCCAGATAGACCACGACACCGCGCGTGGCCAGGTTGCGACGGTTGCCGGCATCGAGCACGACCCCGCCGCCGGTCGCGAGCACGATGCCGTCATGGGCGGTGAGCTCGTCGATCAGGCTGCGCTCGCGCTGGCGGAAGCCGGCCTCGCCCTCGAAGTCGAAGATCGTGGGGATGTCCACGCCCGAGCGCGACTCGAGCTCGCGATCGCAATCGACGAAGTCGAGCCCGAGCGCGCGCGCGAGCTGGCGCCCGGTCGTGGTCTTACCGGCGCCCATCGGGCCGACGAGGAACACGCGCCGGGTGGGGGGCGGTGGAACCGGCATCACGCGATCACGGCGTGTCGGAACCCGAGCGCACGATCTTGGGGGTGACGAAGACCAGGAGCTCGCTCTTGGTACGTTCCTCGGTCCGGTGGCGGAAAAGCGTGCCCACGATGGGGAGGTCGCCGAAGAACGGCACGCGGTTGATCGTCTCGCTCTGCGTCTCCTCGTAGATACCGCCGAGCACGACCGTCTCGCCATTGTCGATGAGCACGCGCGTGTCCACCGAGCGCGTATCGACCGTGGGTACGCCGTCGACGGTCTGGCCGCCGATCTGATCGTTGGTCACCCCGAGGTCCATCACGATGCGGTCGTCCGGCGTGATCTGCGGTGTGACGGTCAGCGACAGCACCGCCTCTTGGAAGGAGACGGTAGCTGCCCCGCTGGAGCTGGCCTCGCGGTACGGGATCTGCACGCCCTGTTTGATTACGGCTTCGTTCTGATCCGCGGTGATGACGCGCGGGCTTGAAATCACCTCGCCACGGCCCTCGGCCTGCATCGCGGACAGCTCCAGGCCCACTAGGGTTCCGTCGGACAAATTCCCGACGGCGATCCCGAACGAGCCCATATCGTCCGTCGCCGGCAGATTCACGTTGAACTCGTTGTCGCCGACGTCCGTGGTGCCCGTGCTGCCGTCGCTGAAGTCGGGGCTTTCCCCCGCGGTCGGCCCCCAGTTGACGCCGAGCTCCTCGTTCAAGTCGTTGGTCGCCACGACGATGCGCGACTCGATCAGTACCTGACGCACCGGGACGTCCAGGCGCTCGACGAGCCGCCGCACCTGCTCGAGATTGTCCGCCGTGCCGCGCACGAGCAAGGTGTTCGTGCGCTCGTCGACCGTGACGCTGGCGCGCTCCGACAGCAGGCTGACGTCCTGTGACTGGAGCACGCTCGCCATCTCCGAGGCCTTGGCGTAATTGACCTGGATGTACTCGGTGCGCAGCGGGGCGAGTTCCGCCTGTTGCTGCTGCGCTTCGAGTTCGGCCTGCTCGCGCTCGGCCAGTTCCTGGCGCGGGGCGATGAACATCACGTTGCCGTTACGACGCTTGTCCAGTCCCTGCGTGCGCAGGACGATGTCGAGGGCCTGGTCCCAGGGGACGTTCTTGAGGCGCAGCGTGATGCTGCCGCCGACGCTGTCGCTGACGACGATATTCAGCCCCGTGAAGTCGGCGAGCAGCTGCAGAACGGCACGCACCTCGATCTGCTGGAAGTTCAGCGAGAGTTTGTCGCCGGTGTAGGCGGGTTCCTGCTGCGCTTGGGGCGTGTCCTCGACCGGCTCCTGGACCTCGATGGTCACGGCACTGCCGGACTGATAGACCAGCTGCTCGTAGTCCGCGGTCCGCGGCGTGATGCGGATCTCGCCGTCACTGCCGCGTTGGCGCACATCGACGTACTTGACCGGCGTTGCGAAATCGAGCACGTCCAGGCGCTCTCGGAGCGCCTCGGGGATCGAGGTGTTCGGCAGGGCGACGACTACGTCGTTGCCGCGCCGCTGGACGTCGACCGGGGTATCCGGGTCCGCCAGCTCGATGCGGATGCGGGCCTGACCGTCCTGGCCACGGCGAAAATCGACGTTGTTGACCCCGCGGCGCTCGGCGTCGGCGGAATCCGCGCGCTCGCCGGCGAATGGCTCGCCGCCGCCGCGCGTTGGGGTGCGACCGTCCGCTTCGCCTGTGCCGAGCCTCATCACCAGCGTGCTGCCATCGATCTCGGTGGTATGGCGCGTGCTCTGGCTCAAGTTGAGCACGACCCGCGTGCGGTCGCTGGTCTCGGCGACATGGAGCGATTGGGCGGCGCCCACGCCGAGATCGATACTGCGCTGACCGGTGGCGTTGCGCGTGTCGGCGAAGTCGAGCGCAATCCGCGCCGGCTCGCGGACGGTGAAGCTACGCGGCTCGGCGACCGGACCGGCGAAGTCGAAGCGCAACTCTACGCGCTCGCCGGGCAGCACCGAATAGTCGATCGCCTCCAGCGAGTTGCCCGGCCCGGCGCCGTCGGCCGCACCGGCCGCCGAGCAGGCGGCCGTCAGCAGCAGGCCCAGCCACGTCCGGGGGAGCGGGCGCATGCGGCGGTCTTGGGTCATGGTGCTCTCCGGTGCTTATTCCTCGTTGCTGATTGCCAGGCCGGCATCCCGCTCCATCCAGCCGCTCTGGCCGTCACGCACGATCTCGACAATGCGGATTCGGTCGGGCTCCACCGCCACGATCCGGCCGTGATTCTGTCCCAGGTAATTGTCCGGCACGACCCGGTGGACGACACCGTCGGGGTCGCGTACCAGGCCGCGTCGCTGCCCGTTCTGGGTCAATGTCCCGACCATGCTGAGACTGTCGAGTGGATATTGCTCGAGCGGTTCCTGGCGCCGGTCGAAGTCGGGGCTGATGCCAGAGCCATTGTCGTCGGCATCGTCCTCTCCCTCGTCCGCGAAATCCCGCCGTGGCCTGAACGGGTCGCGCAGATTCGCCGCCTCGTAAGAGAACCCCTCGTAGGGTTCGAAAGTCGGTATCGGTTCGATCTTTCCACCGGGGCGTTGCTTGGTCTCTTCGACGAACTGGCGCAGATCGCCCATGTCCTCGGCGCAACCGGCTGCCAGAAGGGTTGCGACGCACGTCAGAACGAGCCGGGCGTTGGGACGGCGGGCGGCCATCAGCCTTCGTCCTCGTCGAGGTAGCGGTAGGTCTTGGCCGTGAGCGTCATGTTGAGTTCGGAGCCGGAGCCGCCCGAGATCGAGATGTCGTGCAGTGTCACGATCCGCGGTAGTGCCGCCAGCCCCGACACGAACGCGCCGAACTCGTGATAGTTGCCGCTGACCCGCAGCTGGATCGGATACTCGGCGTAGAATTCTTGGTGCTGCTCACTGCCCGGCTTGAAGAAGTTGACCTCCAACCCGGCCGCGACCGAGGTCTGCGAAAGGTCGATTAGCAGGCTCTCCATATCGGTTTCGTCGGGCAGTTGGCGCAGCATGGTGCCGAACGATTCCTCCATTTCGGCGAGCTGCTCGCGATAGGCGTCGAGCTGCGCCGCTTTGCTCTGCTTGATCCGAAGCTCGCTGCGTAGCTCATCCTCGGTGGCCTCGGCCTCCTCCAGCTGCTCGACCGCGGGTTTGACCAGAAACCAGCCCGCCGCGCCCAGGATGGCGGCGAACACCAGCACCTGCACGAGGATCTGCACGGGCTTGGGCGCCGTCCCGATCTTCTTGAGATCCTGGATGTCGAGGTTGTTGAGCTTGGCAACCGCCTCGTTGACGTCCATCAGGATTGCTCCCCTTCGTTCGGCGTCGTTTGCGCCAAGTGCAGGGTGAACGAGTTGACTCGATCAGAACCGTCGGTCTGGATCACCTCCAGCCGCGGGTTCTGCAGCCAGTCCGACCCGCTGAGATTGCGCATGTAGGCCGATACTTGCGCCTTCGACACCGCCTGGCCGCGCACGGTGAGGCTGTCGCCATCCTGGTCCACGCCCGTGAGGTGAACGCCTTCGGGGAGGGTGTCCGCGAGCTCGAAGAACAGGTGCACGATCTGCGGTCGGCGCGCCTGCAGCCGCTGGATGACGTTCATGCGCGCGAGCAGCTGCTCCTTGGTCGATTCGAGTTCCTCGATCTCTTCGATGTCCTCCTGCAGGACGGCGATCTCGTCGCGCAGGTAGTCGTTGCGGTCGCGCTGGTGCTGGACGAGGCCGTTGACGTGATACCAGCCGTAGCCGCCCATCGCGGCGGCGAGCAGGGCGGCCAGCACGGTCTGCCGCGCGAATTCCTGGATGAGGAAGCGGCGCCGTTCCTCGCGCCATGGCAGTAGATTGATGAGTGGCATCAGACGCGCCCCCTGTGGCCCGGAAGGCGCCGCGCCGTTCCGCATGCCGGCGGCCCGTCGTGGCTCTCGGGGTGAGGCGCAGCCGAGTGGGCTGTGGTGAGCACTACAGGTGCCCCCGCACGGCGAGTCCGCACGCAATCAGAAACGAGGGCGCGTCGACCTCGAGCCGTTGGCGGTTGGCACGCGGGCCGTGACTCATGCCGGCGAACGGGTTCATTACTACGGTGGGCGTGCCGATGTGCGATTCGATGAACTCGTCGATCCCCGGTATCAGGGCGCAACCGCCGGCCAGCAATATCTGATCGACGCCGTCGTAATCGCTCGAGGAGAAAAAGAACTGGAGGAAGCGGCTGACCTGGTGCGCCATGTTGATCTTGAACGGCTCAAGCACATCCGTTTCGTAGTTGTCCGGCAGACTGCCGAACTTCTTGCCGCGTCCGGCCTCCTCGTAGGAGAGATCGAAGCGCCGCATGATCTCGTCGGTGAGCTCCTTGCCACCGAACTGCTGCTCGCGCGTATAGATCAGGTTGCGGTCGTGAACGACGTTGAGCGTGGTCAAGGTCGCGCCGATGTCCATGATCGCGACCGTCCGGTCGATCCCCTCGTCGGGCAATCCGGCCGGCAACGCCTGGCAGATGTGTTCGATCGCATAGGGCTCGACGTCGACCGCGGCCGCGGTCAGCCCGGCCATCTCGAGCGCGGCGGTACGCATCTCGACGTTCTCGCTCTTGGACGCCGCGAGCATGACGTCGACCGATTCGTCGTCGCCATCGGTCGGGCCCATGACCTCGAAGTCGAGATTGATCTCCTCGAGCGGGTACGGGATGTATTGATCCGCTTCCAGCTGGATCTGCTGCTCCATGTCGTCCTCGGAGAGGATCGCCGGCATGGTGAGGAGCTTGGTGATCACGGCCGATCCCGGAACGGCGATCGCGGCGGTCTTGGCCTTGGTGCCGGACTTCTTCACCGCCTTCGCCAGCGTCTGGCCGACGGCGTCGACGTCCTGAATCTCTTTTTCCGTCACGGCCTCGACCGGCAGGGGCTCGACGGCGTGACTTTGCACGCAGTAGTCCCCCCCACTGCGCGTGATCTCGAGCAGCTTGACCGAGGTCGAGCTGATATCGACGCCGAGGGTCGGTGCTTGTTTGGCTTTAAAGGGGAACACGGGGTAATTCGGTACGGGGCGCTTGGCCCGACCCTCCGCTGCGCTCAGTTCGTAGTTATCGGGTTAACGAACGCCCGCAAGTTTTTCAAAGTTCTACATTATTGCGAGCGCCACGTCCAGCATTGTGACCGCGTTCCCGAATCAGGAGGGACGCCGTGTGGTGCGCTCCGCAAACGCGGGGCCACAGGCTCGCACCACTTCCGGGGAGTCATTATACTCGGCGGTTGGCGCCCGAACTCTACCATGACGAATCCCCAGCTATGGCCTCATTTCGCCGAGCCGTCCTGCGTGCCACCAAGTGGCTGATGGCGACGATGTTCGCCGGGCTCGCCGCGGCCGCGCTGCTCGCCGGCGGACTCTATCTCTATCTCGAGCCCGAGCTGCCGCCGACCGAGGAACTGCGCAACGTGCAGCTGCAGGAGCCGCTACGCGTGTACGCCGCGAGCGGCGAACTCATGGGCGTGTACGGCACGCAGCGGCGCATGCCGCTGGAGATCGGCGACATCCCGCAGCAGATGAAGGACGCCTTCGTCGCCGCTGAGGACGATCGTTTCTACCAGCACCCGGGCGTCGACTGGATGGGGATCACCCGTGCTGCCTGGAACCTGGCGCTGACCGGTGAGAAGGGTCAGGGCGGCAGCACGATCACGATGCAGGTCGCGCGCAATTTCTTCCTGTCGCGCGAAAAAACCTATCTGCGCAAGCTCAACGAGATCCTGCTCGCGCTCAAGATCGAACGCGATCTGAGTAAGGAGGAGGTCCTCGAGCTGTATCTGAACAAGATCTATCTGGGGCGGCGCGCATATGGCGTCGGGGCCGCCGCGCAGGTCTACTACGGCAAGCCCGTGTCCGAGCTGACGCTGGCGGAGACGGCCGTGATCGCCGGACTGCCGACGGCGCCTTCGTACAGCAATCCGGTGGTCAATCCCGAACGCGCTCGCCAACGGCGCAATTACGTTCTACGGCGTATGCACGCGAACGACATGATCGACCGGGCAGCGCTGGAGGAGGCGTTGGCGGCGCCGATCACCGCCACCTCGCACAGCGCCCCGGTCGAGCTGCATGCGCCCTATGTGGCGGAAATGGCGCGGCTCGAGGCCACCGAGCGCTTCGGCGACGACGTCTACACCAGTGGATACAGCGTTTACACGACCGTCGATGCGGGCGAGCAACGTACCGCCACCCGCTCCCTGCGCGATGCCCTGATCGCCTATGAGGCGCGTCATGGCTATCGCGGGCGCCTGGGCTTCATCGACGGTCGCCGCGTCCCTGCGCTCGAGGAGCTGGAGCGCATGGTCGAGCGCGTCGCTGGGCCCCAAGGCGAGCCGCAGCGGCGAGGGGACGGTGCGCCGGGGATGCTCGGGTTGGAGCAACTCGACATGGTATTGGCGCGCCACGATGCCGTGGGCCATCTCGAGCCCGCTCTCGTCGTGGCGGTCGATGACGAGAACGAGCGGGCGATGGTGTACCGCAGCGGGCGCCGGCTCGACCCGATGGCCTGGCAGGATATGGCCTGGGCGGCGCCGCGGCTCGACGACGGTGGCACCGGCGATGAGCCCGAGGCGCCGAGCGATGTGCTCGCCACGGGCGACATTATCCATGTCGCGCCCGGCGAGGGAGACGCTGCCGGCGTGCGCTTGGGCCAGGAGCCCGGGGTCGAGGGCGCGCTCGTGGGTCTCGAGCCCGACGCGGGGGGAATTCGCGCGCTCGCGGGCGGCTTCGACTTCGATCGCAGCAAATTCAACCGGGTGACGCAGGCCCGGCGCCAGCCCGGATCGAATTTCAAGCCGTTCGTCTATTCCGCCGCGCTCAATCAGGGTTTCACGCCGGCCACGCTGGTCAACGACGCCCCGGTCGTGTTCGACGACCCGGCGCTCGAGGATACCTGGCGCCCGGAGAACTACAGCGGCCGGATTTTCGGCCCCACGCGGCTACGCGAGGGCCTGGTGCATTCGCGCAACCTGGTTTCGATCCGGGTCCTGCTCGAGATCGGCATCCCCTATGCGGTCGACTATCTGCAGCGCTTCGGCTTTCCGCGCGAGCAATTGCCACAGGACCTGACGCTGGCGCTGGGCAGCGCATCGTTGTCGCCGATGCAGGTCGCCACGGGTTACGCCACTTTCGCGAACGGCGGCTTTCGCGTCGAGCCCTATCTGGTCACCCGCATCGCCGACGGGGCCGGCGAGGTCGTGTATCGCGCCAACCCGGCGCGCGCTTGCCCCGACCCCTGCGAGCAACGCGAAGCGCTCGAGAGCGGCGAGTCGCAGCAGGGCGCCGGTCAGGCGCAGGCCGCCGAGGAAACGCGACTCGATTCCGCCAGTCGCCCGGAGGAGCTTGGCGTGGTCGGTGTGCCCGACGAGGACGCGGTGCCCGAGCCGCGTTTCGCCGAGCGCGTGCTGCCGCAGCAGGACGCCTACATCGTGCGCAGCATGCTGCGCGACGTCGCGCGTCGCGGGACCGGCCGCGGCACCCGCGTGCTCAATCGCGACGATATCGCCGGCAAGACCGGAACCACCGATGACCAGCAGGACGCGTGGTTCTCCGGCTTCACCGATTCGACCGTCGCGTCCGCCTGGGTCGGTTACGACCAGCTCGAATCGCTCGGGCCCGACGAGACCGGGGCGCGCGCGGCGCTACCGATGTGGGTGGATTTCATGCGCGTGGCGCTCGACGGCACGCCGGAGGTCTGGCCCGACCTGCCGCCGGAAATGGTGACCGTGCGGATCGACCCGGAAACGGGCGAGTACGCCGCCGCGGACAACGACGACGCGGTCTTCGAGATCTTCCGCAGCGAGAACGCGCCCACGCCGAGCGCGACTGCGCGCAGCGGGCGCGAGTCGGACAGCGGCGACGGCAGCAGCAGTAGCTCCGAGCCGCTGTTCTAGGGCCTGTCCGAGAAACCTGCGCCGTTGCGAGCGCGTGGCACAGCGAGCGGATATTGCCGGGCGCAAAATCGCTCCCGGCGATTTCGTGAGCGATCGCCCAAATATGCCGCTGGGGGCGGGCGCCGGCCGGATCCAGCCGCACATCCGCATGTCGCGGCTATCCGATCGAATTGGACGGTCCTACCCCGTTTGCGACGCGCGGGGTCCCGCGCGTGTCCAGAGATCGGGTGCGGCGAAACCGTTGGGCGGTGGCGCGAACCCAGCGCCCCGCACGCGGTCAGGAAGGGCAGGGGTAGCCTCGGGCGATACCGCAGCCCGCGGTACCCGCCGCCGGTCGTGGTGAGAGCAGGACCGGGCCGTGCGGATGATGGGGAGGATCCCGGCGCCCGGCGCTGCCGTACGCGCGATCGGCCTCCTCCAGGCGGTGGGGGAGCGCCGCGCGCCCGGCCGGCATGATCCGGCCAACCCGACGACGACATCGATGGGCGGGCGGGGACGCGAGCGTACGCGCTGTCCTCGCGCGGGGGTAATCATGCCGCAGCGTCGCAGACGCCGATCCGGTCCGGTCGCCGAGGCCGCGCGCGAGCGCGCGGGACGCGCCCGCGTCGAGGTCGCGCAGGTGGCCGCGCGCCTGATGGCCGAGGAGGGCGTTCCCGGCTTCGCCGAGGCGAAGAGCCGCGCTGCGGACCGGCTCGGGGTGCATGGGCGGCAGGTCATGCCGCGCAATGACGAGATCGAGGCCGAGATCCGCGCGTACCAGGCGCTGTTCCAGTCGGATGAGCAGCCGGCCTGGCTCGCGCGCATGCGCCAGGTCGCGCTCGAGGTGATGGATCTGCTGGAGCCGTTCGGACCGCGGTTGGTTGGCTCGGTTCTGCGCGGCACCGCGGCACGGGAGGCCGAGGTGACGCTGCATGTGTTCGCCGATCCGCCGGAGGCGGTCGCCACCTTTCTTTATGACCGCCATGTGCGCTGGGAACTCGACGCCTGGGTGGGCCGCTTCGGCGGCAACCGCGAGAGCGAATTGCCCATGTACCGGATCCGGGTCGACGACCAGCCGGTGCGCCTGGTCGTATTCCCCCGCGAGGGCTCGCGGGAGGCGCCGCGATCACCGGTCGACGGCAAGCCGATGACCCGTATGAACCGCGCTCAGGTGGCCGAGCTGTTGGCGGCGGAGCCGCCGGACGAGGAACGCGACACTAGGGCCTGTAAGACTTCCCGCGACGATCGCGGGAAGTGTTAACAGGCCCTAGTCCGCGCGCACCGCCTCGACCATGGCCGCGACATGATCCGGGTCGGTCTGCGGTTGAATGCCGTGACCGAGATTGAACACGTAGCCCGGAGCGCTGCCGGCGGCCGTCAGCAGCCGGTGGGTTTCGCGCTGCACCGCGTCGCGACCGGCGTGTAGAACGGCCGGGTCCAGATTGCCCTGCAGCGCTACGCGGTGGCCCACGCGTTGGCGCGCATCGGCCATGTCGGTCGTCCAGTCGAGGCCGAGGCCGTCGCAGCCGGTCGCTGCCATGTCCTCGAGCCACTGGCCTGCGCCCTTGGTGAAAAGGATCACCGGCACCCGGCGGCCCTCGGCCGTCGGCGTCAGTCCCGCCACGATCCGCGCCATGTACTCGAGCGAGAACGCCCGATAGGCGTCCGGGGTCAGCGCGCCGCCCCAGGTATCGAAGATCTGCAGCGCCTGCGCGCCGGCGGCGATCTGGGCGTTGAGGTAGGCAGTGACCGCATCGGCGAGCGTCGCCAGCAGCGTGTGCAGCGTCTCGGGCTGGTCGTAGAGCAAGGCCTTGATGGCGGCGAAGTCGCGCGAGCTGCCGCCCTCCACCATGTAGGTGGCCAGCGTCCAGGGGCTGCCCGCAAAACCGATCAACGGCACGCGGCCGGCGAGCGCTCGGCGCGTGGTGCGCAGCGCGGCCATGACATAGCCCAGGTCGGCCTCGGGATCGGGCACGCGCAGCGCCTGGACCGCGCGGGCGTCGCGCAGCGGCCGCTCGAAGCGCGGGCCTTCGCCGGTGACGAAATGCAGGCCGAGCCCCATTGCGTGCGGGATGGTCAGGATATCGGAGAAGATGATGGCCGCGTCGAGATCGAAGCGCTCGACCGGTTGCAGCGTGACCTGGCAGGCCAGATCGGGGTCTTGGCAGAGGTCGAGGAAGGAGCCGGCGCGCTCCCGTACGGCCCGGTATTCGGGCAGATAGCGCCCGGCCTGGCGCATGAGCCACACCGGCGTGCGGTCGACGGGCTCGCGCGCCAGCGCCTTCAGCAGGCGGTCGTTGGCCAGTTCGGGCATGCGCGGCGTGCTCAGCCGGATGCGGCGAGCCGCGCCTTGACGCGAGCGGACACCGCGCTCATATCGGCCCGGCCTTGCACCTGCGGCTTGAGCGCGGCCATCACGCTGCCCATGTCCTTCATGGAGCCGGCGCCGGTATCGCCGATGGCCTGCTCGATGAGGGCATCGAGCGCCGCCTCGTCCAGCGGCTCGGGCAGGAATTCGCCGACCACCGCGAGTTCGCTTTCCTCCTGGTCGGCGAGATCGGTGCGCCCGGCCTCGCGGTATTGCGTGGCTGACTCACGATGCTGCTTGGCCATGCGATCGAGTACCTCGACCACGCTGGCGTCGTCGAGTTCGACCCGTTCGTCGACCTCGCGCTGGCGGATAGCGGCATGCATCATCCGCAGCGTACCGAGGCGCGCCTTGTCGCCGGCTCGCATGGCCGCCTTGATCTCGCCGGCGAGCTGATCCTTGAGGGAACTATCGGGCACCGCGTGGGTCCGGGCGGTCGAGGCCGATCAGTACAGGCGGACGCGGCGCTGTTGCTCCTTGGCGAGCTTCTTCTGGTGCCGCTTGACCGCGGCTGCCCGCTTGCGCTTGCGCTCCTGAGTCGGCTTCTCGTAGTACTCGCGCCGGCGCGTCTCTGTCAGAATACCCGCCTTCTCGCACGAGCGCTTGAAGCGCCGCAGGGCGACCTCGAAAGGCTCATTGTCGCGTACGCGTACCGATGGCATGGATCCGGATCATCCTTTCGACTGCATGGACCCGACTGGGCGGCCGGGCGCGCACATACGCGCACCACGCCGTCCTCCGGGGACGAAAGCGCGCAAGTGTAGCACGGGCGCGGCCGCAAGCAATGCGTCGAGCGCCGTCTGCGCGTGTGTGAGCGCGCCATGAACGCGACCGACCCTATGCGTGTGCTCGGCATCGAGACCTCCTGCGACGAAACCGGCGTCGCCCTGTACGACACGGCGCTCGGGCTGCGGGCGCATGCACTCCATAGCCAGATCGGCGTGCACGCCGACTACGGCGGGGTGGTGCCCGAGCTCGCCTCGCGCGACCATGTGCGCCGCCTGCTGCCGCTGATCGAGCGCGCGCTCGAAGAGGCCGGGCTCGACCGCGCCGAGGTCGATGGCGTCGCCTACACCGCGGGGCCCGGCCTGGCGGGGGCCCTGCTGGTGGGTGCGGCGGCGGCCCAGGGCTTCGCCTGGGCCCGTGGCGTGCCCGTCATCGGGGTGCACCACATGGAGGCGCATCTGCTGGCCCCGATGCTCGAGCCCGAGGCGCCAACATTTCCTTTCGTCGCGCTGCTGGTGTCGGGTGGCCATACGCAGTTGGTGGCGGTCGAGGCGCCCGGGCAATACCGCCTGCTGGGCGACACCGTCGACGACGCCGCGGGCGAGGCCTTCGACAAGACCGCGCAGCTACTGGGCCTGGGCTATCCGGGCGGCCCCGCGCTCGCCCGCGCCGCAGAGGACGGTCGCCCGGGGGTGTACCGCTTCCCGCGGCCGATGACCGA
>CAZVBX010000068.1:0-16686 GCA_964625925.1 uncultured Ectothiorhodospiraceae bacterium | reverse complement strand
GTCGTCGGTTCGCGAGCAAGGCTCGCTCCTACAGACACGCGGGCAGGACGGGATCATCCGCTGTCGGCCGGACCGCGGAACGACCGGCCTCCCACTGTTCGCGCTGGCCACGAAGCCACGTAGGAGCGGCCACCGGCCGCGAACGAACCCCGCAACCACGCCAAACGTCGAACGGGATCAGCCGGTTTGCTGCTCCTGCTGTTGGCTTTCCTCGGCACGCTGCTTGAGGTCCTCGCGCACCTGGTCCATGTCCAGGCTGCGAACCTTTTCGATGGCCTGCTCGAGGGTGGACTCGGCCATGGCGCCGGCCTCGAGCATGATCAGGGTCTGCTCGCGGAAGATCGCCAGCGTCGGGATGGAGCGGATGCCGAAGGTCTGCGCGATCTCCTGCTGCTCCTCGATGTTCACCTTTGCGAACACGATATCCGTGTGGGACTCGGATACTTTTTCGTAGGTCGGCGCGAACGACTTGCAGGGGCCGCACCATTCCGCCCAGAAGTCGACGATCACAATGTCGTTGTCGCGGACGGTGGACTCGAGGTTCTCTTGCGTCAGGTCGACGACCGCCATGGCGTCTCTCCCTTGATCAGAAAAACAGCGGCGCCTCGCGGCGCCGTCACGGATAACATATTGACGGATGCGCCCGATTCAAGCCTGCCGCCGGCGCGCGTCCCTCGCGCGCGGCAGGCACGCATCCCGTACGTCAGGGCGCGACGCTGTCAGCGAGGACTGGATTGCTTACGCTTCGCTCGCGAAGACACGGGCCCTCGAATGCTGATGGCGTCCGTCCGTTCCTACGAGCGCGGGAACAGCGCGGCCAATCGCTCGCCCGGATCCGGCGCAACCATGAAGGCCTCGCCGATGAGGAACGCGTGCACATGGGCGGCGCGCATGGCGGCGACGTCGTCCGGCGTATGGATGCCGCTCTCGGTCACCACCAGAACGTCGCCGGGCACGCGGCTGCGAAGCGTGCGCGTGGTTTCCGTCGCGGTCTCGAAGGTGCGCAGGTCGCGGTTGTTGATGCCCACCAGGTCGGCGCCGATGGCCAGAGCGCGCTCGAGCTCTGCGGCATCGTGCACCTCGACCAGCACGTCCATGCCCAGCTCGATCGACAACTCGTGCAGCTCGCGCAGCGACGCATCGTCGAGTGCGGCCACGATGAGCAATACGCAGTCGGCGCCCAGCGCCCGCGCCTCGTGGATCTGGTACCGGTCGACGATGAAGTCCTTGCGCAGCGTGGGCAGCCCGCCGGCCTCGCGCGCGGCGGTGAGGAAGTGGCCATCACCCTGGAAGAAGTCGCGGTCGGTCAGCACGGACAGCGCCGCGGCCCCGCCCGCGGCATAGCTTCGGCCGAGGGCGGCGGGGTCGAAGTCCTCGCGTAAGACGCCCTTGCTGGGCGAGGCCTTTTTGATCTCGGCGATGACCGCCGGCGCGCCCGCCCGTAGGCGTTGCGCCAGCGCCGCGCGAAAGCCGCGCGGCGGATCGGCCTCCGCGGCACGCTCGGCCACGGACGCGATCGGCTCTCGCGCGGCCGCCGCGGCGATCTCCTCCGCCTTGCGCGCTAGGATGCGCCGGAGAATATCCGGCGTTTGCGCGGTCCCGGCCGCTGGCTCGCTCATCCCGTTATCTCGCTAGTGTGCGGTCTCACCCGTTGGGTCCCACGTTCGGCGGCGAGAATCGCGGTGCCCGGCAAAGCGCCCCGACGGGCCCTGGTCCATCGGTGGTGCGCAGGCGCAACGCTGCCGGGCGCCGCGAAACTCGCCGAGAAATCGACACTAGAGCGCATTGCTCACGCGCACCACCTCATCCAACCGCTCGCGCGCGGCGCCGTTCGCCATGACCTCGCGCGCGCGGTCGACGCCGGCGCCCAGGCTTGCGGTTACCCCGGCGACATAGATCGCCGCGCCCGCGTTGAGCGCAATGATGTCGTGCGCCGGACCGGTCTCGCCGGCGAAGCAGGCGCGGATCATCTGAAGGCTTTCCTCGGCGCTGCCCACGCGGATCCCGTCGACCGCAGCACGCGTGATGCCGAAATCCTCCGGCGCGATGGTGTAGGTCTCCAGGCCGTCGTCGCGGAACTCGGCGACGCTGGTCTCGGCGCCGATGCTGATCTCGTCGAGCCCGTCGGCCGCGTGCACGACCATCACGTGGCGGCTACCGAGCTCCCCGAGCACATGCGCGACATGCTCGACCCACTCGTCCGCGTACACGCCCACCACCTGATTGGGCGCGCCGGCCGGGTTCGTCAGCGGCCCGAGCACGTTGAACACCGTGCGCACGCCCAGCTCCTTGCGCGGCCCGACGGCGTAGCGCATGGCCTGGTGGTGCGCCGGCGCGAACAGGAAGCCGAAGCGCGCCCGGCGGATGCATTCGCCCACCTGCTCGGGGCTCAGCTCCAGGTTCACGCCGGCGGCCTCGAGCAGATCGGCGCTGCCGCAGGAGGACGACACCGAGCGGTTGCCGTGCTTGGCGACATGGGCGCCGGCCGCGGCGACCACGAAGGCGGCCGCAGTGGACACGTTGAAGGTGCTGGCCGCGTCACCGCCGGTGCCGCAGGTGTCGACCAGGTGCTCGACGTCGTCGACCTCGACGCGCGCGGAGAGATCGCGCATGACCTTGGCGGCGCCGGCCACCTCCGCGACGGTCTCGCCCTTCATGCGCAGCGCGGCGAGAAAGGCGCCGATCTGCGCATCGGTGGCCTCGCCGGTCATGATCTGGCGCATGACGGCCGTCATCTCGTCGCCGCTGAGATCGCGCCGCTCGACCAGGGCGCCGATGGCTTGCTGGAGGTTCATGCCGGTTCCGGCTCCTTCGCCTTGTTGTTGCCGGCGGCCGCCGGGCCGAGGAAGTTCGCCAGCAGCTCGTGGCCGTGCCGCGTCAGGATCGACTCGGGGTGGAATTGTACGCCCTCGACCGCCAGCTCGCGGTGGCGCAGCCCCATGATCTCGTCGACCGAGCCGTCGGGCTTCTCGGTCCAGGCCGTGATCTCGAGCCCCTCCGGCAGGCCTTCGCGTGCGACCACGAGCGAGTGGTAGCGCGTCGCCTCGAACGGATTGTCCAGCCCGGCGAACACCCCGACGCCCGTGTGATGGATCAGCGAGGTCTTGCCGTGCATGATCTCGCGTGCGTGGACCACCTCGCCGCCGAAGGCCTGGCCCATCGATTGATGGCCCAGGCAGACGCCGAGGATCGGAACGCGGCCGGCGAAGCGCTTCACCGTCTCCACCGAGATGCCCGCCTCGTTGGGCGTGCAGGGGCCCGGCGAGATCACGATCAGCTCCGGCGCCAGCGCCTCGAGCTCGTCCACCGTGATCTCGTCGTTGCGATAGACGCGGGCCGGTACGCCCAGCTCGCCCAGGTACTGCACCAGGTTCCAGGTGAACGAGTCGTAGTTGTCGATCATCACCAGCATTGCGATCTCTCCCGGAAACGAACCCGGTCCGTCGACCGGTCGTCGTGCGGCGGCAGGTCGGGCTTACGCCCGACCCGCCGACGCTGCCCGACCGACGGCCGTTTCAACGGGCCCATTGTACGCCAACCGCCGGGCCAACCCGGCGCCGTGCAGCGGAACCCTCCGCAGCCTGCCCGACTCCCAGTGCAACGTACGGCCCACAACGGGCCGGAAACCCACGCAAGGGAGTGTGAGCCATGCGCACAGGTTTCGAGGGCCGAGTGGCCGTCATCACGGGCGCGTCGAGCGGCATCGGCCGCGCGACCGCCCATGCGTTCGCCGAGCAAGGCGCCACGGTGGTCCTGGCCGCGCGCCGCGAGGATGCCCTGCGCAGCGTCGAGCGCAGCTGCATCGACCGGGGCGGCAGGGCGCTAATCGAGCCGACCGACGTCGCCGACCACGAGCAGGTCGAGGCGCTGGCCCGCACGGCGGCCAACCGCTGCGGCCGCATCGACTATTGGGTCAACAACGCCGGCGTGGGTCTGTTCGCCCGCATCGAGGAGGCGCCGCTGGCCGATTACGAGCGCGTCCTGCAGACCAACCTGCACGGCTGCATTTATGGCGCGCGCGCCGCCATCCCGTACTTCCGCCGGCAAGGCGAGGGCACGGTGATCAACGTCGCCTCGCTGGTCGGCGTCGTCCCCCAGCCCTACACCAGTGCCTATGGCGTCTCCAAAGCGGGCCTCCGCGCGCTCGGCGACAGCCTGCGCATGGAGCTGCTGGACCAACCCGCCATCCATGCGTGCACGGTTCTCCCGGCCTCGATCGACACCCCGTTCTTCCAGCACGCCGGTAACTACACGGGGCGTAGCATCAAGCCGATCAAGCCGGTCTACCCGGCGGCCCGGGTCGCCGACTCCATCCTCCGCCTGGCGCAGCAACCGCGCCGCGAAGTCACCGTCGGCGGTGCCGGCAAGCTGTTCGCGCTGCAGCGTTCGCTGGCGCCGGAGTCGGCCGAGCGCACCATGGCCCGCCAGGTGGAGCAACACCATTTCGCGGCCGCGCCCAGCCCCGACACGCGCGGTAACCTTTTCCGCGCGAGCGCCGGCGGCAGCATCAGCGGCGGGTGGATGTCGCAAAGCGCGCGCCGCGCCACCCCCGCACGGGCGCTGATCGCGGGCGCGGCACTGGCCGCGCTGCCGCTGGCGGCGTGGGCCGCCCGCAATCGCGTCGGCGGTGGCCGCCTCTGGTCCCGTCCGAGCGGCTATCGGGCCGTGCACCGCGACCCCGCGATCAGGGCAAAACTGGGCGACTATCCGCTACCGTCCCGGTAGGCCATCGGCGCGGTCGAGGCCCGCCTCGGCCAGCTCCACCGCGCGGAACATCGCGCGCGCCTTGTTCATGGTCTCGTCCCATTCGGCCTGGGGCTGCGAGTCGTGGACGATGCCGCCGCCGGCCTGCACGTGCAGATCGCCGCCCTGGATGACGGCGGTGCGGATGGCGATGGCCAGGTCCATGTCGCCCGACCAGGCGAGGTAGCCGACCGCGCCCGAGTACACCCCGCGGCGCACCGGCTCGAGCTCGTCGATGATCTCCAACGCGCGGATCTTGGGGGCACCGGAGAGCGTGCCGGCGGGGAACGTCGCCCGCAGCACGTCCATCGCCGACAGGCCCTCGCGCAGCCGGCCCACGACGTTCGACACGATGTGCATGACGTGCGAGTAGCGCTCGACCGTCATGCGGTCGGTGACATCGACCGAGCCGATCTCGGCGACGCGGCCGACATCGTTGCGCCCCAGGTCGATCAGCATCAGGTGCTCGGCGATCTCCTTGGGATCGGCCAGCAGCTCGCGCTCCAGGGCCTTGTCGTGCGCCTCGTCGCGTCCGCGCGGCCGCGTGCCGGCGATGGGCCGCACCGTGACCTCGCCGTCCTCGACGCGCGTGAGGATCTCGGGCGAGGCCCCGACGACCTGAAAGTCCTCGAAGTCCATGAGGTACATGTAGGGCGAGGGATTGAGACAGCGCAGGGCGCGATAGAGATCGAGCGGACGCGCCGCGAACGGCACCGAAAGCCGCTGGGACGGCACCACCTGCATCACGTCGCCGTCGACGATGTACTGCTTGATGCGCTCGACTGCGGCCTTGTAGCCGTCCTCGGTGAAGCCGGAGACGAAGTCACGCTCGCTGACCGAGGCGGCCGCCCGCGGCGGCGGATAGCCCGGGGCCGGCCCGCGCAGCGTGGTGATCAGATTGTCCAGGCGCACCTGGCCGGCGTCGTAGGCCTCGCGCGTGGGCTCGACGAACACGATCATCTGCGCCGTCCCGCGCAGATTGTCGAACACCACCACCTCGTCCGAGACCATCAGCAGGATGCTCGGCGCACCCAGCGGGTCCGGCTTCGTCTGCCGCACGTCCAGACGCGGCTCGATGTAGCGGATGGTGTCGTAGCCGAAATAGCCGACCAGTCCGCCCTGCACGCGCGGCAGGCCCGCGACCTCCGGCACCCGGTAGCGCTGCTGGAAGGACTCGACCCAGGCGAGCGGATCGGCGACCTGCTCGCGCTCGACCACCTCACCGTCCTCGCTGACCGTCACCTCGCGCTCGTGCACGCGCACGACCGTGCGGCACGGCAGGCCGATGACCGAGTAGCGGCCCCATTTCTCGCCGCCGGTGACGGACTCGAACAGGTAGGAATACGGCCCGTCGACCAGCTTCTGCCAGGTCGACAGCGGGGTATCGAAATCCGCGAGGATCTCGCGGGTCAGCGGGATGCGGTTGTAGCCCTCGCGGGCGTAGGCGTCGAACTGTTCGGGGGTCATGAGGACTCCGGATCTACGTCAGGCGTCGCGGTCTGCGGATTCAGGCCACGCACCACCATCGCCGCGCTTGCGGCATCGACGTCATCCGGAGTGCAGACGGGCTCATCGCCGGGCTCGAAGCAACGAGGGCAAGGACTTACCGAATTAGAACCGCGCCAGGGCGGGCGCGTCAAGCGCGCGGGGCGCGCCCGGGCCTGCGTTGGCGGGGGCTTGGCCGCTCGTCGCGCTGCACCGCCGCCGCGAACACACGTGACGCGATCCGATTACGCCACGGAGCGCCGAATCAGCGCCCGCGCCGGAGCGGCGCCTGCAGCGCGGATTATCCCCGCGCGGCGCCCACCGAAGACCCGGATCCGCCCACCAGGGCCTCGGCGAGCTCGTCGAGGCGCTCGAACACCGCGTCCGCCCCGGCCTCCTCGGGCGTCTTGCCGCGGCTGTAGCCGGTGCGCACGCACCAAGCCGGGCACGCGGCCGCGCGCGCCGCGGCCACATCGATGCCCGAGTCGCCGATCATCACGCACTCGCCCATGTCCACGCCCAAGCGCTCGGCGGCGTGGCGCAGCGGCGCCCCATCCGGCTTCTTCGGCAACCCCGAGTCGCCGGCCACCATGAGGTCGAAGCGGCTCAACAGATCGAGCGCGCCCAGCAACGAGACCGAGAATACGCGCGCCTTGTTCGTGATGCAGGCGGTACGCACGCCCGCTGCGCGCAAGCGGTCCAGGCCCTCGAACACGCCCGGGTACGGGGTGCTCTGGGTGCCGATGACCTCGGCGTAGGCGGTATCGAAGCGCGAGCGCGCCTCGCGGCAGGTCGCATCGTCGGGATCGCGGCCGCTCATCTCGGCCAGCGCCCGCGCCACCAGCGTGTCGATGCCCTCGCCGATCCAGCCGCGCACGTTCTCCAGCCCGGCGCGCGGTAGATCGCCGCCCTCCAGCATGCGGTCGACCGCATGCGCCAGCTCCGGCGCGCTATCCACCAGCGTCCCGTCGAGATCGATCAGCGCCACGCGCACAGTCATTGCGTCATTCCCTCACATGAAACAGGGAGATGGCCGGAGGGCCCTGTAGGAGCGGGCACCGCCCGCGAACCGTCGAGATCAAGCGCGGCTGCCCAATTCGTTCGCGGCCAATGGCCGCTCCTACCAGCCACGGACGAGCCGCTCAGGCTCGGGCGGCGGCAATCGCCTTGCGCATGTCCGCGATCGCCTGCCCGTAGTCGCTCGCCCCGAACACGGCCGAGCCGGCCACGAAGGTATCCGCCCCGGCCGCCGCCACCTCGCCGATGTTATCGGCCTTGATGCCGCCGTCGACCTCCAGGCGGATGTCGCGCCCGGTGCCGTCGATGAACTGCCGCGCCTCGTGCAGCTTGTCGAGCGTGGACGGGATGAACTTCTGCCCGCCGAAGCCCGGGTTCACCGACATCAGCAGCACCATGTCCACCTTGTCCGCGACATAGCGCAGCACGTCCAGCGGGGTCGCTGGATTGAACACCAGCCCGCACTTGCAACCCTGCTCGCGCACCAGCTCCAGCGAGCGATCGACGTGCTCGGAAGCCTCCGGATGGAAGGTGATCCAGTCGGCCCCGGCCGCCGCGAAATCGGGAATGATCCGGTCGACCGGCTTGATCATCAGGTGCACGTCGATGGGCGCGGTCACCCCATGCTTGCGCAGCGCCTTGCACACCAGCGGCCCGATGGTCAGGTTGGGCACGTAATGGTTGTCCATCACGTCGAAATGGACCATGTCGGCGCCGGCCGCGAGCACGGCATCGACTTCCGCACCCAGGCGGGCGAAGTCGGCCGACAGGATGGAAGGCGCGATCAGAGACTCGAGCGTGCCGGACATGAGAACACCGGGCGGGTCGCGGTCGGGCACGCGAGCGTACCCAAACCATTCCCTCCCAGCAAATCTCGGATGGATGTCCGCCTCCAGCGGTTGGCGCGCGCTCCATCGCAGTGCCAACGCACAAGTAGAGCACGAGCAAGCTCGGCCCATGTGGAGCGATTTCTCGCGCGGGCATCGCCGCCGCGACTGCTACTCCGCCTCGCGCCCGGTAAACGGCGCGGCCTTACGGATAGAACACGTGGTTTCCGATGGTCCCGAGCGGCTTCATCGACGTCGCCCAGCGCGGGTCCACGTAAGTGGCGTGGTAGTGATGGGCTTCAGGAAGGACGGGGCTGTGCTTGCCGTCGTAAACGCGTTCGGCGACGGCCCTGGCGCGCTGCCAGGCGGGGCCGCGCGGGCCGTCGACGTCCTCCAGGGTCCAGGAGAAGGCGGCGACCTGGCGGCGGGTGGCGGCGCTGCGGTTGAGCTGGTGGACGACAGCACAGACCGAATCGGGGAAACGCGCTGAGGCGACGCGGTTGAGCGTGACTTCGGCGACGGCGACGCGGCCCTCGTAGGGCTCGCCGCGGGCCTCGTGGTAGATGTTCTCGGCCAGGCAGCGCAGGTCGGTGCGGCGCTGCTGCTCAGCGTAGCGCTGCGCATAGCCGCTTGCCGCCAGGTAGACGATGAAGCCGACCGAGGCGGCGAACGAGAGGCTCACGCCGATGACGAGCAGGCGGCCCGGGTCGCAGCGGTAGCGCAGATCGGTGAGCCCGTCCCGGATTTCGGCCGGGATCGTGCGCAGGCGGTCGGTGAGGCGGTAGAACCAGAGGGGCATGCGTCAGCGGGTGGTGCCGTAGGGACATCAGCATACCCGCTCAAACGCGCGCGGGCGCTGGCGCAGTTCACATGGCAACGGTCCCTTTCGGCGGCGGAGGCAGCGCCTTGCACCGCCGCCTTACGGCGTATCCCTTCGTCCGGCCCTTCCCCCTCATGAAGGGGAGCGACCGCCTCGTTCAGCGCCCGAGTTCCAAGCCATCCCGCGGCGGCGACTCCAGGGACGGCATCGTCGGGGAAAGGAGGTCGGCACACCCCGGCGGCCAAGCCACCGGGTGCGTGCGCGCCTAATGCACGGCTTCCTCGGGCCAGAGCTCGCGCACGTCGTCGGGGAGCATGTGGCGCACCTTCTTGATCTCGCCCTCGCTGACGTGACGGCCGAGCACCGTGAAGACCGCGCGCGCGGCGGTCTCGGGGTCATCGTAATCGATGTCCGCCAGGTCGCGATTGACGCGGCCGAGGAACTCGTCGCGGCTGCGATAGTTCTCCGGCTTGCTGCCGTAGCGGTAGCCCTCGAAGAAGATGCCGCGCACCAGCAGCGGAAGCTGCGCGGAGAGGTCGACGGCCTCGCCCGGCTCGAGCCGGTCGCGGACGGTGAAGAGAGTGCCGCGCAGCGCGTGGTAGGCGACCTGACGGTCCTCCGTGCCCATGACATGGGCGATTTCCTTCAGCCAGGTCTCGGTCTCCTGCACGGTGCGGTCGAGCGCGGATACTTGCGTGGCCATTGCGTCCTCCTGACGTCGGGTGATGGCCGGCGCCCGGGCGCCGGTTTTTGGACGCGGCCAGCGTAACGCCGGCCGATGGCTCGTGACGGTTGGGGCGACCCCTGACGCTCCGGGGCGACTGCACGAGACGGGACTACGAAGAGTCGTTCGTTCGCACAGGGCTAATGCACCGCCTCTTCGGGCCAGAGGTCGCGCACGCTGTCCGGCAGCATGTGACGCAGCTTGTCGGTCTCGCCGAGACTGATGCGGTGACGCAGCACGGTGAACACGGCGCGGGCAGCCGTCTCGGGGTCGTCGTAGTTGATGCGCGCGAAGTTGCAGTTCACGCGGCGCAGGAACTCGTCGCGCGAGCGATAACGCTCGGGTTTGCCCTTGCGGTGATAGCCCTCGTAGAAGATGCCCCGGATCACCAGCGGTAGCTGCGCCGAGAGATCGTCGACCGCTCCGGGATCGAGGCGATCGCGCAGTGTGAAGAGCGTCCCGCGCAACGCGTGATAGGCGACCTGGCGGTCATCCGTGCCCATGGTCGCGGCGATTTCCTTCAGCCACGAGTCGGTCTCCTGAACGCTGCGATCGAGTGCCGGGATGTGAAGCGTCATGCCGCGGTCCTCCTGACTGCGAGCCCCTGTACAGGATCAGACTACTCCCGGCCGGTCGCACTGAGGGCTGGGACGATTCCTAAGATGTCTCCGGGCTCATTCCCAACGGAACAGCGCCGCGCCGATGCCGAGGAAGACCGCGCTCATGGCGGCGAGAATGCCCAGATGCGGCGCGATGGCGACAAGGCCCTGCCCTTCGATCATCACGCCGCGGGCGGCGTCGATCACGTGCGTCAGCGGCAGCGCGGTGGCCAGGGCCTGCAGCCAGGGATGCAGGCCCTCGGTCGAGAACCACACGCCCGACAAGAACATCATGGGCCAGCTCATCATGTTGAGCAGGCCACCGGCGAGCTCCTCGCTGGCAGTGCGTGCGGCGATGATCAATCCCAGCGAGATCAGGCAAATCGCCCCGAGGATCAGCACCGCCAGCAAGTTCAGCCAGTGGCCGTAGACGGGAAAATCCAGGAAGAACTGGCTGCCAACGAAGATGGCACTGGTGATGGCCGTGATGATGATCAGACGTGAGCCCACCTGTGCGATCAGGAACTCGGCGGGCGTTAGCGGCGTGGCCTTGAGGCGCTTGAGCACGCCGTTCTTGCGGTAGCGCACGATGACGAAACCGACGCCGATCAGGGCGGTGAACATCATGTTCATCGCCAACAGACCGGGCACGAGCCAGTCGACGTAGCGGATGGTGCGCCCCGGCACTTCCTCGCGCGTGTACCCGCCGTCGCCGGCCGCGGTGACGCCGCGCAAGACCCGCTCCATGAGATAGCCGCTGGGCGAGGCGTCGCTGATCCAGTAGCGTCCGCTGGCCGGATCGATCAGCAGATCGAGCTGGTGGCGGCGGAGCTTGGTGCGCCCGGCCGCGAGCGAGGCGACGGTGGTGTATTCGACGTGCTCGATTTGCAGCACCGGCAGCGATGCGCCGCCGTCGTCCAATTCGGCCTCGTTCATCCCGACCACGCCGATCAGGAAGCGCTCGGGCGCCGAGCCGGAGAAGGCGAATGCGAAGCCGAAGACGATCGCGATCGGCAGAATGACGGTCCAGGCCAGCGCGGAGCGGTCGCGCATGAACTCGCGGTTGCGCGCGACGAAGACGGCGGCGATCCGCCGCGGACTCACGTGCGCAGCTCCCGGCCGGTCAGTTCGAGGAACAGATCCTCCAGCGTGCGCTCGCGGATGAGCATGTGGTCGAGCCGGCTGCCGCTGGCCAGCAGCGCCTCGACCACGGAGCGCACGTCGCGTGTGAGCACCTCGTAACGGTCATCCAGCTCCACGACCGTGCCGGGCAGTGCGTCGGGCGCGCCGGCCAGATCGGTGCGCGGGATCTCGACCACGCTGTCGCCGAAGTGGTCGGCGAGCAGCGCCCGCGGGGCGCCCTGCGCGATGATACGGCCGTGATCGACGATGGCGACCTCGCTGCAGAGCCGCGCCGCCTCCTCCATGTAGTGAGTGGTCAGCAGCACGGTCTTGCCACGCGCGCGGATGCGCTCGACCAGGGACCAGAAGTTGCGCCGCGCTTGTGGATCGAGCCCGGTCGTGGGCTCGTCGAGGAAGACGATGTCGGGGTCGTTCACCAGCGCGATCGCCAGCAGCAGGCGCTGGCGCTGCCCGCCCGAGACCTGGTTGCAGTAGCTCGCCAGGAACTCGCCCAATGCGCATAGCCCGACGAGCTCGTCGATCGCCATGGCGCGGGGATAGAACGCGGCGAACATCTCCAGCGCCTCGCGCACCGTCATGTAGTCGGGCAGCGCCGTTCGCTGGAACTGGATGCCGGCGGCGGCGCGAAACGCCGCGCCGCGCGGCTCTCCACGATAGCGGATGGTTCCGGCGGTCGGCTCGGTGATGCCCTCGAGCATCTCGACCGTGGTGGTCTTGCCGGCCCCGTTCGGGCCGAGCAGTCCAAAGCAGGCGCCCTCTTCCAGCGCGAAGCTCACGCCATCGACGGCGGTGACGCCGGGATAGTGTTTGACCAGCCCAGTCGCTTCGATGACCGTGCTCATGGGATTTCGCCTTGGGGTCCTACGGCATTGCGGGAGCGGTCACGACCGGGCGAGCGTAGCGACCCAATTCATCGCGGCCAAGCTACACGCGGCCACAAGGCATCGCGCCTTGTGCCGTTCCAATCGTAACTGTGCCGCTTGGCAGGGTCATGCTTGTAGTGAACGCACGGAGGACAATTGCTTGTAAGTCGGCCCCGGTCGCGGGTCCGCCGCATGCCACGAGTGCAGTGTCGAGCTGCGGCGGGCGACCGACCAGGCGCGTGATTCTGATCCCTGAGGCGTACACCTTGGGGCGTGTCGACTCGCTCGACCGACGGCCGGGAGCGGTATCTGGCACTACGACCCACAGGTCGGTCGCTGTTCAAGCAAGCTACGTGACTTTGCCCTACGAGCGGTCCGGGGCTCGCTTTCGCCCCGGACCGACCCAAGTATCACCAGGGTAGTTCGCCCTCGACATCGATAAAGCGACCCGTCCACGCGCCAACCTCTAGCGCCGCGTGTGCCGGGGCGACGGCGCCCTCGGACGGGGTGCGGTCACCCGCGTGCCCGTTCAGGTCTGTGGCCGTGAGCCCAGGGCAGACCGAATGCACGGTGATTGCACTGTCCTGAAGCTCAGCCGCCAACTGGACCGTCAGCATGTTGAGCGCGGTCTTCGACGCGCTGTAGCCGAGCAGCCGCACGTCATAGGCCTCCCACGAAGGGTCGCCGTTGAGTTTCAGCGAGGCAAGGCTGCTCGACAGATTGATAATGCGGCCGGCATCGGAACGCCGCAGCAGGGGCAGCATCTCCTGCGTCACCGCGAGGGCGCCGAAGAAATTCGTGTCGAACACCTGGCGTACCGCATCGCCCGAAGCCTTGCTGGGTGCGCCGTCGCCCGCAGCGCCGATCCCCGCATTGTTCACCAGGATATCGAGCCGCCCGTGCTCTTCCCCGATCCGGGCTGCTGCGGCCGCGATGCTCTGGGCATCGGTGACATCCAGCGGCAGCCAGGAAACGGCAAGGCCGTCTTCGGCCAGCGCTTGGGTAGCGGCCTGTCCGCGGTCGGCGTTGCGCGCGCCGATCAACACGGTGGCGCCGGTCTGGCCGATCTGCCGCGCGATCTCGAAGCCGATTCCCTTATTGGCGCCCGTGACCAGAGCGATCGAGCCGGTCTGTTGGATGGTCATGGTGACGCTCCTCGTAGTCGTTCGTGACAGGAGTCGGTATTCTGTTGGCGGCAATAGGCAAAAAAATGCAACAAATTTCATGGACTATGCTCGTTGGGATGGATAATCGCAGGCGCTCCGATCTGATCCGGGATTACGAGGCGTTCCTCTGCGTGGCAGAGGCGGGCAGCTTCGTGGACGGCGCGCGCACCCTCGGCGTCAGCGCTTCGGCGATGAGCGCGATGATCCGGCGGCTGGAAGCGCGGGTCGGCGTGCAACTTCTTCACCGCACCACGCGCAGCGTCTCACTGACCGATCAGGGCAAGGCGCTGCAATCCCGACTGCAGGGCGCTTTCGAGGAGATCGACGCGGCCACGCAGGACCTCATGGAACAGCGCGAGGCGCCTTCGGGCACGGTGCGCATCGTGATCTCGCGCGATGCCTACGACGAGGTGATCGCGCCCTGCCTTTCGGAGCTACACGCGGCCTACCCGCAGATTCTGCTCGATATCCATCTCGAAGAGATGTGCGTCGATATCGTCAGCGAACGCTATGACCTGGGCTTCCGGCTGGGCGAATACCTTCACCCCGATACGGTGGCCGTTCCGGTTGGGCCGCCCCTGCGTCAGCTCGCCGTGGCCTCGCCCGCTTATGCGGCGGCGCACGGTTTGCCCACCCATCCGCAGGAGTTGACCCGCCACGCCTGTCTCAACTGGCGCAAGCAGAGCGACGGCGAGCCCTACGCCTGGGAGTTCGAACGTGACGGTCGATCGCTGTCGATCGCCGTGCAGGGTCCGATGATCTTCAACGACCGTAGCGCCGCGGTGCGAGCCGCGATTGAGGGGATCGGGATTGCCATGTGGTTCGACCACCGGCTGCGGCCGATCATCGACGACGGCCGGCTAGTGCCGGTTCTCGAAGAATGGTCGCCCTCTAATCAGGGGATCCACGCCTATTACTATCGCAACCGTCACATGAATCCCGCCACCCGCGCGGTGGTGGACTTCCTGCATCGGCGCAGGAACGGCCGGAAGGACCCGGCACCGACCAGGGCCGTCGCGGAGCTATAGCGACCCTGGGGTGAGGAACACAGCGTCCCCTAGGGCCTGTTCCGCCCTATGCGGGGAAGGCGCCGCGCTCACCCGGGCCGGCCGCCGAGCTCCCGGAGAATCGTCCGGGCGGAGTCGAGCGCGTCGTCCGCGTCCTCGGCGAGGACATTCACGTGGCCCATCTTGCGACCCGGACGCGGCTCGCGCTTGCCGTAGAGGTGCAGCTTGGCACCGGGGCGGTCGAACACACGGGGCCAATCGGGATCGCCGTCGGCCCACAGATCGCCCAAGAGGTTGACCATGGCCGCCGGCGTGAGCAGCTCGGTGCTGCCCGGCGCCAGGCCGCACAACAGGCGCACCTGCTGCTCGAACTGATCGGTTACGCAGGCGTCCAGCGTGTAATGACCGGAGTTGTGCGGCCGCGGCGCTAACTCGTTGACCATCACCGCGCCGCCGTCGGCGACGAACAGCTCGACGCCCAGCACACCGCAATAGTCGAGCGCCGCCGCGGCGTTCGCGGCGATGTCGGTGGCGCGATCGGCCAGTGCTTGTTCGATGGGCGCCGGCACGCGCGTCGTCGCGAGGATGCCGTCCACATGCGCGTTCTCGCCCGGCGGGTAGCAGGCGACCGTGCCATCGGCACCCCGGCAGACGATCACCGACAGCTCGCGCGCCAGCGCGACCCGCCGTTCCAGGATGCAGGGCTCGGCGCCGAGCGCGGCGAAGGCGGCATCGGCGTCGTCGGGGGCAGCGATCTGCGCCTGACCCTTGCCGTCGTAACCGCCCTGGGCACGCTTGAGGACGGCCGGGGTGCCGACGTGCTCGCTGGCACCGGCCAGATCCGCGGCGCTGCGCACGGGGGCCCAGGCCGCCGTCGGCAGGCCATGCGCATCCAGAAACGCCTTTTCAGCGAGGCGATTCTGCGTCGGCGCCACGGCGTCGGCATGGGGCCGCACGGCGCAATGCGGCGCCAGGTGCGCCAGCGCCTCGCCGGGCACGTTCTCGAACTCGGTGGAGATCGCGGCGCATTCCTGCGCCATGCCCTCGAGCGCCTGTTCGTGCAGGTACTCGGCCTCGAGGTGCAGGTTGGCGATCGCGCCCGCCGGGCTATGCGGGTCCGGGTCGAGCACGATCACGCGGTAGCCCATGGTGCGGGCGGCCACCGTGAACATGCGCCCGAGCTGGCCGCCGCCGAGCATGCCGAGCGTGGCCCCGGGCAGAATCGGGGAGACGTTCATTGCGGATCCACTCCTTGGGTGCCGGCCATCGCGGGCTATTCGGGCGGCGGCACCTGCATGGCGAGCGCGCTGTCGCGCTGGTCGCGGCGGAAGGCTTCGAGGCGGTGGCGCAGGTCCTCATCGGCGGTGGCTAGCATGGCGATGGCGAACAAGGCCGCATTGGCCGCCCCGGCCTCGCCGATAGCGAAGGTGGCCACGGGCACGCCGCGCGGCATCTGCACGATGGAGTGCAGCGAGTCCTCGCCGGCGAGATAGCGCGAGGGCACGGGCACACCCAGCACGGGCACCGTGCTCTTGGCGGCCAGCATCCCCGGCAGGTGCGCGGCGCCGCCTGCGCCCGCGATAATGCAGCGCAGGCCTCGGTCGGCGGCCGCCTCGGCGTATTCGAACATCCAGTCGGGCGTGCGATGGGCGGAGACCACCCGCGCCTCGGCGGCAACCGAGAACGATTGCAGGCATTCGGCCGCATGGCGCATGACGGTCCAGTCGCTGTCGCTGCCCATGACGACGCCAACAAGCGGCTCGGACACGGCAAGTCCTCCGGCTGCGCAGAGGCCCGGATTGTGGCCCAAGCGGCTCCGGCGTACCAGCCCACCGGGGCGGCGGGCGGGCTATGCGGAGCGGGTCACGCGCGCAGCCGTTTTTTCTTTGAGACCGGTGTTGCGAATTATTCGTAATCGTAGGTATAGTGGTACCTACGCTGGCGCGGAGCCGGCCCCCGGAGAGCCCATTACAATGTATGTTTGTGTATGCGGCGCCGTCACCGAGCGCCATATCCGCTGCGCAGTACGCGATGGGGTTGTCACCTTCCAGCAGCTCCGCCGGGAATTGCCGGTAGCGCGCTGTTGCGGCCGTTGTAAGCCGCTCGCCAAGGCCATCCTGGCCGATGCGGTTTCGAACGAATTCCCGGCTGTCCCCAGTCACGTCGCGCTGCCCTCGCCGGTCGCCGCCTAAACGGCGGCGTCCGGTTACCCCTCTCCAGTCGCATTCGCCCACGGCTCTAGGAGGCTGTCCGAGAAACCCGGCGCCTACTGCGCGCGTCCCACAGCGGCGG
>CAZVBX010000067.1:0-17133 GCA_964625925.1 uncultured Ectothiorhodospiraceae bacterium | reverse complement strand
CGATCTGGTCGAACCCACGGAGGGCGGAACCCTCGCCGGTTTTCAAGACCGGTGCTTTCGACCACTCAGCCACCCCTCCGGTGGCTCGCATGCTACCTCCGCCCGAATCCTCTACGCCATCGCGAGTGCCCGACGCCGCTCGAGAGCGGCGCGGCGACGGATTGTCTCTGCCGACGTGGGACGCCGTGCCGCATCCCACCCCGGCTCGGCACGGGTATGCCGCATGGAGTGCCGGATTATCGCCGCTGCGGGCCGGCGCACACCAGCACCGGCGGTGTTCCGACCGACGATGTTAGCCGCAGTAGGGCTGCTGCGGAGGCGCCAACATGGGCAAGAGCGCGGGCCAGACGTTCTCGAGTATCTGCGCATGTCCCCGGGCGTTGGGATGCAGGCTCGCACCACCCTGTAGCAGCCCTTCGCGAGCGGCGGCGTCGCGTTTACCGGCGCGCCGGAGCGCGCCGGGCAGCAGCGCGGCCCCGGTGACGATCGCGACCTCGCGCAGCACGTTCTCGAAGCGCCGCCCATGATCGTCGCCGTAGCGCGCGGGGAGGCGTACACCGACGAGCAGCACGCATGCGTTCGCGGCCTGCGCCCACTGCACCATGCTCGTGAGATGGGTGCGTATCACCGTGAGCGCGGGCTCTTCGATCCCTTCCGGGAGGCCCTGCGTCACGTCATTGATGCCAAGCTGGATAACCACGACGGCGGGCTCGTGGCGCTCGAGCGCGGAAGGCAGCCGCACCGCACCGCGCCAGGTCTTCTCGCTGCTGCCGCTGGCGTTGACCACCGTCCAGGGGAGCCCGTGTTCCGCGAGACGCGTACGCAGTAGTCCCCCCAACCCTTCCCTTGTCCGGCGCTCAACCGTGGGCGGCGCTGATACTATCGCCGAACACGAGCAGCGTTGCGCAATCATTCGCAGCGGCCATCGGCGGCACCAGACGCAACACACTCGCGACGAGGCGACGCACGCGCCTCGCGCTGAACCGTCTTCGCGATCGTTCCGCCATGCGGCGAGTCTAGTCAGCACGATGCCGGACGACGACACGCCCTGGCGGGACCTCCTCGCCCGGCTGGCCCTCAAGCGCCCCGCCGAAATCGCGTTTTGCCCTGGCGCTGTGCCGCGGCATTCGCCTGGGCGTCGGCCTCATTCCGGCACCGTTTGGCTGCGCCGCGACGGCGGGAGCGCGCCATTGCCAGCGGGTACGGTCGTTCCTGCCGGGCACGGGCCAACCAGCGCAGCCGACGAGCCGAGGCTTGCAAGTTGACGGCAGCGTCGATATATACGGACAATGCTCGCTGTTACGGGAGAGCCCCGGCGGGCGGTCCCGGAGTCCATTCGGAGGGCGTTCGATGTACGAAGACCGAACCATGCAGCACCGCGCGGAAGCGGGCGTTCTGCAGACCAATAAGGTCATCCGCAACACCTATTTGCTGCTGTCGCTGACGCTGATCTTCAGCGCGATGACGGCCGGCCTCGCCATGGCGATGAACGTCGGAACCGGCGCGGGCTTCATCTGCTCGCTCGCGGCCATCGGCATGCTGTGGTTCGTCCTGCCCCGTTTCGCCGAGAGCACGGCGGGCCTGGGCGTCGTCTTCGGTATCACGGGCCTGCTCGGGTTCGGCGTCGGGCCGATCATCTCGAACTACCTGGCGATGTTCAGCAACGGCGCCGAGCTGGTGATGACGGCCCTCGGCGGCACCGGCGCGATCTTCCTCGGGCTTTCCGCCTATGCCCTGACCACGCGCAAGGACTTCAGCTTCCTCGGCGGCTTCCTGTTCGTCGGCATTCTGGTCGCCTTCCTGGGCGGCATTGCCGGCATGCTCTTCGCCATGCCCATGCTGAATCTGGCCGTGTCCGGGATGTTCATCCTGCTGATGTCCGGCCTGATCCTGTATCAGACCAGTGCCATCATTCACGGCGGCGAGACCAACTACATCATGGCGACGATCAGCCTGTACGTCGCGCTGTACAACCTGTTCTTGAGCCTGCTGCACATCCTGGCGGCCTTCGCCGGCGAGCGGTGACGTTCAGCGGCGCAGCGTAGTGCTTGTCAGGCCCCGCCCCGCGCGGGGCCTTTTACTTATGGGGAAGGCGTGTGAACGAAGCGATCCCGGTCTGGATGCAAGTGCTCATGGGTGGGCTGGCGCTCCTAGCCTTGTTCTACTTTGGACCGAAGGCCGGCGAAGCGCTGAAGAACAGCCCCAAGGGCACCGCCAAGGATTGGCTCGGCGTCTTGCTGCCGATCGGCGGCGTCGTGCTGTTCGTGATCATGCTGATCGCACTCGCCCAGGGCTGAGCGCACCCCGGCCGGAGCCCTCATCCCGCCGGGCGGACCGCGCCGGGCGTGACCGCGCTCAGCCGCTATTCCCCCTCTTCCCCCGAGCCAGCACGCGTCGTTCAGCCGGTCACGGCTACTCGCGCAGCACCTCCATGCCGCCGAGGTAAGGCCGCAACGCCTCCGGAATCGCCACGCTCCCGTCGGCCTGCTGACCGTTCTCGAGCAATGCCACCAGCGTGCGGCCCACTGCGAGCCCCGAGCCGTTGAGCGTGTGCAAGTGCTCGGGCTTGCCCGTCTCCGAATTGCGCCAACGCGCGCCCATGCGCCGGGCCTGGAAATCGAGAAAGTTCGAGCACGAGGAGATCTCGCGGAATTTCTCCTGCCCCGGCAGCCAAACCTCCAGGTCGTAGGTCTTGGCCGATGAGAATCCCAGATCGCCGGTGCACAGGGCGACCACCCGGTAGGGCAGACCGAGCCGCTGCAGTATGGTCTCGGCGTGGCCCGTGAGCTCCTCCAGCGCGTCCCAGGAGCGCTGCGGTTCGACCAGCTGGACCAGCTCGACCTTCTCGAACTGATGCTGGCGGATCAGACCGCGCGTGTCCTTGCCATAGGAGCCCGCCTCGGAGCGAAAGCATGGAGTATGCGCCGTGTACTTGAGCGGCATGTCCGCGGCCTCGACGATCGAGTCCCGCGCCAGATTGGTCACGGGCACCTCCGCGGTCGGTACCAGGTAGAGCGGCGGGTCATCCGCGGTCCGGAAAAGGTCCTCCTCGAACTTGGGCAACTGCCCCGTACCCCGCGCGCTATCGGCACTGACCAGGTACGGCACATAGACCTCGCGATAGCCGTGCTCGCGCGTCTGGATGTCGAGCATGAACTGGATCAGCGCCCGATGCAGACGGGCCATCGCGCCACGCATGACGACGAAGCGCGACCCCGACACGCGTGTCGCCGCTTCGAAGTCCATCCAGCCTTCGGGCGCGCCCAGATCGACATGGTCCCGAGGCGTGAAATCGAACGACGGTCGATCGCCCCAGCTCCGGATCTCTTCGTTCTCGCTGTCGTCATGCCCGTAGGGCACGCTCGGGTCGGGAACGTTGGGGATCCCCATCATCAGCTCGCCCAGCTCGCGCTGGAACTCGGCGAGCTCGGTCTCCGCCTGGGCGAGCTGATCCCCGAGCTCGCTGACTTCGCTGGTCAGAGGGGTAATGTCCTCGCCGCGGGCCTTGGCCTGGCCGATCGCCTTGGAGCGTTCGTTGCGCTCGGCCTGGAGCGACTGCGTTCGCGTCTGCAGCTCACGCCGCCGTTCCTCCAACTCGCGGAACTGCGCCGTATCCAGCTCGAAATCCCGCCGGCGTAGCGCCTCGGCGATGTCATCGAGATCCTGTCGCAGACGTTTCGGATCCAACATGAAGTCGATTTCTCCTTTTCGCTCCGTCGCGCGTTGCGGCGGGTGTGGGCGGGCCGGATGCCGTCCGGTCCTGCCGCATGAACGGTTCTGGCGCGACCGGGTGCCGCCCGGCTTAGCGGGCTGTTGAAAAGCAGCCCGCTAATGCGGGACAGAGATGTCTCGCCGCGAATCAGGCACCGCAAGTGCCTGATTCGCGTAGCCGGGTCCGGACATGCGCCGGACCCAGCATGTTGAAAATGGGCAGGACTGCCCATTCTCAACACCCTGTTAGGCGCCCCAGTGGCGCGCGAGCTGCGCGCCGAGCAGTGCTGCCGTCAGGCAGGCCACCACGCTCAGCACCACATTCACCCCGGCCCGCGCGCCCAGCCCCTCCTCCGCCAGTGCGAGCGTCTCGAAGGCGAAGGTGGAGAATGTCGTAAACGCGCCGAGAAACCCGACCAGCAACCCGGCGCGCCAGGCCGGCCCGAGCGCAAACCGCTCGATCAACAGCACGGCGGCCAACCCCATCGCGAAAGAGCCGGCAATGTTGACCGACAGCGTGCCCCAGGGAAAATCGCGACCCAGCCAACGATGGACGCCCGTCGCCATCGACCAGCGCGCGAGTGCGCCCAAGGCGCCGCCAAGCGCGACCGCCGCCGCCTCGATCACGTGCAGGCCCCGGCGATCATTGGCCTCGCGCGAACTCGCAGAAGCCTTCGATCAGGGCGGCCACACGCTTGCGCGTGTCCTCGTCGGTCAGGCGCCCGGCGTCGTCGAAGCGGTCGCCGGCATTGGCCACGAGCAAGGTCTGCTCGGAGTAGAGCCGCGTCTTCAGCGCCCGCAGCACGGGCAACCACGCGTACTGCGACGAGCGCGTACCCGCACTGCTCGGGGACGCCCCGCAGAGGGCGACCGGCTTGCCGCCGAATATGCGGCCAATATCCTTGGGCGGACGCGTCATCCAGTCGAGGGCGTTCTTCATCGGCCCCGGCAGACTCTGGTTGTATTCGGGCGTGACCAGCACCAATGCGTCGGCGGCCGCCACGCGGTCCTTTAGGTCCGCCACCGCGTCGGGGATGCCCTGCTCCGCCTCGACATCGCCATCGTAGACGGGGATGCCGGCCGGCGTGGCGACGTCGGTCTCGCAGTCCGCGGGCGCGAACTCGGCCAAGGCGTACGCCAAGGCCGTATTCCACGATCCGCGTCGCAAGCTGCCGGACAAGATGACGATTCGCATGTTCCCTCCTTTGCGCCTGCCGCTGTTTACGGTCCAATTGTACTATGCTGACCGGGCGAGGGCCTTGCCGCTCCGGCGAATCGGCTCAGCCATCGTCGCGGACCACTGGCCCCTGGAGCATCGCTGGGAATGCGCACGAGGATATCGATCGCACTGCTGCTGGCGCTGTCGGCGAGCGGCTGCGCCGGGCCGCCGAAGGCGCTGCAAGGCGAGTATTCGGCGCTGCGTCCCGATGCGGCCACGCAAGCCGATATCGGCGCCTCGGTGTGCTGGGGCGGCCGCGTGCTCTCCGTACAGCCCGAGCGCGAGCGCACCTGCTTCGAGCTTCTTTCCTTGCCCCTGGGACGCAACGCGCGGCCCGATAACGACGCGAATCACGGCCGGCGCTTCCTGGCCTGCCGCACGAGCTTCGCCGACCCGGCGGCCTATCCGGAGGAGCGGCTGCTCACGGTAACGGGCGAACTCACCGGGTTCGAACAGCGCCAGATCGGCGAATACCAATACCGCTACCCGGTCGTGCGGATACGCGCCTCCCACCTCTGGCCACGGGTGCGCCCCGCCGAGCACGGTTATCCCGGCCGGATGAGTCCTTGGGGGCACGACCCCTATCCTTGGGGCCGCTACCCCTACGCCGATCCGCGCTATCGCTATTAGACCAAGCGCCGGCACGGCGCGTCAGCGCAACAGCGGGACCCGCGGATGCTTGAATAGCGGGATCAGCAGCATGCCGGCAACGAAGCCGCCGATGTGCGCCATGAAGGCCACCCCGCCCCCGCCGCCTTGCGCCATCGCTTGCTGCAGCAGCTGCAATCCGAACCAGAGCGCCAGCACGAGACCGGCCGGCAAATGCACCAGCTGGGAGAACATCCCCAGCGGGATCAACACCAACACGTGAGCCTTGGGGTGCAGCAGGAGATACGCCCCGAGCACGCCGCTGATGGCGCCGGATGCCCCCACCATCGGGACCTCGGAACTCGGGTCCAGGGCCGCCTGGGCAAACGCCGCCGCCAGCCCGCACACCAGATAGAACACGATGAAGCGGCTGTGCCCCATCGAGTCCTCGACGTTGTCGGCGAAGATCCACAGATACAGCATGTTGCCGATCAGGTGCATCCAACCGCCGTGCAGGAACATCGACGTGACCAGGGTGGCCAGAGGCGGAACCATCGCCGCCTGCGCCGACAGCACGGCGTCGCCGAAGACGACCGCCGGGATCATGCCGAGCGCGTAGACGGCGAGCTGGCCCTCGCGCGGACCCAGACTCGCCTGCCACAGGAACACGGCCACGCACAGCGCGAGCACCGTGTAGCTGACGAAGGGCGTGCGCTGCGTGGGGTTATCGTCTTTGAGCGGCAGCATGAGCGACACCAGGTGAACGGCGCGCAGTATGGCCGAAAGCGTCGCCCGGGCAAACGGCGGCCGGCGCCGGGCTGGCGTCGAAGACTGTTGTTTTATACAGTATCCGGCATGGCCTCGATTCCTGTTCGAACGCAGCGCAAGGGTCGCGGCGCCCTGAGCAACCCGGACGTGCGCTTCGAGCCCTACGCGCGCGAAGCCGTGGACGACGGCTGGGGCAGCCTGGACGAGCCACTGACGCCGCTGACGACCACGGTCGCCCGGGATCATCCGCGCCGGGTGATCGCCTGGAACGACTCGCCGGACGTGCCGTTCGACCGCTCGATCAACCCCTATCGCGGCTGCGAGCACGGCTGCATCTACTGCTTCGCCCGGCCGGATCACGCGCGCATCGGACTTTCCCCGGGCCAGGACTTCGAGTCGCGCCTGGTGCGCAAGGTCGACGCGGCTGCCCGGCTCGAGGACGAGCTGCGTAAGCCCGGCTATTCGCCGGCGCCGATCACTCTCGGTGCCAATACCGATCCCTACCAGCCGATCGAGAAACGCTTCCGCGTCACGCGCGAGATCCTCGAGGTGCTGGCTGCCTATCGCCACCCGGTGAGCATCGTGACCAAGGGGACGCTGATCGAACGCGACATCGACCTACTCGCCCGGATGGCGGAGTGGAACGGCGCCGAGGTGATGGTGAGCCTCACCAGCCGCGACGCGCACATCAAGCGCACGCTCGAGCCGCGTGCCGCTTCGCCGCAGCGGCGCTTGGAGCTGATCCAGCGGCTGTCCGCCGCGGGCGTGCGGGTCGGCGCGCTGATCGCGCCGGTGGTCCCGGCGATCACCGACCACGAGTTCGAGGACCTGGTCGCGGCCGCAGCCGGCGCCGGCGCATGCGCGGCCGGCTACGTGCTACTGCGGCTGCCGCGCGAAGTCCGGCCGCTGTTCACCGAGTGGCTGGAGGCGCATTTTCCGGATCGGGCGGCACACGTGCTGGATCTGCTCGCCCAGAGCCATCACGGGCGCGCGTACGACGCCACCTTCGGCCACCGCCAGCGCGGCAGCGGCGCCTACGCCAACATGATCGGCCAGCGCTTCCGCGCCGCCTGCCGCAAGGCCGGGATCGACACGGATACGCGCGCGCCGCTTTCGGCGGAACACTTTCGTGTGCCGCCGCGTGCGGGCGATCAGCTCGGGCTCTTCTGAGCCGGCCGTTCACTCGGCCCGCACGGGCTCGACGGTCGTATCGATATCCAGCCGCAGACCAAGGTCGGCCAGCGCCTGACGCATTGTACGATCACGCAGCAGCGCCAGCAGGCGCTGTACCCCCGGACGCGCGAGACGCGATTCCGGGACGACGAAGTCGTAGCGCTCCTCCTGCACCGGCAGGAAGCCCAGGCCATACTTCTGCGCGACCACGTCAATCGCTACGCCCCAATCGGCGCGGCCGCCCGCCACGGCGGCGGCGACCGCGTTGTGCGACTTGGTCTGGACGCTGTAGCCCGGCGGCCGGGCGTTGCCCAGCAGGCGGTCGAGCAGTATCCGAGTGCCGCTCCCGGCGTTGCGGTTGACCATGAGGATGGCCGGGTCCTCGGCCACGCGCTCGAGCAATGCTTCCAGATCGAGGTCAGACAGGCGCGCGTCGTCCCAGCGGTAGGCAATGCCCTGCATGCGCCCGTAGCCCGGAATCAGGCACAAGCCCTCGGTGAGCAACGGCCGGTTGTACTCGCCGGACTCCGGGTCCATCAGGTGGACGCCAGCCAGGTCGCACTCACCCCGCCGCGCTACGGCGAGCCCGCCCGTGCTGCCGACGTGCATCGCCTTGAGCGCCATCCCCTCGCGGCTGAGCCGCCCGAGCAGCAGATCGAGGCCCAGGCAGTGACTCCCGACCGCGATCAGGTCGGCGGCCCGGCGCCGCTGCCCGATGCACTGCACGGTCACGCGCGATTCCGCTTCCACCAGGCCGGTGAGCGCATCGATGGTGACGAAGCCGTCCGCCTGACTGAATGCGGTCACCGCGCCCGACCCCTTGCCCATGGGATAGGCCGCCAGGCCCTCCTCGGTATCGACCAGCCCCACCAGCAAGTACTCGGTGCGGCCGATCTCGGACGGCGCCCGCACCGGCAGACGCGCCTCGACCGCCTCGCGTTGCTGCGGCGGGCGTCCGGCCCAGTGTCCGATGACCGGTGCGACGAACTCGTGGAAGGTGAAGATCGCCGAAGTCGGAAAACCGGGCAGCACCACCACCGGACGGCCGTCGCAGACGGCCAGGCAGATCGGCTTGCCCGGCTTGAGCGCGACGCCGTGCACCAGCACGCCGGGCGCGCCGGCGGAGTTGACGACGCGATAGGAGATGTCACCGGCGCCTTTCGAGGTGCCGCCCGAAAGCAGCACCATGTCGTGATCTCGCACGGCCTGGCTCAGCAGCCCCTGCAGGCGCGTCTCATCGTCGGAGCAAATGCCGAGATGGTGGGCCTCACCGCCGAGTTCGCGCACCGCGGCGGCGAGGATATGGCTGTTCGAATCGTAAATCTGTCCGCTGCGATAGGCCTCGCCGGGCGCCAGCAGCTCGTCCCCGGTCGACAGGATCGCCACGCGCGGCCGCCGCACCACCGGCACCGGATCGAGCCCGATGGCGGCGAGCACGCCGATCTCGCGCGAGCCGAGCGATTGCCCCTGGAACAGCACCGTCTCGCCCTTGGCGATATCGGCCCCGGCGAAGGTGAGGAAGCGCCCGGCCGCGAGGCTGCGCTGGACCAGGACGCTATCACCGCTGGCCTCCGAATCCTCCACCAGCAGCACCGTGTCGGCGCCGCGCGGCAGCATGCCGCCGGTGGCGATCACGGTGGCCGTGCCGGGCTCCACCGTCTCGCCCGGTCGGCGACCCGGGGTGATCACCTCGCTGTTGAGCCGCAATCGGACCGGCGCCTCCGGCGAGGCCTCCGCGATATCGGCCGAGCGCAGCGCGAAGCCGTCCACGTTGGCGCGGTCGAAACCGGGGACGTCCACGCCGGCGCTGATATCTTCGGCGAGCGTGCGGCCCAGCGCCTGGGCCAGCGGCACCCGTTCGGCGCCGAGCGGCGCAAGATCGAGGGCGCGCTGGAACTTGTCGTGCGCCGCCTCGCGGCTCAGCACCTCGAGGAACTGCTCCTGGGCGGCAGCGGCCTGCGGATCGGTGTGCTCGCTCATCGTCGTCTCAGCAGCGGTCCAGATAGAGCGTGACCTCGGCGCCGGGCGGATGGCCCTCCGAATCCGGGCCGACGAGGATGAAGCCGTCGCTGCGCGCGAGCGCCGGAAGGTCCAGATCCGTCCCGCTCGGCCGCAGGTGAATGGTCGTGCCATCGAACGCCGCGCGCAGGTAGCCGAGCTCGCCCAGCGCCGACACGGCCTTGCGCGCCAGCGGCGCCACCCGCGTACGGTGCGGCCAGGCCTCGGCGCCGCTCAGCGCCCGCAGCGCCGGCCCGACCAGCAGCTCCCCCACGGCCTGGGCGGCGAGCGGCTCCTGCGGCACCAGCACCGAGGGGCGCTCGGCCACCGCGCCGACCCCCGCCATTCGGCCCGGCCTCAGCGCGATTCCGTGCGCCTCGAGGCGTGCCGCACGCTCGAGCGCGATCGGCGCAAAGCCGCTGGGTCCCTCGCCCGCGCCGCCGACCACGATCACGAGGTCGACCCGCGCGCCCGCCGCCGCGAGCGCGTCCGCGAGCGCCTCGGCGTCGGCCGCCTGCCATCGCTCGATCGCGGCACCGTCGGCGGCGAGCAACGACAGCAGCAGTTCCATGGCGACCTCCGTGTCCGCGCCCACGTCGAGCACGCCCACGACGGGACGCCGATACACACGCACCCGCTTGCGGTCCAGCGCCCCCAACAACGCGAGATCCGCGGCGCGCAACAGGCGCCCGGCCTCCAGTGCGACGGCGTCGGCCGCGAGCAATTGGCCTGCGCGGCACACGCCCTGGCCGGCGTCGATCTCGCCCAGCAAGCTCCAGGCACTGCCGTCGGCCACCACGCTCTCCCAGGGTGCGACGGCATCGGCACCGGACGGCAGCGCTGCGCCCGGCTCCACGGGTACGCCGGGCCCGGCGGGCAGGGGGTTGTAGGGCGAGGCGCCGACACTGTCGGCCGAGCGCACGGCCAGTCCGTCGGCGGCCGCAAGCGCTCGCTCCGGGTACGCCTGCTCGGCAGCGCACGCTGCTGCGAGCCGGCGGCCCGCCGCCTGTTCGAGCGCGACCTCCTCGGTCTCGGTGATCGCGGCGCAGCGGGCCGCAAGCAGCCGGCGCGCATGATCGAAGGCGACGAGTCGTTGCATACGCAGTCCGACAAAAGGGGCCAAGAACCGGTCCGATCAACCTGCGCCGTCGCGAGCGCGCGGCGCAGCGAGCGATCGCGTCTGTGGTGCGCGCGCAGCAGATGCCGGGGCTCTCGGCTAAGCTCCCATGGCCGCCGCAGGCTGCACATCATACCCGTCGGGGCGTACCTGCATGAACGCCGGTCGCGTTCACAAGTAGGGCGAGAACAGCCAGCATAGCGCGTCGCGCGTGCGCACGGGCAGCGAGCGCGAATCCAGCTCCTCCAGCGTGATCTCCTTCGAGCGCTCTGCGACCGCGTCGCAGTGACGCTGAACTCGTCTCCCGAAGGCGTCGCTGAAGACCTCCACCGTAAGCTCGAAGTTGAGCCGCAGGCTGCGCGGATCGATGTTGGCGGAGCCGATCAGCGCGTAGTGGCCGTCCACCGCAAACAGCTTGGTGTGGACAAACGGCCCGGGCTGATAGCGCACGTCGATCCCCATCTGCAGCAACTGCCACAGCAGGTTACGCGTGGCCCAGTGGACGAACGGCAGATTGCTTTGCTCCGGCAACAACACCGTGATCTGCACCCCGCGCAACGCAGCGGCCTCGAGCGCAGAGACCAGCGACGGCGAGGGGATGAAATACGGCGTCATGATGTCCACACGCTCACGCGCGGCGCTCACGGTCGAGGCCATGATCATGGCCAGGCGGTCGAGATCCTCGTTGGGCCCATCGCTGAAAGCGCGGCAGATGTGATCGCCGAACACGCCGGTATCCTCGGTCGCAGGCGGCACCGCGATCTCCCCGGTCGAGAAGCGCCAGTCTTCGGCGAAGATGGCCGCCACCTGCGCCACCACCGGCCCACGCAGGCGAAACTGGACGTCGACGACGCGATGCGGATTGTCGGCCGCATCGGCCAGGTGGCGGTCACCGATGTTCATGCCGCCGATGAACGCATCGCGCGCGTCAACCACCAGGATCTTGCGGTGATTGCGCAGGTTGATATGGAACTGGGGCGGCCACGGCCGCGGCCGCATGAAACGGGCGAATCGAATCCCGCGCCGGCGCAGCAGCGTGCCGGCCCAGGGCAGCGAGTAGAGTTCGCCGACGCCGTCGAGCAGTACGCGCACATCGACGCCGCGCGCCTGGGCGCGTTCGAGTGCATCGATAAAGCGGCGCCCGCTATGGTTGGTCTCGAAGATATAACTGGCCAGCCATACCCGCGTCTCGGCGGCCTCGATCGCCGCGAGCATGGCCGGAAACGCCTCCTCGCCGTTGTGCAACGGCTCGATGTCGTTGCCCTCCAGTAGCGGCCGCTGCAGCAGCGTCCCGGAGATGCGGGCCAACGGCTGCCAGTCCACCGGCAGCCCCGCGGGCTCGACCACGGGATCGGCGTGGGTGTACTCGCCCCGCTCGTAACCGATGTCCAGCGAGAACGGAAACCGCCGGCTCAGCTCCTGCGCCCGCGTCTGCACCCGATTGACCCCGAATACGAAGTACAGCGACGGGCCGGCGAGCGGGAACATCAGGCAGACTGCAATCCACCCGAACGCCGCACGGGGATCGCGCTTGTACAACAGTGCGTGCCCTGCCCCGGCCAAACCGAGCACGGGGATCAGGGCGAGCACTAGGGAGTACAGAACGGTCAGCATCGTCGGCGGCTCCGGCATCCGCGCCACGGGGCTCGTGTGCCACTTGCGGTAGCACGCCGACTGAATAGTGGTTCCCATGACAAGGCGGTGCAACACGCCGACCACACCGCCGGCCGCTGGTAGCATGGGCGCCATGAGCACGGCGATCGACTGGAACGCGCTGGTAGAGCGGCTGCGCGGGTATGCGCGCGAACTCGGCTTCCGCTCGGTCGGGATCACCGACACCGACCTGTCGGAGGTGGAACCGCAGCTCGCGGCGTGGATCGACGCGGGCCGCCACGGCGAGATGGAGTGGATGGCGCGCCACGGCAGCAAGCGCACCCGGCCCGCCGAGCTCGAGCCCGGCACTATCCGCGTCATTTCCGTGAGCATGGACTATTGGCCCACGGACAGCGCGCCGGCCAAAGGCGTATTGCGCAACCCCGAGCAAGGCTATGTCTCGCGCTACGCCCTGGGCCGCGATTACCACAAGGTTATGCGCCCGCGGCTGCAGAGCCTGGCCGATCGCCTGCGGGCGGATGCCGGGGCATTCGGCGCGCGCGCGTTCGTCGACAGCGCCCCCGTGATGGAAAAGCCACTGGCGCAGAAGGCGGGCCTCGGCACCCAGGGCAAGCACACCTGCCTGATCGACCGCGGGGCCGGCTCCTGGTTCTTTCTGGGCGAGCTCTACACCGACCTGCCGCTGCCGCTCGATGCGCCCGCCGACGACGACGTCTGCGGCGGCTGCCGCGCCTGCATCAACGCCTGCCCCACCGGCGCAATCACCGGTCCATACCAGCTCGACGCCCGGCGCTGCATTTCCTACCTGACGATCGAGCTGTCCGGCGCGATTCCGGAGGATCTGCGTCCGCTGATCGGCAACCGCGTATACGGTTGCGACGATTGCCAGTTGGTTTGTCCCTGGAACCGGCACGCGACCGATGCCGAGGAACGCGATTTTCGCGTGCGCAACGGCCTCGACGAGCCCGAGCTGGTGGAACTGTTCTCCTGGAGCGAGCAGGAGTTCCTGGACCGCCTCGCGGGCTCGCCCGTGCGCCGCATCGGCTACGAGTGCTGGCTGCGCAATGTCGCCGTCGCACTCGGCAACGCGCCCACAACGCCCGAGGTGGTCGCGGCGCTGCGGGCGCGGGCCGAATACCCGTCGGAGCTGGTCCGCGAGCACGTCCGCTGGGCCTTGGCCCGCCACGGCGCCGACTGAACCGCGTTGGGCGGCCCGGTCGACGCGCGCCTGCGGGCGCGCGTGCTACAGCGGCCGCTTCGATTCGCTCACGTCACCATCCCGACGCTCCAGTCGCTGCGGACCTGGCCCGCCGTGGGTGTTCGCCCTCGGCCAGATCGTCGCGGGGCTCAGAAGCTCAGCGTCGCCGCACCCTGCTTGATCCGTTCATGCACGGGGCTCGCGCCGGTGATCGTGATGCCTTCGAGCAGATCCGCCTGCTCGTAGCCGCGCGCCTTCACGCAGGGCGTGCAGGCCCACAGCTCACCGCCGCGGGCGAGAAAATCATCCACCAGCGACTTCAAGGACTCGAGCGGCTGCACATGCGCCATGTCGGCGGCGCGCCGGCGCACGATGTCCACCGCGGAGCTGGTCAGAAAGATCGCGACGTTCAAGCCGGAGGTCAGGCCCCCGTTCGCGATCGTAAACGCGACCGACGAGAGCTCCTCGTCGGGGCCGTGCGTGATCACGACCACCAGGTCGTTCACCGATTCTGCCATTGCGCTTCTCCTGTCCAGGTCAGCAAGACGAGCCGGCGACCGGGTTCATTCCTCGGGACGCCGGGCCGTAATGGTCCACGAGCTGGACGGCATGACCACGCCGGCCGGCTCCTGGTAGGGCGCCAAGGCATCGCGCAGCGCCTGCTCGATGCGCTCACGCTGCTGCTCTGCCTCGTCTCCGGCTTCGCGGAACACCTCGCCCGCGGGGCCCAGCGCAAGCTGGAAGCGCACTGCATCCTCCAGCGAGGACCCGACCGTGACGGGGCCATCGATGCGCTCGAAGGCGACGTCCTCGAAACCGGCAATCTCGAGCTGCTTCGAGACGACCTCGGTGTTGGCCATGGAGAATGGCCCCGGCCCGCAGGTGCGCGCGTCGTCTCCGGGTGGCTCGAGGAACTCGAGCACGACCTGCTTGGGCAGCCCCAGCCAGGGGTTATCGTCGATCGTGCGCCAGACGATGAACATGAGCTCGCCACCGGGCTTGAGTGCCCGGCGGACGTTGCGCATCGCGGCGACCGGATTCTCGAAGAACATCATGCCGAAGCGCGAAAAGCACAGATCGAACACCGGCTCGAACGGATATCGCTCGACGTCCGCGGCTTCGAACTGCACGTGCTCGAGCCCCTCCTGCGCCGCTTCCTGGCGGCCCTTCTCGAGAAACTGGTCGACGCAATCGAGCCCCAGCACGAACCCGCTCGGCCCGACTTTGCGCCCCAGCGCCAACGCCGTGTCACCCCAGCCGCAGCCGACGTCGACGACCTTGGAGCCCGGCGCCACAGTGAGCTTCTCCAGGGGAATCCGGCTGTGATAGCTCAGTCCATTCATCAGGATCTCGCGGAAGCGGTCGAACTTGTCCGCGAGCGTGTCGTTCCAGAATTCGACGTACTCCGTCGTTTCTGGGGGCGTCCGTACTTCGCTCATGAGTTTGCCCTCCTCACGGTTTGCCTGCCGGCCAGCGGCCGGTCCGTAAGCAAGGACGCGGGGGCGGCGATTCTTGTTCCCGCCACGACCCATGCCCGCAGCGGGAACCTACCCCGGGCGCTATCCGTCCTTGCGTTGCCCCGGATCTCCGCGACCCCCGGGAACCCGGCCAAACCCCTATCCACACCAAGGGCGCGAGCATGGCGATGGCACAGAAGGCCAAAACGGCGCATGATCGATGCGGGCGATCGCACACGGCGGTAGCCCACTCCACGTCCGACTCCCGATGCCGCCATGGCGAATACGGATCCTGCCGACCGCGCGGATGAGACGCGCCGCTTCTTCGAGCGCGAGATTGAGCGGCTGATGGACCGGCTCTACGGGACGGCCCTACGCCTCGCGCGCGATCCGGAGGACGCCGAGGACGTCGTGGCCGAGTCCGTGGGGCGCGCCTGGACCCATCTGGACGGACTGCGCGACCGGACCCAATTCGAGGGGTGGCTGTTCCGCATCCTCCACCGCACGTTCATCGACCAATGGCGGCGGCGGAGCTCCCGTCAGGACTTCGAGGTCGAGCTCGATGGGGCGGCCGCAGAGACGCCCGCCGAAACGGACGACTTCTCGCTCTTTCGCCAGCTACACCAGCCATTCCTGCTCTGGTGGGGGACACCGGAAGACCGCGTGGTCGAGGGGCTGCTGCGCAAGGACATCCAGCGGGCGATCGACGCCCTGCCCGACGCCTTCCGCATCGTGTTCGTCCTGGTCGAGATCGAGGGTTATACCTATCGCGAGGCGGCGAAGACGCTCGGGATGCCGCTCGGCACCGTGCGTTCGCGCCTGAACCGAGCGCGCGCAATACTGCAGCGCGCCCTCTGGGAATGCGCCCGGGAAGCCGGCATCGTGCACGGTTCGAAATCGGATCCGGGCGGGAGCGATCGATGAGCGCGGCAGAGATGAGTTGCGAGGAAGTCCTGGACCAGCTGTTCGCCTTCCTGGACAGCGAGGTCGACGACGATCTGCGCGAGCGCATCGAGCACCACCTGGAGCGATGCCGCGACTGCTTCACGCGTGCCGAATTCGAGCGCCGGCTGCGCGAGCGCATCCAGGAGGCGTCCGAGGAGAAGGCACCGGAGCGCCTCCACCGCCGCATCCGACGCCTGGTGAACGAGTTCTGACGCAGGCGGGCGCCATCCGGACGCGGAGAGACATGCCATGGTCGCCATCCTCGGATACTCGCGCGAGCAGATCCTCGGTGCCGTCAAAGACATGTACACCGCCGTGGCCGAGGCACCGAGCTCCCCCTTTCACTTTCCGGTAGGCCGGCCCGCCGGTGATCTTCTGGGCTATCATGCGAGCGAGCTGGACCGCTTGCCCGCGGAGCTGCTCGAGTCTTTCGCGGGCGTGGGCCATCCCTTTCGCGCGGCGGCCGTCCAGGAGGGCGACACCTGCCTCGACCTCGGCGCCGGGGCGGGCAACGACAGCCTGATTGCGGGCTGGCGGGTCGGGCCGCGGGGTCGCGTGCTCGCCCTGGACCTCACTGCGGCCATGACGCGCAAGCTGCACCGGGGAGCGGCCGTATCCGCCATCGGCAACGTGTTTCCGATTCAGGGGTCAGCCGAGGCCTTGCCACTGGCCGATGCGTCCGTCGACAGCATCACCAGCAACGGCGTGCTCAATCTGGTTCCGGACAAACGCCGCGCCGTCGCCGAGATGTTTCGCGTGCTGCGGCCCGGTGGGCGGGTTCAGATCGCCGATGTCGTGATCCAGCGGCCGGTGACGGTCGACTGCCACACCGACCCGCGGCTGTGGGTGGAGTGCGTGGTCGGCGCCACGATCGAGGAGGATTTTCTCGCCCTGTTCCGCGACGCCGGATTCGAGGATGTCGCGATCGTTCGCCGCATCGACTATTTCGCGCACAGCCCCAGCGCCCAGACCCGCGAGATCGCCGCCAGCTTCGATGCCGCCTCGGTCGAGGTCTCGATGCGGCGCGGCCCGCGACCGCCGGCGAAGCTGCGCCAGTGGCTGCGCCGCCTCGACCCGCGCCGGCTGGCCCGCTCCCTGTGGCGTCGCGGATGGATGGGCGTGGCGAGCCTGTCGCTCGCCCTGCTGAGTTGCTACGGCGTGCTGGCCGCCACGGGGCTGCTGGCGGCGCTCGGGGTCGGACTCGCGCTCGACGACACAGTGTGGGCCGGCGCGATCGCCGGCTTCGCGAGCCTCACGGCCGCCTGCATCGCCGCCGGGATCCGTCAGCACCGGACCCTCTGGCCGGCGGCCCTGGCGGTCGCGGGCGCGGCGCTGATCCTGTACG
>CAZVBX010000066.1:0-17202 GCA_964625925.1 uncultured Ectothiorhodospiraceae bacterium | reverse complement strand
CCGCCGCCCGGGGCGTGCGCCGGCGCAGTGCACGGGGGCCGGCGAGCCTCACGCCGGCCGGGCGCCGGCCGGCGCGCGTGCGATTGCATCGATGTCGGGGCCGGTCATGCGATTCCTCGCGCCGCTCGGGCTCATCCGCCACGCGCGGATTGCGTCACCCGCTGTGGCTCGCCGGTGGGAGGCAGCGAAGCGGGCTGCATTTCCCCGGGCTGCGGCCGGAGGCGTAGGCGCGCGTTGTAATGAGCCGATCGGTTCGAGGCGGATCGTGGCAGGGTCCGGCGCCGGCGCCTACTGGGCGAGATCGAAGAAGGGCCGAACCGTGAAATAGATCAAACCGGCGACGATCAGCAGGTACACGGTCGACGCCAGCGGCCGCCGGCTGACCTTGCCGGCGAGCGTCTCCGCCGTGCCCGCGGCGCGCTGACGTGCCTGCTCGGCGTGGGCCTGCTCGCGGCGCTGGCGCTGATACTGCGCCAGCAGCTCGGCCGCCTCCGGGGCCCGGTCATCGTCGCTGAGCCAGATCGCCCCGGCAGTGACCCCCCAGCGGTTCGGCGGCGTCTCGAAAAAGGCGATGCCGTGCGTCTGGAGGAGCTCGCGGACGTCGTCGGCCTCGTCGTCGGGCACGCCGCGCAGGTTCAGCAGCAGGGTGCTCATGTCTCGCGCGCGGACGATGCGGACGCCGGGCGCAGGCTTTCGGCCAGCGCCTGCTCGAGACTGCGCGGCGCAATGCCGAGCTCGGTGAAGCCCGGGGTTTGAGGGTCGGCGACGTTGTCGAGCGCCATCAATTCGACCTGGTCACGGGTCAGTGGGGGGGAGGGCAAGGGCGCCAGCGCTTGCGCCAGCACGCGCCAGGTGCCGAACGGCAGCGGCATCAGCGGGCGCCGCCGCCGACGATGCGCGAGCACCCGGGCGACGATATCACGATAGGACAGGATCGAGGCGCCCCCGAGCTCGAAGCTGCGGCCCGCCGTCTCGGGCAGCGCCAGCGCACGCTCGCCGGCGGCGGCGGCGACGTCGTCGACATGCGTCGGTTGCAGACGAGTGCTGCCGTCGCCGAACAGCGGCACCACCGGCGCGCGCGTGACGGCGTCGATCGCCTGGAGAAACGCGTCGCCGGGGCCGAACAGCACGGTCGGGCGCAGGATCGTGGCCTCCGGATACGCCTCGCGCACGCGCTGCTCGCCGCCCCCGCGCGCGCGGATGTAACGCGACGGGGACCGGGAATCGGCGCCGACGCCGGAGATATGGATCAGCCGCTCGACCCCGGCCGCGCGGGCGTGCCGCGCCAGCCGCCGGGCGCCCTGGACGTGCACCTCCTCGAACGTGGGGCCGGTACGTGGCTCGACGTACAGGCTGACGGCGTTGATCACGCTTGCGGTACCGTTCAGCGCGCGGTCGATGGACGCGCTGTCGCGGATATCGGCGCTGCAAAGCGTGATCCGGTCCGCTGGCACGCCCGCGGGGGCGTGCGGCCGCCGCGCGGCCACGCGCACCGAGTGGCCGTGATTCGCGAGCGTCCGCACGAGGGCGCGGCCGAGAAAACCCGTACCGCCGAAAACCGTGACGCCGTCCGGCATTGCGCACCCGGCCCAAAGACCCTGTCTTGGTCGAGCGTAGCAGGGGAACGCGCTGCGCTGCGCCCCGGGGCGGGCAGCGGCTGCGGCTCAGGTCGCCAGCGGGCCGCCGTGGGTGGGCTCGTGGCAGCCGAGGGCGCGCGCATGCGCGCGGATGTCGGCGTCGTCGGCCGGGTCCCAGGTGGCCCCGATCGGCTGCTGCATGATGAGCTCCCAGGCCCGCAGCGGCACGCGGTAACCGGAGCGCATCTGCCCGCGGCCGATGACCGAGGCCGCGCCATCGTCGCGGATGGCACCGATGGTGGAGTAGTCTCGCACCAGCTCGCTCACCGCCCGGCGCAGCTCGGCGTGCTCGACGCGGAAGCGCCAGTCGGTGGGGATTTCCACCCAGGTGCGCTGGGCGAAGCGTACGCAGCGCCAATTCGGCGCCAGCTCCTCGAGCACCAGATCGCGCACACGCGGTTCCGGCGCGCCGTCCGACCAGTACCATCCGTTCGGGGCGCGCCGCAGCGTGCCGTCGAGTTCGGTGATTTCGGGGAGCTCCACCATCATGCGAGGGTGCGACCCGTGCGTTTGCCTGCGACCGTAGTAATAGCTTACCGCTCCGGCCCGCGCGGCGGAACCCATGGCGCGCCCGAGCCCTGCCTGCGCATGGCCGCCGGGAGCGCGGCGCCATGACCTTCGGCGCCTGGCTGTCCGTCGCGGCCGTGTGCGCGTTGGGCGCGGCCTCGCCGGGGCCGAGCCTGCTGGTGGTCGTCCGCCATGCTATCGCCGGCCGCCGACCGGGGATCGCCGCGGCGTTGGCGCATGCCATCGGCGTCGGCCTCTACGCCGTTCTGACGGTGCTCGGCCTCGCCGCCGTATTCGCCGCCCATCCAATCGCCTACCGGACCGTCGCCATCGGCGGTGCGGCGTATCTGGCCTGGCTCGGTATCGGGGCATTGCGCGGCGACGAGGCGCCGGCCGACGTGGACTCGCCCGTCGATTGGTCGAGCGCGCTGCGCGACGGCTTCAACATCGCGCTGCTCAATCCCAAGATCGCGGTCTTTTTCCTGGCGCTGTTCAGCCAGTTCGTCGCCCCCGAAACCAGTCTGCGCGACAGCGCGATCCTGGCGCTTACGGCCATGTCCATCGACGGCGCCTGGTACCTGCTGGTGGCGTTGGCGTTCTCCGGCCGGGCCGTCGCCACGCTGCGCCGCCGCCAGCAGCTGCTCGGCCGCGTGACCGGCGTGCTGCTCCTCTCTGTCGCGGCCTGGACATTCCTGCGCGCCCTGGGCGCCGGGTGAGCGGGCCGTGGGACTTGCCCCGCTCCAGTCCGGCGCGCACGATGAACCTACAGGCACTGAAGCTTCGATCATGCCCGACGATCAGCAACTGACCATCGGCCAGCTCGCCCGCCGGGCCGGCATTCACGTGCAGACCCTGCGCTACTACGAGCACCAGGGGCTGCTTGCGCCGAGCGGCCGCACGGCCGGTGGGCAGCGGCGCTACGATGCCCGAGCGGCGCGCCGGCTGCACTTCATCCGCCACGCGCGCGAATTCGGCTTCGCGACCGAGCAGATTCGCGAATTGCTCGATCTTGCGGGCGATTCGAGCCGATCGTGCGCGGAAATCGACGCCATCGTACGCCGTCATCGCGAACTCGTGCGGCGTCGCATCGAGCTGCTGCAGCAGCTCGAGGGCGAACTCGACCGGATGCTGAGCGAATGCTCCGGCGGCCGCGTCACCGACTGCCGGGTGCTCGAGGCCCTGGGCGACCATGCCCGCTGCTCGAGCGAGCATGGCCATGCCCGGCCCCCCAACGACCCGCTGGAGCCGTAACCCAGCGCTCGGCCCGCGGCGGCCGCATTCGTGTCAGGCGCGGGCGAAGCGTCCGTCGGCGATGCGCAGGAGGCGGTCCGCACTCGGGAGCACGCCCGCCCGCGGACCGAGCACCAGGGCGGTGCGGCGCTGCAGCCACACGTCGAGCCGCTGACGCAGCTCGGCCGCCGTATCCTCGTCGAGGTGGGCCAGGGGCTCATCCAGGATCACGACCGGGGCGTCGTGCAGGATCACGCGCGCCAGCACCAGCCTGCGCGCCTGTCCCGCCGAGAGCTGCAGCCCGCTCTCGCCCACCCAGGTATCCAGCCCATCCGGCATCTGGGCGACGTCCTCGTGCAGGCAGGCGACCGCGAGGGCATCGCGCAAGGCCCTCTCGTCGGCGTCCGGGCGCGCGATTCGCAGGTTACCCGCGACCGTGTCCGCGAACAGTTCGCTGTGCTGCGTGAGATAGCTCACCCGCTGGCGCAGTTGGGCGAATCGCAGGCGCCGCAGATCGACGCCGCCCAGCCGGATGCAACCGCTGTCGGGATCGATCATGCGGGCGCAGAGATCCGCGACCGTGGATTTGCCGGCGCCCGAAGGGCCGACCACGGCGACCGTCTCGCGCTCGCTCACGCTCAGCGCTGCGTGCTGCAGCACCGGTTCGGCGCCGGGGGCATTGCGCAGGCTAACCCGTTGCAGCGCCAGGTCGTTGCGCGGGGGCGCCCGCGCCGGTTGCACCGGCTCGCGCACTAACGGGCGGGTAGCGCTTTGCTCGTTCACCTGGCGGGCGGCGGCCCGGGTGCGGCCCAGCTCCACGAACGCGCTCGGCAGCCCCGACAGGGCCTCGCCCAGCGCGATGACGGCCAGCGGCATCAAGGCCAGCACGGGGCCGGTGATCGCGCCGGCCTGGTACAGGCCGACGCCCATGAACAGTGCCAGCGCGGCGATGAGCTGGACCGCCAGCGTGACAACGGACGGCCCCAGCGCGCTGAGCTGTCCCAGGCGCTGGCGGTCGTCGGTCAGTGCCCGGTCCATGCGGTCCAGGTGGGCGCGCTGATCGGCCAGCGTGCCCAGGCAGCGCAGCTCGGCCAGGCCGGAGAGGGTGTCGATCAGGTGCGCGCGCAGTGCCTCGGAGCGATGGGCAATGCGCGCGCCGACGCGCGCGCCCAAAGCCGCTGCAATCAGCGTCACGGCCAGTGTGGTGGCCAGTAGCGAGCCGCTGACCGTCAGCGCGATCGAGGGGGCGAATGCCGCCAGCAATGCGCCCAAAGCGCCGATGCCCAGCAGGGCGATCGCCGGCGGCGCCAAGGCGCGCAGATAGAGGTTGTCCAGGGCGTCGACACCGGCGGTGAGCCGGTGCAGGTGCTCGGCCGGCCGCAGTCGCGCCAAGCTCGCGGGATCCAGGTGCGCCAGCCGGGCGAACACCCGAGTCCGCAGGTCGGCCAGCAGCCGCAGTGCCGTGTCGTGGGTATGCAGGCGCTCGCAGTAGCGCGAGACCGTGCGCCCGAGCGCGAAGGCGCGAATGCCGGCTCCGGGGACATGGATGCCGAGGTGCGCACCCGCCGCCGCGCCCCAGAGCGCGGCGGCGATGCCGGTGGCGGTGATGAACCAGCCCGCGAGCGCCAGCAGGCCGACCGCGCACAGCACCGTTGCCAGCATCAGCGCGACGCCCGCGGCGAGACGCCCGCGGCGTGCCCGCAGCAGGTCGAGATAGGGGGCGAGCTCACGCACGGGCGCCCGCATCCACGGTGTGGCCCTCGCGCAGGATGACGACCCTGTGGGCCATCGCGCGCGCGGCCGGGTGATGGGTGGCAATGACCAGCGTGCGCCCGGTCGAGGCCAAGCGCTTGAGCGCCTCCAGCACGCGGCGTTCGGCGACCGCGTCGAGGTGCGCCGTGGGTTCGTCCAACAGCAGCAAGGGCGCATCGGACAGCAGCGCGCGGGCAATGGCGACGCGCTGCGCCTGACCGCCGGAGAGCCCGCGGCCGCGCTCGCCGATCCGGCTGTCCAGGCCCGCCGGCAGCTGAGCGGCGAATTCGAGCACGCCCGCCCGCCGGGCGGCCTCTTCGACGTCCGCGCGTGCGGCCCAGGGACGGCCCAGCAGGATGTTGTCGGCGATCGAGGCTTGCTGCACAAAGGGGCGCTGGCCGATCCAGCCCGCGCGCCCCGGCACGCCCGGTAGCTCGCCGTCGATCGTAATGCGGCCCGCCTCGGGTGCGATGAAGCCGGCCATGAGCTGCAACAGCGTCGACTTGCCCGACCCCGAGGGGCCGGCCAGTGCGATGCGCTCGCCCGGACGGATCTGCACGTTGGCCTGCTCAATCACTCGACCGCGACCGGGGTGGGCGGCGGTGACCGAGTCCAGCGTCACGGCGGCTGCCCGCATATTGCGCCGCGCCTTGCGCGGGACGGGGACCGCCTGGGTCGGGCGCGCCAGCGTGGCCGTAAGCGGGCCGGCCGCGGCCAGCGCGCTGGCACGATCATGATAATGCTGGGCCAGCAGCCGCAACGGCTGGAACAGCTCGGGCGCCAGCAGCAGCAGGAACAGCCCGGAGAACAGCGTCATTTCGCCCGCCGGGCCAAATGTGAAGTACCCCAGTAGAGCGAAGCCGACGTAGATGGCGACCGCCGCCATGGCGACTGAGGCGAAGAACTCGAGCACCGCCGACGACAGGAATGCCAGCCGCAGCGGCCGCATGCTGTGCTGGCGGTACTGATCGGCCGCCTGCGCGACCTCGGCCACGGCATCGTCGCCGCGTCCGAACAATCGGAGCGTGGCCAGCCCGCGGACGCGATCGAGGAAGTGGCCCGACAACCGCGCCAGCGCGTCGAGCTGCCCGCGGCTGCGATCCGCGGCGCCGGCGCCGACCAGGGCCATGAATACGGGGATCAGGGGCAGTGCCGCGAGCAGGAGCAGGCCGGCGACCCAGTCGAGGGTGAATGCGACCGCCAGCATGGCCGCCGGGAGCCCGATGGCCAGGGCGAGCTGGGGCAGGAAGCGGCCGAAGTAGCCCTCGAGGGCATCCACCTGCTCCAGCGCCTGATTCGCCAGCGCCGCGCTGTGATCGCCCGCCAGGCGCACCGGCCCGATGGCGCCGAGGTGATCGATCAGCCGCATGCGTATTCGCCGGCGGACGCGCTTGCTGGCCGCCTCCCCGGCGGTCTGGCGCGCCCAGTCCCCGAGCGCACGGACGGCGATGGCGCCGACGAGGGCGGCGAAGGGCATCGTGAGTGCGCCCAGCCCGCGACCGTCGATGACCGCCGCGGACACGATCGCGGCGATCAGGCCGGCCTGGGCGATGACGGCGGCGCCGGCCGCCAGCCCGCCCCCGGCGGCTAGCGCCAGCCAGCCGGCGACCGGGCGCGCATGCGCGTTGAGCCAGCGTGCGCGCTCGCGCTGACCGGAATCGGCGCTTCCGGCGGCCATCAGTGATAGCCCTCGCCCACGCGCACCTTGCCGCGGAAGACCCAGTAGGTCCACGCGGTGTAGGCCAGGATGATCGGGATCACGAACAGCACGCCGAGCAGCAGGAACAGCTGCGAATTCGGCGCCGCGGCCGCGTCCCGGAGGGTGTGGTCGGGCGGCACCACGTAGGGCCATTTACTGACCAGCAGGCCCAGATAGGTGCATATGAAGATGCCCATGGTCGCGAAGAAAGGGATGCCGTCGCGGCGCTGACGCAGGGCCCGCCAGAGCAGTAGCGCGAACAGCAGGGCGAGGGCCGGCAGGATCCACAACACGCCGAAGGTGCCGAACCAGCGATCGCGCACGTGCTCGTCGATGATCGGCGTCCAGACGCTGATGATCACGAACACCGCGAGCACGATAGCCAGCAGGTACGGCGAAACACGGTAGGCCCAATCGTTGACGTGGCCCTCGGTCTTGAGAATGAGCCAGGTGGCGCCGAGGAGCGCATAGCCGGCGATCAGACCCAGGCCGGTGATTACCGTGAACGGCGTGACCCAATCCAGCGCCGAGCCGACATAGGTGGCCCCCTGGGTCTCGAACCCCTCGATGTAGGCGCCCACGACGGCGCCCTGAGCGAAGGCGGCGAGCGCGGAGCCGCCGGCGAAGGCGCGATTCCAGGACGGTCTCGAGCGACGTGCCTTGAAGCGGAACTCGAAGGCCACGCCGCGGAAGATGAGCCCCGCAAGCATCAGGAATACGCCCAGGTAGAGCGCGGGCAGGAATACGGCGTAGACCAGCGGGAAGGCCGCCAGCAGGCCGACACCGCCGAGCACCAGCCACGTCTCGTTGCCGTCCCAGATGGGCGCGACCGAGTTCATCATGACGTCGCGCGCCTGCTCGTCCGGCGCGAAAGGGAAGAGAATCCCCAGACCGAGATCGAAGCCGTCCATCAGGACGTACATCACCACGGCGAACGCAACGACGATCGCCCAAATGCCCGTCAGCTCGATCAGTACCATGGGCCCATCCCTAGGCTTGTGGTTCGCGTTGTAGGCGCGCTGCGGCTGCGTCTCCCGTTATTCCGGCCCGCCCGCAGCAGAGACGGGCCGCATCGGCTGCTGGTGCCGCTGCTCCTCGCTCGGCCGCGCGTCGGCCTCGAGTCCGTGGCGGATGATGCGCAGCATGTAATAGATGCCCGACGGAAATACGACCGCGTACACCAAGAGGTAGCCGATCAGCGTCGTCAGCGCCATACCGCCGGTCAGCGACGGTGTGACGCCTTCGGCATGCGACATCATGCGGTGGACCAGCCACGGCGCGCGCCCGATCTCGGTGACGAACCAGCCCGCGATCATCGCGACGAACGGCGCCGGGATCATCCAGGTGAGCCCGCGCAGGAAGTGCGGCGCCGAATACAGCCCGCCGCGCCAGCGCAGCCAGAGGCTGAACCAAGCGAAGCCGAGCATGAGCACCCCGAGCGCGACCATGATGCGGAAGGCCCAGAACACGATCGCCACCGGCGGGCGCTCGGCCGGCGGCACCTCGGTCAGCCCGGGGATTACGCCATCCCAATGGTGCGTCAGGATCAAGCTGGCCAGGCCCGGCACCTCGAGCGCGTAGTGGTTCTCCTGCGCCTGTTCGTCGGGGAAGCCGACGAGCGTCAGGGGCGCATAGCTCTGGCGCTCCCAGTTGCCTTCCATCGCGGCGATCTTGATCGGCTCGTGCTCCAGGGTGTTCAGGCCGTGCAGGTCGCCGACGACGATCTGCACCGGCGCGAGCACGGCCAGCAGCCACAGCGTCATCGACAGGGCGCGCCGATTCTCCTCCACCGCGCGCCCGCGCCGCAGGTACCACGCGCTCACGCCGGCGACGACGAAGCCGCCGGTGAGAAACGAGGCGAGCGTCATGTGCGCGAAGCGGTAGGGGAACGAGGGATTGAAGATGACCTCGCGCCAGGAGATCACGTGGAAGATATCGCCGCGCAGCTCGAAGCCGGTCGGGGTGTGCAGCCAGCTATTGGCCGAGAGGATCCAGAAGGCCGAGATGAGCGTGCCGATGGCTACCATGGCCGCCGAGAACAGGTGCGTTCCGGGCGACACGCGGTCGCGCCCGAACAGCAGCACGCCCAGGAACGAGGCCTCCAGGAAGAACGCCGTGAGGACTTCGTAGCTCAGCAGTGGGCCGAGCACGTTCGCGGTGGCGTAGGAGAATGCGCTCCAGTTGGTGCCGAATTGGAACGCCATGACGATGCCGGACACCACCCCCATGGCGAACACCACGGCGAAGATCCGCGTCCAGAATTTCGCCAGCGTGTCCCAGTGCGGGTTGCCGGTGCGAAAATGGAGCGCTTCGAGCACGACGATGTAGCTCGCCAGCCCGATGGTGAAGGCCGGGAAAATGGCGTGGTACGACACGACGAAGGCGAATTGGATCCGCGACAGCAGGATCGGGTCGAGTTCCATCTCGCGCGCTCCGGTCGCCTCGCATGCACTCGCGCCCCCGGACGCGCGGTCGGCCCGATGCAGCGAGTCCGGCTGGGGAACGTCTGACGCAGCCGGACGTTCCGGCGGTCCAGGGAGTCATCCTCGGACTCGGCGGCTGAGCAAGGGCGGCCCTGGGTCACAGACCTCTGGCCGTCCCGGCTCGCACGACGTTCGTCATCACGCTGGCTCGTGCCACGCCCGGGCGGCGCTGTGCCGTCTCGCCAACCGGCCGCGCTGCGGTGCACCCCCACCGTGCGCTGCAAGCGCGCGCCTGGCCGCGGCGGACACCGTACGAGGCAGGTACCAGCAAGAGACGTTCGGCAGCCAGCGGCTGCTGCCCAAAAGCCTAGAGCCTGTTAACCCTTCCCGCGATCGCCGCGGCGGCACACAGGCCCCGCCCCGAAGGGTTATGGCCCGCAATCCGGGCCGCGCTGCGTTGCTCGTCACTCGTGTAGTGCCGCTACACTCGCTCCTCGCGCCTTGCGGGGCCCGGATTGGGGGCCACAACGCGACGACCGCGGGAAGGGTTAACAGGCCCTAGAACACCGCGGGGCTGATTTCTTGTCATGGCCGCGGTATTCCGTTATCAACGCGCTATGACCGACACGTACCGATACCGAACCGGCCCCTTATCGGCCGAGGACCGCCCCGACGAGATGCTTCCGGCGGCAACACACGCGCGCCAGCACGCCACCGTGCGGCAGGTGCACGAGACCGAGCTGATCGAGGACTATGTCGAGCTGATCGCCGATCTGGTCGATGCCACCGGCGAGGCTCGCGCCGCCGAGGTCGCCCGGCGCATGGACGTGCGCCAGGCCACCGTGGCCAAGATGATCGGGCGCCTGAGCGAGCGCGGGCTGGTGACCAGCGAACCCTACCGCCCGCTGCATCTCACCGACGACGGCCGGCGCATGGCCGAGCGCTCGCGCGAGCGCCATGCGGTCGTGCTGCGCTTCCTGCTTGCCCTGGGCGTGTCCGAAGAAACGGCGCGCATCGATGCCGAGGGCATCGAGCACCACGTCAGCAACGAGACCCTCGAGCTGATGCGGCGTTACGGCGGCAATTGAGCTGACCGCTTCGCGCACGCCCCAAGATGGCTACCCTCAGGAGAGCGCTCGTGCCGGTCCGCAGCCCGGCTCGGCCGCGTGCGGGTGGCTGCGGCGCCGCGCTGACCGGACACGGCGATGGCGTAAGGAGGCGACATGGCGCGAAACGGCAGCGGCGCGATCCTGTGGTTGACCGGGATCGTGCTGGCGCTTCTGGGCTTCGTGCTCCTCGGGCTCGGCGCCTGGCTGGTCGTGCTCGGCGGCAGCGGGTACTACGCGATCGCCGGCGTGGCGCTGGTGATCTGCGCTGCGCTGCTGGTCTGCCGCCACCCGGCGGCGCTCTGGCTCTACGCGGCGGTGCTCCTGGGCACGGTGGTCTGGTCGCTCTACGAGGTCGGCCTGGACTGGTGGCAATACGCCCCGCGCGGCGACGTGCTGGTGCTGCTGGGGCTCTGGCTGCTCACGCCCTGGATCACGCGCGCGCTGGACGGCGCGGGCGAGCGCCGGGCGCCGACCGCGTTGCGCGGCGCCGGTGTCGTGCTGACCGCGACCGTACTGATTGCGGTCGTCGTCGCCGGCGCCTCCTTCTTCACCCCCACCAACGACCGCACCGGCACGCTGCCACGGGACGCCGTGCTCGATCGGCCGGGCGATTACCTGGGCGTGCCGGCGGGCGAGTGGCATGCCTACGGGCGCACGCGCTTCGGCGACCGCTATTCGCCGCTCGAGCAGATCAGGCCGGGTAACGCGATCGACCTGGAGCGGGTCTGGCACTATCGCACCGGGGATACGCGCCGGCCGGGCGATCCGGCGGAGACGACCTATGAGGTCACGCCGCTCAAGATCGACGACACGCTTTATCTATGCACACCCCATAGCCTCGTGATCGCGCTCGATGCCGCCAGCGGCCAGGAGCGCTGGCGCTTCGATCCCGAGGTGCCGGTCAATACCAATCGGCAGCATCAGACCTGCCGCGGGGTGTCCTACCACGAGCGCCCCAACGCGCCCGAGGACGCGCCGTGCAAGCGGCGCGTGTTCATGCCGACGGCGGACGCACGGCTGATCGCGCTGGATGCCGATAACAGCCGAATCTGCAGCGGCTTCGGCGAGGGCGGCCAGCTCAATCTGTGGCAGGGCATGCCGGTGGTGAAGCAGGGCTTCTACTACTCGACGTCGCCGCCCGTGGTGACGCAGAACCTGATCGTCGTCGGCGGCGCCATCAACGACAACGTGTCGGTGGCGGACCCGTCCGGCGTCATCCGCGCCTACGACGCGAACAGCGGCGATCTGGTCTGGAACTGGGATTCGGGTAATCCGGGCGAGACCGAGCCGATCGGGCCCGACGAGACTTATACGCACAACTCGCCCAACTCGTGGTCGATCATGAGCGTCGACCCCGAGCTGGGGTTGGTCTACGTGCCGCTCGGGACGTCCTCGCCCGACCAGTGGGGCGGTAATCGCAGTCCGGCGATGGAGCGCTTCGCCTCGTCGGTTACGGCATTGTCGCTGGAGACCGGGCAGGTCGAATGGAGCTTCCAGGCCGTGCACCACGACATCTGGGACATGGACGTGCCGGCGCAGCCGACCCTCCTCGACCTCCAGATCGACGGCGAGACGGTGCCGGCGTTGGTGCAGGCGACCAAGCAGGGCGACGTCTTCGTGCTCGATCGGCGCAACGGCGAGCCCGTCGTGCCGGTGGAGGAGGAGCCCGCGCCCCAGGGCGCGGCGCGGGGTGACCGGGTGGCGCCCACCCAGCCATCGTCGGCGCTCAGCTTCGCGCCCGATCCGGTCGAGGGCCGCGACATGTGGGGCGTGACGATGTTCGATCAGCTCGGCTGCCGCATCGCCTTCCACAAGCTCGAATACCGTGGCCCGTGGACCCCGCCGTCGACCAATGGCACGCTCGTGCATCCGGGTAATTTCGGTGTGTTCAATTGGGGCGGGGTGGCGGTCGATCCGGAACGCCAGATCCTATTCGGCACGCCGGCCTATCTCGCCTTCATCCACCGGCTCGTGCCGCGCGAGGACCCGCAGGCGAATCTCGTCTCCGAGGGCCAGCCCGGCCTGGGTGAGAACTACGGCGCGCCGTTTGCGGTCGAGCTCAATCCCTTCCTGTCGGTGCTGGGGCTGCCGTGCCAGGCGCCGCCGTGGGGTTATGTCGCCGGCGCCAATCTGCGCAGCGGCGAAATCGCCTATCTGCGCGTCAACGGCACCGTGCGCGATCTCGCGCCCTTGCCGTTCCCCTTCGAGATGGGCGTGCCCGATCTCGGCGGGCCGGTGATGACGGCCGGCCGCGTCGCCTTCATCAGCGGCACCCTGGACCGTTACGTGCGCGCCTACGACGTCACCTCGGGACGCAAGGTGTGGCAGGACCGGCTGCCGGCCGGTGGCCAGGCAACGCCGATGACCTACGAGCAGGACGGTCGCCAGTACCTGCTCGTCGTCGCCGGGGGCCATGGCTCGCTCGGGACCCAGGAGGGCGACTCGGTCATCGCCTACGCGCTGCCTCGAGGCGACTGAGCCGCATCGCGCCATGCGGTCCCGACCGTGTCCTGAGTGCGTCGCCGCATGGTCGTAATCAGCGCAACTCGTACTGCCACTGCAGGCGCTCGCTAATCTCCCATAGCAGCGACTCGACATCTTCGTTGCGCTGGGGAATGCCCATGCCGTGCCACTGCTGCACGCGTTCGGGGTCCACGTCGACCTCGATCTGCTGCGCGGGGATGTTGAAAACGACCTTTGGCATCTGCTTCTCCACGTGTCCGATCCAATGCGGTCGGCGTGGGTAAGGGCCACACCGTGCGAGGCTGGCATTGTGCCGAGGGCTATACGATATTCAAATCGAGCGTGTGCGGCATCGACCACGACGCACGGGGCGCAGTATGGAAGGGCAAGCGTGCCTGTTCAGTCTCGACGCCAGACCCGCCTTCGCCGAGGGCGTGGCGGCGGCACTGGGGACGACGCTCGCCGCGCTGGAAGCGCGGGTGTTCGACGACGGCGAGCACAGGCTGCGGCCGCTGGCGAGCGTTGCCGAGCGCGATGTCTACGTGCTGCAGGCGCTCGATGGTGAGCCCGGCCTGAGCGTCAACGACAAGCTTTGCCGGCTCGGCTTCTTCATCGCCACGCTACGCGACCTTGGTGCCGGTCGCATCACCTTGCTGGCGCGCTACCTGCCGTATGCGCGCAAGGACCGGCGCATCTCGCCCGGCGATCCGGTAACCAGCCGTTACGTCGCCGAGCTGCTCGAGGCCATGGGTGTCGACCGCGTCGTGGCGCTCGAGGTACACAACCCGGCGGCGTTCGAGAACGCCTTTCGTTGTCCGACCGAGCATCTCGACGCGCGGCGTCCCTTGGGCGAGGCCGTGTTGCGCCACACCCAGCAGCGCCCGCTCACGGTGGTCTCGCCGGACGCAGGCGGCGTCAAGCGGGCGGGCGCGCTGCGCGCGATGCTGTCGGCGCGCACCGGTGCGGAACCGGCCGGCGCCTTCCTGGAGAAATACCGCGACGACAGCGGCGTCCGCGGCGAGGCGGTCGTGGGCGAGATCAGCGGCCGCGCGGCCGTCGTGGTCGATGACATGGTCGCGACCGGCACGACCCTCCGCCGCGCCCTGCGCGCCGGCGCCGCGCAGGGCGCCGACCCGGTGATTGCGGCCGTCACGCACGGCTTGTTCACCCCGGGCGCGGAGGAGCTGCTGCTCGCGGGCGAGCACGACCGCCTGCTGGTCACCGACAGCCTCGATCCGCGCATGGAGGACCGCGCGGACGAGCGCGTCGAGACCGTCTCGGTGCAGCCGCTGGTCGCCGATGCCATCCGGGCCCTGCAGGCGGGCCGGTCGGCCGCCGAAGCGACCGCTCCGTAGAGCGCGCGCAAGTCAAAGGAGCACGCATATGTTTCGCGATCGCGAAGACGCTGCACGCCAGCTCGCCGAACGCCTGACGCATTTGCGCGATCAAGCGCCATTGGTCCTGGCGGTGCCGCGCGGTGGTGCGCCCATGGGGCGGGTCATCGCCGATGAACTGCAGGGCGAGCTCGACGTGGTCCTGGTGCACAAGCTGGGTGCGCCCGGCAATCCGGAATTCGCCATCGGCGCAATCGACGAGAACGGCGAGGTCGAGCTGCGCTCGGGCAAGCCGCTCGATGCCGATCGGGACCTGCGGGCCGAGGCCGACCGGCAGCTGGAGCGCCTGCGCGAGCGCCGTAGACGCTACTCACCCGTGCGCCCGCCGATCGATCCCGCGGGGCGCGCGGTGGTCGTGGTCGACGACGGTGCGGCCACCGGCGCGACCCTGCTGGCCGCCCTGCGCCTGGTCCGCGCGAAGGGTCCCGAGCGGCTCGTGGTCGCGCTGGGCGTGGCCCCGCCCGATACGGTGGAGCGGCTCGCGCAAGAGGCCGACGAGGTGATTTGTCTGCAGAAGCCGGCGTTCTTTGCCGCGGTCGGGCAGTACTTCCAGCGCTTCGACCAGGTCGAGGACGACGACGTGGTCGAGATGCTGAGCGCGAATGCGTCCTAGTGTCCTTTAACGCACAACGTCGAGATTTTCGGCGAGGCATCGTGGTGGCTGGCAAGGCGCGCCGACGAGTCATAGCGCACCCTATGGCGAGGAGGCGCAACGCCGCCAGCCGCCGCGAGGGCCGGCGAAAATCCGATGTTGTGCGTTAAAGGGCACTAGTGAGTGCGCGTCAGCCCGTGCCCACGTGCACCAGCACGACGCCGGCGACGATCAGGGCCATGCCGGCGGTCTTGGTGACCGTCATCGCCTCGCCGAACACCGTCACCCCGACCAGCGCCACGCCCACGACGCCGAGCCCGGCCCAGATCGCGTAGACGAAGCCGACCGGTAGGGTCTTGAGGGTGAGCGCCAGCAGATAGAACGCCAGGGCGTAGCCGCCGACCACGATCATAGCGGGCACCAGACGGGTCATGCCGTCGGATGCCTTGAGGGCGGACGTGCCCAGGATCTCGCTGACAATGGCCAGCGCCAGCAGCGCGTACGAGACGGGGGTGAAGTTCATACGGACGTGCCTCCCGGCGCCATTCCACGCAATCGCAACGGCGGTGATCCGCCGCCCTCATTGTCCGCCCGCCGCTGGGACCCGGGTTCCATGATCGGCTGGCTCGCGACGGCCGGCAATCCGGCCTCGAGACCGACCGGCATCCGCCAGCGACCGCGACACGCCTGGGCACGATACAACGAGCGGGCATTGCTCCCGAACCGTCGAGGTTTGGGGTGGTTGCCCGGTTCGTTCGCGGCCGGTGGCCGCTCCTGCATTGCCCCTGCGAACGCCTTGCGCGCGGAACGGTAGGAGCGGGCACTGCCCGCGAACCGTCGAGGTTTCGAGTGGTTGCCGGGTTCGTTCGCGGCCGATGGCCGCTCCTACATTGCGCCTGGGAACGCCTTGCCCGTGGAACGGTAGGAGCGGGCACAGCCCGCGAACCGTCGAGGTTTGGGGTGGTTGACTGGTTTGTTTGCGGCCTAGCCGGTCCCAGATGGCAGACCGCTCGGTCATGCGCGTGGTCAACGGTTGGCCGGGGGCGCCTGGCCGTTTAGACTGTGTGGACCGACCGCACATGCGGCCGGTTCGATGGTGGCCCGCGTCCGTCCCCCCGCGACGAAACGCTGCGAACCCCGTCAGGCCCGGAAGGGAGCAGCGGCAGTAGCGATCTTCGGGCGCCGGGGTGTGGCGGGCGTGGGGCGCCGCCTACGCGCTGCGCGGCGCGCCCCATTCGCAACACGGCCAACGCGCCCCGTCCCTGGACGCTATAATGGCCGCTTGCCTCGTCGCCGGTTCGCGAGCCCCATGAGCTACCAAGTCCTCGCGCGCAAGTGGCGCCCCCGCGGTTTCCCCGAACTGGTCGGCCAGGATCATGTCCGGCGTGCGCTCGCCAACGCGCTCGATAGCGGCCGGCTGCATCACGCGTATCTCTTTACCGGCACGCGCGGGGTCGGCAAGACGACCATCGCCCGCATCCTGGCGAAGAGCCTCAACTGCGAGACCCACGGTGTCTCCAGTGAGCCCTGCGGCGATTGCGCCTCCTGCCGCGAGATCGACGAGGGCCGTTTCGTCGACCTGATCGAGGTCGACGCCGCCTCGCGCACCCGCGTCGACGAGACGCGCGAATTACTCGAGAACGTGCCCTACGCACCGACGCGGGGGCGCTACAAGGTGTACCTCATCGACGAGGTGCACATGTTCTCGCAGCACAGCTTCAATGCGCTGCTGAAGACGCTCGAGGAACCGCCGCCGCACGTGCGCTTCCTGTTGGCGACGACCGATCCGCAGAAAGTCCCGGTCACCATCCTGTCGCGCTGTCTGCAGTTCAATCTCAAGCTGATGCCCGTGCCCACCATCGTGGGGCAGCTGCAGCGCATACTGGATGCCGAGGAACTCGCCTACGAGGAGCCGGCGCTGGGACAGATCGCCCGCGCCGCCTCCGGCAGCATGCGCGACGCGCTTTCGCTGCTCGATCAGGCCATCGCCTTCGGCGACGGCGCCGTGCGCGCCGACGACGTCGAGGGCATGCTCGGCACGCTCTCGCGCGACCGGCTGTTTGCGCTGCTCGATGCGGTGGCGCGCCAGGACGCGGCGGCGCTGGTGGCCGAACTCGACGGGCTGGCCGAGGCCGCGGCCGATTTCGAGCCGGTGTTCAGCGAGCTGCTGTCGCTGCTGCATCAGCTCGCGCTGGCGCAGACCGTGCCCGAGGCGGTCGACGAGTCGGTGGCCGACGCCGAGCGCGTGCGCGAGCTCGCCGGGCGCGTGGATCCGGCGGACATCCAGCTCTATTACCAGATCGCGACGCTCGGCCGGCGCGATCTCAACTGGGCGCCCGACCCGCGCACCGGCCTGGAAATGACGCTGTTGCGCATGATCGCGTTCCGGCCCGACC
>CAZVBX010000065.1:0-17253 GCA_964625925.1 uncultured Ectothiorhodospiraceae bacterium | reverse complement strand
CTGCCCACCGCCGCCGGCACCATCCGCGTCGCAAGGTCGCGCAGGGCCAGCCCCGCCACCGCGGCGACGGCGAACAGCGACGCCGGCTCGAAGCCGGCGAACCCCGGCCGGATGACCAGCAGCACGCCCGCGAAACCGACGCCGATCGCCGTCCAGCGGCGCCAGCCCACGACCTCGCCGAGGAACAGCGCCGCACCCAGCGTCGCCGCCAGCGGGGTCGCCTGGAGGATGGCCGCGGCACTCGACAGCGGCGTCAGCGCGAGCGCGGTGACGAAACCCGCCGAACCCACCATCTCGCCCGCGTTGCGCATCAGCACGGCGCGCGACAGCAGCGCCCGCGACAGAACCGGACGACCGTTCAGCCGGGCCAGGCCGCCGAACAACACCACGCCGCCGCAGCCGAGCAGGGCCAGCACCTGGCCCATCGGCAGCGTCTCGGCGAGCTGCTTGATGAAGGTATCCTCGAGGGCGAACCCCAGCATGGAAGCGACCATCAGGGCGCTCCCGCGCAGATTATCCATGGCCTGTCCTCCGGGAGGCGGCGGCGCCGCCGGGGGAGACGAACAAGAGAGGCCACCGGCCGCGCCGGCCACTGGATGGCAGGCCGTCCCGCGGCAACGTAGCGACCGGGCATGATGCACGCCCGGGCAAGTCGATGGGAGGGGCCAGCAGGCAGGTCGTCTGCCGGGACACGAGGCCGATGCTGTCGCCGCGATGCGGCCCGCGACCCGGCGCCCCGGCGACCATCATGACACCCCGCCGCCAGCCCCGAGCGTGCAGGCCGGATTGCGGCCACCGGGAGCCGGCCGGCGCGCGCCGACCGGCCCCCGCGGGCATGGATCAGCCGCCGCTGGTGCCGCTCGTGGCGCTCGACTTCTTCTTCGACGCGCCGGCACCCGAGGCGCGCTTCTTCCGGGCCGGACGCGACGCCGCCGCCTTCTTCTTGCTGGCGCCGCCGCCGCTGCCCCCGCCGAGGCTGCCGGGGATGGCCAGGATCGAGCGCAACAGATCGATCACCAGCGAGTAGAGCACGAAGCCGACGTAGGCGAGAAACGGTGACAGCGCCGCCAGGAGCATCAGCGGTGCGGCAAGCTCGGCGCCCAGAATGGCCTGGCGGAGCTCGTACGACGAGTCACCGACCATGCCGAGCAGCGTCACGATCCCGTGAATCGCGCCGACCGCGAACGCCACGCCGTAGAAGATCGGCACCAGCCGCACGCCCGTCTTGACGAAGAACGACAGCACGCCGATCGCTTCCTCGCCGGCGTTGGTGCGCGCATTGACCTGGATACCGACCAACGCCGGATTGAGCGCCAACCAGGCCGTCGCGACGCACAGCGCCGTCATGCCGAGGCCGTACACGAAGACTTGCAGGCTGCCGGCATCGACGCCGCGACCGATCGCGAGCACCAGGCTCACGATCGCCGCCACCAGCGCGACCAGGGCGTACGAGCGCAGGAACGCCTGCGAGCCCAGCGGCGTGCGCTGGTTCGTGACCATCGAGCGCGTCGTGTCGAGGAACTGGACCGCGACGTACTGCAATAGCGGCAGTGCGATCAGCCAGCCGACGCCGACGACGAACGCCGAGAAGCCGTGCACCGCCGTGGCCACGAGCTGGATCAGGAAACCGAGCACCGCCACGGCCAGCAGGCCCCAGTGGCCCGCCGTGATCGCGGCATCGGTCAGGTCATCGAACGCATCCCGGCGCAGCACGCCGGCCATGCGGTCGATGAGCACACCCACGCCTTCGGCGAGAAAGGCGCCGCCGTGGCGCCGTGCATCATTGTTCTCCTCTGCCATGACAACCCCCTGAGCTGGAACACACCGCGCGGACCGAGCGAGACCCGGTGGGAGCCCCGCCCTGCCGACGGAGGTCCCCCGGACGCCGATGCCGCTACACGCGCACCGGAAGGTTGGCTGGCAGGTTCGTCCGCCCGCGGTTCGAATTCCTCCACATCCCAGCGTAGCGCTCCGACGACGGGCCTACAAATCACGGCCGTCGGCGGGCGCCGCGGGTCAGGCCCGCCAGAACGGGCGCCGCGCCTCGCGCTCGAGATCCTGTCGCCGCAGGCCCGCGTCGTGCAGCAGCCGATCGTCGAGCCATGCCAGCTCGCGGCGCAGCCGGGCCCGGCGGCGCCGGCGGGCGCGCCACGCGATCAGTACCGCGCGCAGCCCCGGGCCGGCCACGGCCGGCGTTCGCGCAACACGAACGCCGCATTGGCGATTCCCGACCATGATGTTCTCCCGATGACCCATGGCCTGCGGTATTGTCGGCAGGCGCCGGATCACCGGCCATCGGGGATTTACGGTCACAGCGTTCGCGAGGCACGAACCCATGAACCTCAACTTCAATCAAGTTCGGTCGTTCCTGCTCGTCGCCGAGGAGGGCAATCTAACCCGCGCGGCGCACCGGCGGCACACCACGCCGTCGGCAGTCAGCAGCCACCTGCACCAGCTCGAGGATCGCCTCGGTCTGCGGCTGTTCGAGCGCAACCACGCGGGCATGGCGCCGACGCCGGCCGGCGCACGGCTGCTGCCCGCCGCGCGCCGCGTGATGGCCGCCGCGCGCGAGCTCGGCGAGGCGGCAGCGCAGCTCAAGGACGACACCACGCGCACGATCCGTCTGGGCCTCAACGCGCCGCCGGAGAACCTCGACGTCGGCAACCTGATGGCGGCCGCCGCACGGGGCGAGCCGCCGCTGATCATCCAGCTCATGTCGAGCATGAGCGAGCGCATCATCGAGGACGTGGGCGCCGGCCGGCTGGACGCCGGCTACGTCTACGGCCCGATCGCCGAGCCCGCGCTGGCACGCGTGCCGCTCGGCGAGCGCACCCTGCGGGCCGCGGCACCCGGTGACTTCGCGCTCGCGCGCCTGCCGGACGACCCGGCGGAGCGCGCCGCCCTGCCCTGGATCTGGCCCGGCGTCGAGGGCTGCCCGTTCCGCCACGTTATGACCACCATCCTCGGCGCCCACGAGTCCGAGGCCAACGTGGTCACGCGCATCGACGGCGAGGAATCGATCCGCGCGCTGGTGCGCACGGGCATGGGCATCGGCCTGCTGGAGGAGCAATACGCCCGCGAGGCCGCGCACGACGGGCGGCTGAAGCTGCTCGACCCGGCCTGGACGATCGAGCTCGGGCTGGTGCACCGCGCCGACCGGGCGGACGACGCGGGCATCCGCGCGCTGCTCGCCGCCGTCGGGGCGGCCGCCGAGGTCGAGGCCGGCGCGACCTGAGGCGGGCGTTCGCCCCGGTCCGGGCCGCGCGCCCGCGCGGCGGCCGCCGCCGGCGTCGAGCCCGAGCAGCACGAACAGCAGTACCAGTCCGTCCATGACCAGGTGCAGGGCGACCGTCCCGCCCACCCGGAAGCGCAGCAGCGGCCGCGACAGGTGCGAGCGCAGCGTCTCGCCCGCGACACGCACGCTGCGCATCGCCCTGAAGACCAACTGCGGGGTCCTCCGGCGCCTGCGGCCCGGCGCTCGCGGTTGCGCCGGTACAATGGGCCAGTCTCCCCTCATCGAGCGCGCACGCATGAAACACGTCGAGCTGCCCGGCGGCGAACGCGTCCCCGCACTAGGCCAGGGCACCTGGCGCATGGGCGACAGACCGCGCGAACGCGAGCGCGAGATCGCGGCCGTGCGCGCCGGCATCGACGCCGGTCTGACGCTGATCGACACGGCCGAGATGTACGGCGACGGCGAGGCCGAACGCATCGTCGGCGAGGCCATGGCGGGCCGCCGCGACGAGCTCTTCCTCGTCAGCAAGGTGTTCCCGCACAACGCCTCGCGCGCCGGTGTGCGCGCGGCCTGCGAGGCCAGCCTGGAGCGCCTCGGCACCGACCGGCTCGACCTGTACCTGCTGCACTGGCGCGCCAGCGCCGATCTCGGCGCGGCGGTCGCCGGCTTCGAGGACCTTCGCCGCGATGGGCTCATCCGCCACTGGGGCGTGAGCAACTTCGACGAAACCGACCTCGCCGATCTCCGGCAGGTACCGGGCGGCGACGCCTGCAGTGCCAACCAGCTCCTTTACCACCTCGGCCAGCGTGCCATCGAGCACGACCCCCTGCCCTGGATGCGCGCGCGCGGCATCCCGGCCATGGCCTACTGCCCCCTCGGCCAGGGCCGTCTGCTGAGACAGCGCGGGCTGCGCGAGTTCGCCGAGCGCAACGGCATCACGCCGGCCCGGGCCGCCCTCGCCTGGCTGCAATCGCACGACGACGTCATCGCGATCCCGAAGACCGGCAACCCCGACCGCCAGGCCGAGAACCGCGCCGCGGCGGACATCGCGCTCGACCGGGAACAGCTCGCCGAGCTCGACCGGCTGTTCCCGCCGCCGGCCCGGCGTGGAACCTTGCCGATCGTGTAACACGCCCCTTCAGGCGAATGCTTCGAACTGCTACGCCACGCAGTCCCGGGACAATTGCACTCCCTGCGACTTTGCCTCTCGAATCAGCGAGCGCGTCAGCGCGGTCACCATTTGTGCCAGGAACATCTTCGAGCGCTCGTCCTCGAGAAACTCCCGTCCGTATTCCTTCTTGAAATGGAACCCTGCGTAGACGGTGCCGCTATCATCGAAACTTTGCTGATCCACGTTCCAGTTCATGGCGAAACTGTCCAACTGCGTGAATCCCTGGAACGCCCAGTTCATTGACTCGCGTACGCGCTCGCCCTCCTCCGCCCCCGAAACCGGGAAATAGTAGCTGACCACAACCTCCCAGACGTTGACCTTGACGAGCATGTGCAGCACTTCATCCAATGCATGCACCCGGTAAAATGCCGACACATCGCCGCGCGAATGTGCCACCTCGACCCGAGTCCCGGTCTTCCGGCGAATCTCCCGTAGCGTCGGTGCTTGCATCGAGCGCCCCGAGCCCGAAAACCCCTCGAGCGGGTAGTCCACCAGAAGCAGCGAGTCCGGCACGGTCTTCTGGAGAAACAACTCGCACCGCTGGCGAAGCCCCCGCACGTTGACATCGCGCTCCGAGAAGAACACCACCAGACCCAGGACCAACCCGGAAGCGGCCGCCTGCGCCAGTGACATTGAAACCAGGATCCAGTCCTGCCGCCCCTCCTGACCGACGTAGTACGCCGCCAACCCGAGGGCGGTACCGAGCGCACCGAGAAGAACCAGAATCGACAGAGCCTTGACCCAGTTCGGCGCGTAAATCAGTGATTTACCTTCCATTGCCCCCCCTTCAGCGGACACGGTATTCAACGGTGCTGGAGCGCACTCGGACGATCGCGGCGATCCCGCGGCGGGCGCCTGCCCGATCTCGCCCGCACGGTCCATCCGAATCCACGGTGGCCCGGAATGGTCGTGTCGATGCCGCGGTAGACAGAGCGCCACCTTGAAGCACCGTTGCAGGCCGGGTGCGGGCCTGCGACGGGCCGGTAGCCCGTATCGGGCGGAGGTCGGCTGCACGAACCCGAACACGAGTGGAGCCTCGCTCGGCGTACCTCTGCCGGGCCATCCACGGCGTCGCGTTCGCTTGACACGGGATGTCGCCATGCCTGCGCGAACGCGCCTCGCAGATGAACTTCTCCGGGGCTCTGGGTGAGACTCTACTAGTGGGCCATGCGGGAAGTTAAGTAATGCTCTGCGGCAGCGGACAGGAGGGCCCATCAGGGCGTTGCGCCTCACTCGCGCAGGGTGCGCTACGCTCGCTCGGCGCGCCTTGTGCTGAACCGTCCTGTGCGCTCAGAGCGTCACCCAACTTCCCGCATGGCCCACTAGCGTTCGGGCTACTGAACTTCCCGCCCCTGCAACAGGTGGCCCGCGCGGCCCTGGCGGCGCTTGCTGTACTGCGTGAACACGCCGTTGAAGTGGCGCATGCCCTGCGACAGGTTGCCGTCGGGCGGCTCGGTCACCGGCTGGTAGTGGTTCGTCATCGAGCAACGGACATGGCCGAACCAGTTGAAGTCCGCCGCCACCTGCCCGAGCATCTCGAGAAACGTCTCGCGATCCTCATCGCCCTCGTGGATCGCCCGTTGCGGTGAGGTGGTCCAGCGCTCCGCAGCATTCGACGCGGATCGATCTTGCCATAAGACCCAACGTATCAGTGTGCGACCGCCGATGCTACTGGAACAGACCCGACCCGGGTCGCCTTTCCCGGCCTCGATCCCGGCTGCAACGATGGACGTCGATATGCCTTGCGGGCGCCATCCTCGATCGCTCGTCGCAGATCGCGCGACATGGGCGCAACACTGTCCCGCGGAATCGGGACCGGTCACCCGCGACCCGTGGGACCCCGTCACCCCGGCGCCGGACAACCGTGCGTCAGCACGGCATGGCACAGTTGCTGCTGTCCGCGGCGCACTTGCTTTCCTTCTGGCTCGCCTCCTTGACGCGGTGCGCCCAGGTCACGAGCCCGATGCTCGTGAAGACCAGTGCAAAGCCCACCAGGTGAACCGGGTGGAACTCGTCTCCGAGCCAGAAGTAGGAAAGCGCCAGCGCGGTCGCGGGCATGGCGCTCATGTATCCCGACGCGGTGCTCGCCGGCACGTGGCTGAGGCCGCGAAACCAGATCAACGTGCCGGCCGCGAGCGGCCCCATGCCCCAGACCACCAGTCCCAGCCACTCGTTCGGCGTCGGTGTGGAGAAGTCGAAGCCCGCGGCCTGATACAGCCCGGGCGCGGCAAAAAGCAGCGTCGCGACCCAGACGATGAGCGGCAAAGCCACGGTGGGCCTCAGGTCCCTGATCAGCTGTTTGCCCAGCAGTGAATAGAGTGTCTGGCTGGCCACGGCCAGGAAAACCAGCAGGCTGCCCAGTAGCAGATCCCACCCCGAGGACTGAATCGACTGGCCCGAGACATTGATCACGAACACACCGACCACCGCCAGGGTCACGGCCAGAATCTTGCGCCACCCCATACTGTCATGCATGAAGAGCACTGCAGCCGTGGCCATCGCGGCCGGACTCAGGCTCATCACGACCGAGCCGACCACGCCGTTGACCCGCTGCATACCGGTAAGCAGAAAGAGCGTGAATGCAACGATGCCCACACCGCCGATGACCACGATCTTCAGCCAGTCGGGCCTGGATATCCGTGGCAGGCGCCGCCGATGGATGAACAGGAAAGGCGTCAAGGCGAGGGCCGCCACGGCAAGGCGCAGAAACGGCCCGAGGAACATGGGAAAGGCGTCCGACACGACCTTGGCGGAAGGGGTCCCCGTGCCGAACAGAGCCATGCCGGCGAAAAGCTGGAGATAGACTATCAGTTGCTGTTTGAGCCTGGCGTCTACCATGCGAGTCACCCTACACCACCCTTTTCAGTCCCGGCAACGCGCAAGCAATGTCGGCGACAACACTGGGCAAGGTCTGATCAGTGCCGGATTCGGGGATCATGACTCCCGGTGGGGCGAACGTTGGGTCCGACCCACCAGTGACTTGCAAGCGGCGGCTCGAGACGCGCCCCACGATGACCGGGCTTGATCAGAGGTTCCTGGGTCTCTTCCCCGGCACTTGTGTTCGATTGCATGACCGCCCCGTGCCCCCACGTGCGATGACAGGATCGCCCGCCGGTTCTCCGCGCGCTGCTCGACAGTGACGTTGCCCGAAAGCCGATCGGGATGCTGCCATGTCGGCACCGATGGCGATCCCAGCGAGGCGGATCATGGCTGGAATTTGCCGGGGGTTCGGCTCATGCCCGTGCCGTATGCAGGCACGGCCTCAGCGGTTGAACGCCAGCATGCCGACACCGACGACGGCGGCAGCGATACCCGCAACGAAGTACCACGTGGTCGAGTCGGTGAAGCGGCCCGTGAATGTCTCGTGGATCTGCTCACCGACCCCCTGCGTCGCCGTGTAGCCCAGGTACAGCAACACGGCACCTGCCGCCAGCAGGACGATGCCGAGTATCTGATTGAATCCCATGCCCGTGCTCCAGGGTCCGGCTCGACGCCGAGCCCGATGATGCTGGTGCGATAACCAGTGGAAGCGATTGAAACAGCTCGGCATGTGGGTGTATGTGCGCTGCAGTACGCGGGTGATGCCGAACGGCGGCTCCGGCGCCGCGCCATCGGTGTGCGCCGTTCCGGGATGGAGCGGCTCTTCCCGCCGGCCGCGCGACCTGGACCCGGCCCCGCTCCCGGGGAGGCTCCGATCAATACCGGATACAGGTGGAAGGACTCCCTGTACTCGGACTTTCGGGCCACGCGTCAGTGACCTGCACGCGCTGGATCGGGCCCGCCCCGCGATGAGCGGCGTTGATCGGAGAGTCGGTTCTGCGCGTGAGCGTGGACGGGCGATGCGGTCGAAGAGGAGGCCCGGTCGTGATGGAAAGGCCCTTCAATAATCCAGACTGATCGTCATATCCAGATTCTCGCCATCGTACTTGAAACTCGCCGCCTCGAATGAAGGCGCACTGATCCCCGCTTCGGCGCCGTTCGAAAAGGCGTAGCCTTCGGTCGGCATCCCCATCCAGTTCGTGCCGAGCTTGCCGTCCAGGTTCTCATCGTGGACGACGGCCAACGCATACCTGCCCACCGGGATATCCAGAAAATTGCAGCGTGCCTGGGTATCGCGGATCTTGATCATCGTTATGTTGGTTGCGAACTGCATGAATTCATCGGGGAAACCCGCGGGCGACTCGAAGAGCGCGCAGGCGACGGCGCCGGTGCTGTTTCTGATGTTCATGATCTTCACGTGGATCCCGGGGCACGACGACTGGGCGGGAACGCTCGCGGGAATGCCCGCGAGCACCAGCGCTGCCGACAATGCTGCACGCCGACCGCCCACCGGGAGTCGCTCTGCGGCATGCCGGACGGTGGACATCGATGCGGACGCCCGATTGATGAGCTCGCTCACGCCCGCCTTCATGGACCCGCTCTTCATGGACCGGTGGAATCCGTCACACGGAAGGGCCTGACCTGTCCCGGATTCGGGCATCATGACTCCCTGCAGGTCGGATCCCTGGTCCGACCCGCCGGTGATCTGCAAGCGCCGCCCCGGGCTCCGCCCCACGGCGAGCCGGATTGATCGGAGGCTGCCGGGCCGTTGACCCAATACTAGCCGGCAGGCGGCAGCCGTCAAACGGCCGAACCGCCCGGAAGCCTGTCGGAGATATTGATCTTCCAGGAAGTATTGTCGGGCACAGCGAAGGCAGGCCGATCGCATCGTCCCTGCGCCTCGCCCCTGCGGGGCCGGTATGCGAAACCGCTCCCGGCCATTCCGCGAGCGATCGCGAGACGGACGTGGTCGCTGTCATGCGGATCGAGCGATTCGTTCGACATCACCGGGCTTCCCCGGCCCACCGCAGCGCCAGTCGCGTCATCGGCGATCCCACGATCTCGGACACCGCGGTCGAGGCCAGTACGACCGACAGCAACACGTCGTCGCGCTCGGGAAACCGCTGGGCCGCCACGAGCCCCATGCCCACGGCGATGCCTGCCTGGGGCAGCAATGCAAGACTCGGCCAGGGCCCCGTGCCCGCCCGCATGGCGCGCCACCGTGCGCCGGCCGACGCGCCCAGCAGGCGAACGGCGACCCGAGCGAGACGCGGCTTGTGACGAAGGCGGCCGAGGTCCCCAGGGCCAGCCCGAGGCCATCAGCAGGCTGAACGTGAGCACGCCCCGGCCGTCGTCCACGGCGACCACGCCCGGAAGGGTCTCGGTGAACGGCCCCTTGCCCGCGCTCTCGCGCACGACATCCGTCGTGGCCGCCGGCGCCGTCGCGGTCGCCAGGCCGACCAGCAGCACGAGGCCCAGCAGGAGGATCATCCCGGTCACGTTCATCGTCCGGTCCCCGGGATCCGTCGCTGCCCCGACCGTGTCGCGGCGTTGACCTCGTCAGGCTCTTGCGCCCCGCACCATACGCGCTCGCCCCAACGAATCCGTTCGGTTGGCGGCAGGCGTCTCGCACAGCCGCAAACCCCGGGCATCAACACGCCGGGATCGCGAGCCGGGCCCTATCCTCACCGGATCAGGGACGGGGCACCCATCAGATGGCCCCTTTGCTCTTCTTCGCCCTTGTCTTGCCGGCTCTGGACGCCGCCTTGTAGCGCCGAGTCTTGGCAATGCCGGGGCGACTCATCCTGGTTCTCCTCTCCGGCTTTCGGCCTGACGCCGAGTCCAGCGGAACCGTCCGTCTCACGAAGGATGATCATCGAACACGATGTCCACCCGCGTTGCCGCGAAGACGCTGGCATCGTAATTGATCGGCTGGCCGTCCTGGTCGACGTTGACGCTGGCCCAGTCGAGTACCGGTGTCGCAGTGCCCTGTGCCAGTCCCTCCGCCTCGGCCGGCGTCGGCAGCCGGGCCGATAGCCTCGTGAGCTGGCGCACGTAGTCGACCACTCCGAAGGAGGCGAACGTGCGCGTGATCGACTGGTACTCGTCGAAGCGTTCGCCGAAATCCGGGAACCGGGCCGCAGGCATCGCATGGCGCGCGATGAGGATGGGCAGCGTGTCGGCGGTGCGGATCATCTCGAGCAGAACCACCTCGGCGCCGGCCTCCAGCCCGAGGCGCTCGGCGATATCCGGATCCGCGCCGCCCGTCACCGTGCGGACCTCTCGCAGCGCCGGCGTGCGCCCGCTCGCGCGGATGTTGGTGGTGAAGCGTGACTGGCGCCCGATCCGGTAGGGAATCGGCGCCTCGACCAGAAATGTCCCGCTGCCGCGGCGGATCTCGACGAGGCCCCGGCCGCGCAACGACTCCAGCGCCCTGCGCACCGTATGCCGGTGGGCCCCGATCTGCGCGGCGAGCTGATGTTCCCCCGGCAACTGTGCCCCGGGCGCCAGGCCGCCCTGACGAATTCCCTGCAGGATCGCCTGTTCGACCCGCCGCCACAGCGGCCACAGATGCGTGGCCGGATCCTCCGAAAGCCTGAACTCGGGCATCGTCACTGACTCTTCACCATCTGGAAACGCGAGCGAAATCCGCCCCCGGTACAAACCTGTATGTACATCTCGCGGGCCCGGTCGGCAACACGGCCGCCCACCCGATACACCCCGGAGGGAGGAATGAGCGAGCAGCCTAAACCAGATGAGCAGCGCCGCGTCATCTTCATGTGTGACGGCCTTGGCCTGGACTACTACCGCCGCAACGCCATGCCGACGCTGCAGGGCTGGGCGGAGACCGGCCTGTTCCGCGAAGTGGAGGCGGTGATGCTGACCGTCACCAACGCCAACAACGCCTCCATCTGCTGCGGGGCCTGGCCCGCCAGCCACGGCGTTATCGGGAACTCCTACCTCGACGAGTCGAGCGACCGCGAGGAATACCTCGAGAGCGCCGAACTGTTGTGCACCCCGACGCTGTTCGACCGCGCAGCAAAGCGTGGCGTGCGCTCGGCGCTGCTGACGAGCAAGAAGAAGACGACCGCTCTGCTCGGGCACGGTGCCGAGATCACGCTGGCTGCCGAAGATCCGGAGTCCGACTGGGTGGAGCGCCTCGGGCCGGCACCGGATATCTACTCGCGCGAAATCAATTACTGGCTACTGCAGGCAGCCGAGCTGGTGTTGCGCGAACGCCCCGACATCGGCTGCGTCTATGTGCACACCACCGACTACGCCATGCACGAGTGGCCCGCCGAGCACCCGGATTCCGACGCGCACCTGCGCGGCATGGACGCGGCCCTGGCGCGGCTGGAGCAGGCGGCGCCCGATGCCGCCTTCCTGGTCACCGCCGACCATGGCATGAACGACAAGCGCCGCTGCTGGGACCTCGACAAGGCCTGCGTGAATCGCGGCGCGCCGCTGCACATGGCCATCTCGGCCGAGCGCGACAAATACCTGCGCCATCACCGCGGCTTCGGTGGTACGGCCTGGGTCTACCTGCAGGACAAGGCGGACCGCGAACGCGTGCGCTCGGTGCTGGAAGGGCTGACCGGCGTCGAGCGCGTCCTCAACCGCGAGCGGGCGGCCGAGGCCTTCGGCCTGATGCCCGAGCGGATCGGCGACCTGGTCGTTCTCGGCGACCGCGACACCGTCTTCGGCCATCTCGACAGCGAGTACGAAGACCTGCCGGACGACTACCGAAGCCACGGTTCGACGTACGAGCTCGGTGTCCCGCTGATCATCCACAACGCGAGCGATGCGCCGGCTCCCGAATTCTTCCGTTTCAACCTCGACCTCGCCCGCTGGCTCTACCCGGCCGAGTCGAGCAACACCGCTCGACGCGCGACCGCCGACGTCGAGTGAATACCTCGCACACGACAGGAGATCGATCCATGCGTTCCAGCAATCCCCGATTCAGCGAGCCCGCGAAGGGCCTCTTCCGTTCCTTTTTCCTCGGCGCTTTCGCGCTGGCGGCCCTGCCGCTGCAGGCGGGCGACAACCCCGGCGACCGGCCGGACACCATCCACTTCGCCAACACCGAGCTGTCCGGCCTGACCCAGCTCCAGCGCAAATACGGGCCGTTCCGCGACGCGCTCGAGTCGGCGCTCGGGATGGAGGTCGAGTTCACGCCGGTGCCGAGCCGCACGGCGGCCGCCACGGCGCTGCAGAGCGACGAGGTGGACGTCGTCTTCACCGGCCCGGCCGAGTACGTCGCCATCCGCTCGCAGACCGAGGTACGCCCGATCATCGGCCTCACGCGCCCGGGCTACCGCTCGGTCATCGCAGTGCGCAGCGACAGCGGCATCGACTCCATGCAGGACCTCGAGGGCCACACGATCGTGATGGAGGAGATCGGCTCCACCAGCGCGCACCTGGGCCCGACCGTGCTGCTCAACCAGGCCGGTCTCGAGCCCGGCAAGGATGTCGAGGTCCGCATGCTCGGCGACAACTTCATCCACGCCTTCGCCAACGATCGCGGCGACGCCCTCGGTGCCGGGGCCCACGACTTCAAGTACCTCAGCGACGAGTACGGCGAGGACCGCTACCGCGTGCTCAAGGAAGGCCGGGACCTGCCCAATGACCTGTTCCTCGCGCGCGCGGACATGTCGGACGAGCTGGTCGCCCGCATCCGCGAGGCCTTCGTCGAGCACGAGCAGAAGCTGCTGGACGCGATCCTGAGTGTCGAGTCCAACCGCAAGTACAGCGAGTCGGGCTTCACCTCCGTGCAGAACAGCGACTACGACCCGATCCGCGAGGCCTACCGGGCCGCCGGCATCAGCGATTTCAGTGATGCGCCCTGAGGGCGAGGAGGCGCTCATGCAGTCGAAGATCAGCATCCGTTCGCTCGACAAATCCTGGGCCGACGGCAGCCCTGTACTGCATGACGTCACCTTCGACGCGGCAGCGGGGGAGCGCATCGTCGTGCTCGGTCCGAACGGCTCGGGCAAGTCGACGCTGCTGCGCTGCCTCAACGGGCTCGAGCGCTTCGACGCGGGCAGCATCCACATCGAGGGCCGGGCCCTGACCGAACTCCGCCGCCGCGAGCTGCGCTGGCTCCGGCGGCGGGTCGGGATGGTGTTCCAGCGCTTCGGCCTGGTCGGGCCGGCCTCGGTGCTGCACAACGTCATCCAGGGCGGGCTCGGCAGCAGTGGGGGCCCGCACTGCTGGTGGCCGGCGACGGCGCCGGCCTGGCTGCGCGAGCAGGCCTGCGCCCACCTCGAGCGGGTGGGCCTGGCCGGGTTCGCCGGGCAGCGCACCGATCGCCTCTCGGGCGGACAGCAGCAGCGCGTCGCCATCGCCCGGCTGCTGATGCAGGACCCCGGGGTCATCCTCGGCGACGAACCGGTGGCCAACCTCGACCCGAGCGCGGCGCGCGAGACCATGGATCTGCTCTGGGAGGTCGCAGCCGACCGTAAGCGCACCGTGATCTGTGTTCTCCACCAGGTAGAGCTCGCCGTCGAGTACGCCGATCGCATCATCGCGTTGCGCGACGGACGCATCGTCCACGACCGGCCCGCCGCGCAGTTCGACCGATCCGTCGCAGAGGCTGTGTACGGCACGCGCGAATCGACCACCGCCGAGCCCGCGCCCCGGGCGGGAGCCGCGTGATGCGCGATGCCGCAGACAACCCGGCCGGCCTGCCACCGCGCTTCCGCTCGCCGCCGGCCTGGATCTGGCTGGCGCTGGTCGTGCTGCTGGCCGCCTTCGTGCATGGCGTATGGGCAAGCGGCCTCACGCCAGCCGCCCTGTGGCAGGGACTCCCCAAAGTAGCCGACTTCGTCGGGCGGGCGTTCCCGCCGAGTACCGAGCGGCTGGACGCCATTGCCGCAGCCACGCTCGAGACCTTCGAGATGGCGGTGGTCGGCACCACGCTCGGCGTGCTGCTGAGCCTGCCGCTGGCGTTCGCGGCGGCCTCGAACACCACACCGAACCGGGTGCTCTACGCAGCGGCACGCGGCATGATCGCCGTCATGCGGGCGATCCCCGACATCGTCTGGGCACTGCTGTTCATCGTCTTCGTCGGTCTGGGCCCCAAGGCCGGGATCCTCGCGATCACCGTCGACACGATGGGTTTCTGCGGCCGCTTCTTCGCCGAGCGGGTCGAAGAGGTCGACATGTCCCTGCTCGAGGCACTGCGATCGACGGGTTCCTCCGAGAGCGGCGTCATCGCCAGCGGCATCCTGCCGACCGTGATGCCCTCGTTCGTCGCGACCACGATGTTCAACCTGGAGCAGCAGGTACGCACGGCGACCGCGCTCGGCATCGTCGGCGCCGGCGGTATCGGTGTAGAACTCTCCACCGCCATGACGCTCTTCCGCTACGAGGAGGCCCTGACCATCATCATCGTCATGTTCGCGATCGTCATCACGGTCGAGCGGGTATCGTCGATGATCCGTACCCAGTTGATCGGCCGGTGAGGACCAACTCCGCCGGTCGCTGACAGGACACGACGGCACCCCGACCGGCCGTCTGTTCTCATAAAGGCGCTAGTCGCGCCAATGGACGCAAAAAGGCTCTCCTGCACTTGCGGCGGGTGGTCCGGGCCAGCGGCTGCGCCGCCCGGCGCGGCGCAGACGCGGCCCCGGGGCCCGGATTGTGCGGGAGCGGTCTGTGGCGCGCGCTCGCCGTGGTTGAAGGACGCATGGGGTTCGTGCTTCCTGTGGAGGTGTCCACCTGCGCAGAAGCACAAGGAGGACCCCATGCCCGTGACCAAGGTATGCCGTCAGTTGACCGGTGCCAGGCCCTGTATGCCCGCGACGTCGAGCTGACGCCGCACGGCCCGGTGTTTGCGGTGCGCCCGCGCTGGAACCGGCCGCCTTGCGGCGAATGCGGACTCCGCCGGACCGCCACATCCCCGCCAAACCGGAGCCTTCTGTCTGGCCTTCGGTGAACGTTACTGATCTTCCAGGAAGATCAGTAAAACCCTCGGCGCCCGGAAGGGCTGTTTCGAAGCTGTACCAGCATCCAGGGACCGCGGTCTCCCCTACGGCCTACAGACTCCCCTGTGTACGCTTGCCTCGCGATGTCGTTGGCCGGTTGTCCGCCCCCCCCCCCCTCAGTGACATCAACACTCGATACGGGTGGGTGGCGCGCCGTGGACCCAGTCACGTTGAGCGCCGAGCTAGAACGGCCGGCCGCCACGCCAGTAGTCCAGCCCCGCGGGCAAATCCGCCTTGCTACCGACATACCGACCGTCCTTGAAGATTAGCCTCGTACCGTCCACGACAATCACCCGCGCCGACGGCTCGGGCCACTCGAGACCGGCCTCCTTTGCGCGCAAGTCCTCGTACTGACCAAGCTTCCGTGCAACAAGCCCCTTCACCGATTCATAGGACACATCGGCGTCGGACTCCTTATAAAGATGCTCAACCACGGATGTTGCAAGGATTTGTTCTGTCCAGGCCTCCTGCCACTTGGAGACGCGATCGAACAGATACGCGTTCGCCAGCAGGGAGCCGGCCAGCGCACCTATGAGGATCCATACCGTCCATCTACGCATAGACTTGCTCGTCCATTCTCGGCCATCCCACGCTCAGTATCAGCGGCGCCATTTTGCGCCGTCCGCTGCATGCCGTTGTTGCAGTTCAAACTTGAGTTCAAGCTCTACGTGCCCGCTTATCACACGTTGTCGCAGTTCAAGATCGCAAAAGTCTTATTCCGTTAAGTTCTGTTTCGGTTCTGGCTGAGACCGTGCCCATTCAAGAAGTTTTTTATCCGGAATCGTGACTGGCCCATCCGCGTCTACTCGAATTTTATTCCACGGAATCTCGACGCCAGCGCGCACCACATCTTCGAGTTTTCCAGCCGCTCTTGGTTCTACGTACATACACCTATACCGATGCGCGGATGACGTCGTCGTTGAGTCGAACTGCCTGCAACGTACACGGGCTTCGCAGGTTCTTTCCGGAAGATCCGTGTCCTCACGGAACTCCCGCGCGCTGCCGTGGATCAGCTGCCCATTAGAATTCTTCAGGACGAATTGCTCACCCGGATCTACGATGCGCTTACCCGCTGGCACCTGAAAGAAATGGATGTTCGTATATTCTCCCATCGACGCATCTAGTTCGACCCCGGTAATTACTGCCGCTTTATTCCCAACATTTGTGACCATGATTTCCATTGCCCAAAACCGGGCCGTCACAAGCGTGACTTCGAGTTTTGCAAAATCCCCACGTAAGAACTCCCAGGCAGGCGGCACCACAATCGAAGCAATAGAAATTAACGCCAACGGCAGGCTCACTAGGTAACTTACGCGCTCGAGCTTCTCTTTAGACCAGTTGATCATTGGCCGCCTTTAATCGCCCAACGTCGGTGCTCAGCCGCGACGGAACCGCTGCGCGGTTCCGTCGTCGGCTGGAGCTGCATGTTCGGCGACATGTGATAACGATAGCCCTCGGCTCTTGGCCTTGTTATATCTCGGCCCCATTGCCACGCGACTTCTTCCACAACCAATACAGTCCACCATGAAGAGCCACAAAAAGGATCACGATTATGCTTGTTAGCGCCCCTATCACGGGCCATGACGTAAACCATTCCAACATCCTATGGCTCCATGGCATCTGTTCTGACCGAAGATCCGCTTTGTCTAGGCGACGAATCTTTCCACTAAGGTCGGCTATCATTCCCCGATAGGCCGATTTATCGATTAGGTTTTTGCGCAAATCGGGATGCGAGGTCGTCGCGTACTTCTTGTATAGTGCCTTTGCCTTGTTGCAGTACCACTCCTGATTTTTCGCGCCCGGCTCCGCTTCGCGACATATTTCAATCCAGTCTACTGCCGTCTTATACCCATTAATACGAGTTGCATTTCTACGCTTCTCCCCCTTTTTCTCGATTGCCGCCTCACTCTCTTGTGCGAGATAACGCTCACCAACACTCAGTGTTGACAAAATGAAGAGCCCGACTACGGCAATCACCACCACGCGCCTTGTCGGTGTCTTGCATGCGACTAAGCCAGCCTTCTTTACGTACGAGGTGATGT
>CAZVBX010000064.1:0-17404 GCA_964625925.1 uncultured Ectothiorhodospiraceae bacterium | reverse complement strand
CCGATCTCGTGCAGGCCCAGCAGGCCCAGCCCGAGCATCACCACGGGATAGGCGCTGCCGTCGTTCATGCCGGCCTCGGCGGTCAGAAAGAAGCGCAGCCGATCACGGTCGCCGAAATGGCGCACCTGCACCTCGCTCGCGAGCACCGGATCGGTGGGCGCCAGGATACCGCCCAGAAGGATCGCGCCCCCGAGGGGCAGCCCGAGCGCGAAGTAGCCCAACGCCGCGACCAGAGACGCAGTCACCAGCATCGCGCCGAAGGCCACGAGCACGGGCGTGCGCCAGCGCCCCGGCGTGAACGGCACAGGCATCTTCATGCCGGCGGTGAACAAGGACAGCAGTACGGCGATCTCGGCGATGAAGCCGAGCAATGCCGACTGTTGCAGTGGATTGAAGTGAAACGTGCCGAGGACGGTCGGTCCGAGCACGAGTCCGATCGCGAGGTAGACGATCGTATTGGTGATCGGGAGTCGCTTGATCAGCGGCTGGGTCACGCCGATCGCGAGCAGGACCAACCCAACGAGGATGAACCATCCGGTCTGCGTCATCGACCTCGTGAAGCCCCAGCAGAAAACGCGGGAAGTCTAACGAGCACTGCGCAATGCGATCACGTTACGTTCTTGTAAGGCGCCGCAGTGTGTGATGCCGGTCGCAGCGTCGTGGCGCCGAGCCGCATGGCCGCGAAATCGCTGCTGCCGAATGTTTCGACGCGGGCTTATGCGGTTCTGGCGATCGTCGGATGTGCGCCCGTTCGCTTCGCCCTCGTGGGAGACGACACATCCATGTCCGACATGTCCAGCGAGCGCGATTCGCTGACATCGCCCCTTGACTGCCGATCCGCTAGCAGGGCGCGGCGGGACATCCCTGTCCCGCGTTAGCAGGCGGTTCTCAACAGCCTGCTAGTCGCCCAGGTGCGCGCCGTCCGCCGGGTCTTTCAACCAAAGTGCGACGTCCTTGCCCAAGACCTCGACCGTTCGGCCCAGGACGGAGCAAGAGCCCTTGAACCCCCCGAACGCGCCGCCACCGGATACGCGGGTGGCCGTGAAGGACGCCTGCTCGGCGCCGTCCTCGTACAGCGTGCCCTCGATATCGGTGTATTTTCGGTGTCCGATGAATGCGTTGCCGCGGCTAATGGCGTCCGTGATCGCAACCTCCAGCACCTTGCCCTCGGCATCGGTCACCAGATCGTTGACTCGCTCGATCGCGATGTTGTGCTCCGCCCCGTACACCTGGATGAAGTGCGAGAGTTTGCGCTGATTGTCGCACTCGTTACGGATGTCGTTGGCGACCTTCGCGTCGTCCGAATAAGGCGTAATGCGCTCGATCCGCACGGACGCGGTTGGGTTTTCCGGTTGCTGCACGGCCCCGTAGTCCGTCGTCGCGCACGACCAGACCAAAGGAGTAACGGAAAGCAGAATCGCGAGTTTCTTCATGAGCCAACCCTTGTATTTGCGAAGTCGTTATGTAGCCCCAAAGGCTAACGGACGGGTCGCGGCCGTGTTCCAGCGTCGGCCGGGCCTGCCGCGACGGCGCGAGAGCATGCCACAGCCCGAGCGGGGCAGGGAAACGAGGCACGAGCGCAACGGAGACGCCCGCCGCGCGGTCAACGGCAAGCTGTAAGAATCGGCAGGTAGCGCGCTTGCAGGCGAGGGAATCGGCCGGGCGCATCCTTGCGCCCGGCCCGATCCGCGGCTGGGAATCGTTACCGTGTTGCCGCCAGGTCTTCGCCGCCTTCGGCGGACGGGCCCTCGGTGAGGATGCTGCCGGCCACGATCGCGCCCGTCGCGAGAATGAAGCCCGGCAGGATCTCGTAGACGTCGAACAGTCCACCCGAAAGCTGTTTCCAGACGATCACGGTTATCGCACCGACGATCATCCCGGCGAGGGCGCCGTTGCGGTTCATCCGCGGCCAGTAGAGCGACAGAATGATCACGGGCCCGAATGCCGCCCCGAAGCCGCCCCATGCGTAGGACACCAGGTCCAGCACCCCGGCTTCGGGATCCAGTGCCAGCAGCAGTGCCACCAGCGATACGGCGACGACCGTTCCGCGCGTCACCCAGACGAGCTCCTGTTGCGATGCGTCCTTGCGGATCAGGCCCTTGTAGAAGTCATTCGCCAAGGCACTGGAGGAAACCAGTAGCTGCGAATCGATCGTGCTCATGATCGCCGCGAGGATGGCGGCCATCAGGATGCCGGCGATCCAGGGATTGAAGATGGCCTGGATCAGCTCGATCAGGATGGTCTCGTGCGCCTCGACCGGGCTGTCCGCGAAATAGGCCACGCCCATGTACCCCGTTGCGATCGCCCCGACCAGGGCGAGGATCATCCAGCTCATGCCGATCAGTGTCGCCTTGGGGACGTCCCGTTCCGAGCGGATGGCCATGAAGCGGGCGAGGATATGCGGCTGGCCGAAGTAGCCCAGTCCCCATGCCAGTAGCGAGATCATGCCCAGGAAGGTCATGCCCGACAGGATCGCGCTGTGGCCCGGGTCCGTGCTTGCGATCTGCTGGCTCGCCTCGCCCCAGCCGCCGACCAGGACCACCACGAACATGGGCACGACGAGCAGGGTGAGGAACATCAGAATGCCCTGGATGAAGTCGGTCCAGCTCACCGCCAGGAAGCCGCCCAGAAAGGTGTACGAGACGATGACGATCGCTCCGACGATCAGCGCCGTCGTGTAGTCCATGCCGAACGTGCTCTGGAACAGCAAGGCGCCGCCGACGAGCCCGGCCGAGATATACAAGGTGAAAAAGATCAGGATGACCGTCGCGGCGATAGTCCGCAGGGCGTGTGAGCGGTCACCGAAGCGGTGCTCGAGGAAATCCGGGATGGTCAGTGAATCGCTCGCCTGGGCCGTGGCCCGGCGCAGGCGTGCGGCGACGTAGCGCCAGTTGAGGAACGCGCCCGCGACCAGGCCCACGCCGATCCACAGCTCGCTCAAGCCGGATAGGTACACCGCGCCGGGAAGCCCGAGCAGCAGCCATCCGCTCATGTCGGAGGCGCCCGCACTGAGCGCGGCGACGCCGGGGCCCAGGCTGCGCCCGCCGAGGATGTAGTCCGAGAGGTTGCTCGTCATCTTGTAGGCGATGAAGCCGAGGGCGAGCATGCCGATCAGGTAGACGACAAACGTCAGCAGCGTCGGGATTGGTAGATCCATGGTGATTCGCCTTCATTGTTGTTGGAGGGGACGCACCAACGGGAGACAACGGCACGCAAGCCCGGGGGAGAAAGACGTGCTGGACCGAGGGCCGCCTGCGTGGGAAGCGAGCACGGGCTTACGGTCGATGCACGTGGGGCAATGGGTGGCCGTCCGAGTCGCGGTTGGCGTCTACAAAGCTACTCCAGCAGCGCATGGAAGCCAATCCGGATCGCGGCAGGAAATACGGAATATCGCGGCGGGTCTAGTGAAAAATTCCGAATCGCCATACCGCGACATCGTCGATCGACCACGGCCGCGGGTAAGGTCCCGTCGAAGCTCGGGAGCCGAGCCGTCGCGATGGCGGTACGTCGAAAGGGATCGAGGCGCCCAAGCCGCACCGGAACGGAGGTGATCCCGGACGGTCAGCGGCGCGGCATCCGACCGGTGCAGGGTGATCCGCGATATGCGGCCGGGATCGGCCCGGCCGATCAAGCCCTTGCGGGGTCCGGACAACAATCCGGCTGGCCTACGGCACCGCCGCTTGATCGCGCGTCCCCGTTGCCGAAACGCCGGCACATCCATGTGCCGTCGGAACGTCCGGCGCGCAGGACTACTCGGGTGGTTCCGGCGGGGCGTCGGTCGGTGCGGGCTCGGCGGATTCGTCCTGCTCGACCGAGCTACGCGACGCCTCGAGTTCGCGCAATTCCTGCTCGCGTTGTGTGATCTCCGTCTGCAGGCGCTCGAGCTCGGCGCTGGCCTCGTCACGGCGCGCCGCGACTGTCTCGGCAGCTTGCCGGTTGTCCTGCAGTGAGCTGCGCGCGTCGGCGATGGACTCGTGCAGACGCTCGAGCCGGCGCTCGCCTTCGGTCAGCTCCGACCGCAGCGCCGCCAGGCGCTCCTCCTCCGCGGTGATCTCGCTCTGTAGCGACTCACGCTCGGCCCGGGCCGCGTCACGCCCCCGTTCTGCGGCCTCGGCCTCCTGCTGGAGCTCCTGCAGCGAAGTCCGTGCGGCCTGGATATTCTCGCGTAGCCGGCTCAACTCACCGGTGCGCGCATCCACCTCCTGCTGCAGGGGTGAGAGCCGCTCCTGCGCGCTGCCGATGCGGGTCTGCAAGGATTCCAGCTCGGTCCGGGCGTCGGCGCGACGCGCTTCGGCCGTATTGGCGGCACTGCGGGCTTGCTCGAGTCGGGATCGGGTACTGGCGAGCTCTTGCTGTACCGACGCGAGTTCGTCCTGGCGTGCGGCAATCGTGCTGTCGAGGCCGGCGACTCCGGCACGGGTGTCGATCGAAGTGTTGTAGTAGTCCACGAAATGCGCGAGCCACGTGTTGAGGCTCCCCGTCTGATCCTCGAGCACGGCGATGGTGTTCTCCAACTCGCTGCGCTCCTGCGCCCAGGCGTTCTGGCGCGCCTGCAGGTCGACGAGGAGGTAAACGGCGGCGGCGAGGGCAATCAACGCCCCTGCCGCAAGGGCGCGGACGCGACGGTCCCGAAACGGGTGCTGCTGCGCCCGGCTGGTCGCGGCCCGTTTCTTCGTCGAATGCTTCTTGGCTGACTGCTTCTTCGCGGTCTGTTTTTTGGATGCCTGCTTCTTGGCTGTCATAGCTGCTCCCCCTTCAGCTTGCCCGACACGCTCGGAACGGCTCGCGGCGTTGCTGTGGTTGCACAACCATACTAATTCGTATAAGCGCAGGTTTGCGAATAGCCGGGCAGGGCTTCGAGCGGGCGCGATCGCGCACTACGCGCGGTCGCGATGCTGCGCGCCTCAGGCGGGGCTGCTCCGAACGCCCCCAGCAGGCGCCGGGTTAACGGGCCCTAGGCGCGGGTTCGACATGGACCCGATAGGGCCCGAAGCCGACGACCCGGACCCGCGTACCGGTCGCCAGCGGGGCCAGCGATTCGTAAGGCAGCTCCAGCCCGTCGAGCGCCAGTCGGTCGGCGGACCGGATGACGCCGGCGGCCCGGTACCGGACCCGGTGGTAGCCGATCCCCGGCAGCCCGGCCGCGATGATCAGCCCCGGTCCGCGCAACTCGCGGAACTCGCCGCGCCGGGTGACGGCGACGCGCTCACTATCGCGAACGATGCGGATGCCGGCCAGCAGGTACAGGCTTGCCCCGGCGACAACGACGAGGAGAGCGGATTCGAGGTCCATGCGTGCTGCCGGGGCTTACGATCGAAACCGGATCGTGGCGCAAGCCGGTGTCTCGGACAAGACCACGGGCGGAGGCGACCTGGTCCGATCCGAGCAACGCTACCCAGGGCGGGAGAGTGAGCACCGCCGGGCGCCCGCTCGCCGGGCGCCTTACACGCACCGTAGTCCATCGGCTACCGATACGACCAACCGACGAGCAGGCCAGTGGGCGTCCATGCCGCTCGTGTCGCAGCTATGCCTGCAGCTCGCGCCGCACGATCTCTGCCCCCGCGCCCAGCGCTTCCAGCTTGGCGCGAGCGACCTCGCGCGGGAGCGGCACCATGCCGCAATTGGTGCAGGGATAGAGCTTGTCGGCATCGACGTAGTCCAACGCCGTGCGCACGATCTCGGCGACCTTCTCCGGGCTTTCGATCTCGTTGGTCGCCACGTCGATCGCGCCCACCATTACGTCCTTACCTCTGAGCAGCCCGATCAGCTCCATCGGCACGTGGGAGTTCTGGCACTCCAGCGAGACCTGGTCGATGCTGGATTGCTGCAACAGCGGGAATACCTCCTCGTACTGGCGCCACTCCGAACCCAGCGTCTTCTTCCACTCGATGTTCGCCTCGACGCCGTAGCCGTAACAGATGTGGACGGCACGGGTGCAATCGAGCCCCTGGGCGGCGCGTTCGAGGCAGTCGATACCCCAGTCGCGGACTTCCTCGAAGAACACGTTGAACGCCGGCTCGTCGAACTGGATGACGTCCACGCCGGTGGCGGCGATCTCCTTGGCCTCCTCGTTCAGAGCCAGCGCGAACTGCCACGCCAGCTTCTCGCGGCTGCCGTAGTACTCGTCGGCCAGGGTATCGACCATGGTCATCGGCCCGGGCAGGGTGAATTTGACCGCATGGTCCGTGCTCGCCCGCAGGAACCGGGCGTAATCCAGATTGACGGGATGGGGCCGCGACACCGGGCCGGTCACCACGGGCACGTCGGCGTCGTAACGATCGCGGATGCGGACGGTCTGCTTGCGGGCGAAATCGACGCCGTCGAGGCCCTCGATGAAGCTGGTTACGAAATGCTGGCGCGTCTGTTCGCCGTCGCTGACGATGTCGATGCCGGAGCGCTCCTGGTCGCGCAACCACGCGCGTACGGCATCGCGCTTGCCTTCCTCCAGGGTGGCGCCCTCGAGTTCCCAGGGCGCCCACAGCCGTTCGGGCTGGGAGAGCCAACTCGGCTTGGGCAGGCTGCCGGCGATCGTCGTCGTGAGGGCCTTGTGGTGCATTTTGATCCTCCCGTGTCCGCCGAATGCGGGATCGAGGCCCAATCGGGCGATTGGGTCGCGGGCGTCAGGACTTCCGCAGCGTGTTCCGGCTGCGGGCCCCGCGGCCCGGCATCCGGTCTCGAGGCACTTTGGTTGGAGATGGGCAGGTGCAGGTTAGGAGCGCATCGGTCCTAGCGCAAATCTCCGGGACGGGCTCGCGCGGCGGACCGTGGGCCGGGCGGCGACTCCGCGGCCGGCGCGCACCCGCCGGACCGAACGACCCAAGCGTGGCTTTGACGCGCGCCCCCGGCACGAAAATACTCGCGCTATGGACGCGAGCGCACATCGCAGCCGGGGGTCCTTGGGTAAGCTCCTCCCGCGAGCGCTATTGCTGGGATCCATGGCGGCGCTACTGTCGGCGTCCGTGTCTGCCGAGACCGACGCGTCGCGCGTGCTCCGCCAGGCCCAGGCGACGGTGTGTGAGGATCCGTCCGCGAGCGCGGAGGCCATGGCCGCCGGGATTCCCGGGGCGACCGCCGTGGGCGCGGAGGCGCTGCAGATTCGTGGCGCCGAAGCCGGCTGGAAGCGCCGCTTCGCGCTCCCGGGTGGCGCCGAGGTCCGGGTCCACCGCTTCGCCCCGCGAGACCGACTGCGGCGCCTGACCGTGCAGTTCTGGTCGCCGGATGCCCAGGACGGCATGCGGCCCCTGGTCGCGGGCATCGCCGACTCGAGCTGCGCCTTCCAGCAGGGACGCCGCCTACGGTACGAGCCCGGCTACTCACAACCCCGCCACGTCGAATACCTCGACGGGGATCTGGAGCCGACCGGCGAGCGCGAGCCGCGCAACCCGCCCGTACCGGATGGTACCGATCCGGGCGGTGTTGCCGTGGCGCTGGTCGACTCGGGCGTGAACTATCGCCTGCCGGACATCGCCCGGAGGCTCGCGCGCGACCCGAGCGGGGCCATTCTGGGCCGCGATTTCTGGGATATGGATGGGCGCCCGTTCGACAGCCATCCGGCCCGCTCCCCTTTTTTCGTGCAGCGCCACGGCACCCGCACCGCATCCGTGCTGCTGCGCGAAGCGGAGCAGGCCCGGCTCGTGCCGTACCGCTATCCGCGCCCCGACATGAGCCGCATGCGCGCGCTGATCGAGGACGCTGCGGACAAGGACGTCGCGGTCGTGAACCTCTCCATGGGCAGCGGCGACCGCGACGACTGGGAAGCGTTCGCCGCTGCGGCCAGGGCGCAGCCCGACATGCTGTTCGTGCTGTCCGCCGGCAACGACGGCCGCGACATCGACCAGCAGCCGCTGTATCCGTCCGCCATGCAGTTGGATAACGTGATTGTGGCGACGTCGTCGCTGGCCAGCGGCGAACTGGCGCGCGGATCGAACTGGGGCAGCGATTCCGTGGACCTGCTCGTGCCCGCGGAGCACCTGCGGGCCACGGCCTTCGAAGGCGGGGTCACGGCGGTGTCCGGATCGAGCTACGCGGCCCCACGGATCGCGGCGCTGGCCGCGCGACTGCTGCAAGCGAACCCGGAGTGGGGCGCGCCGGAACTGAAGCGAGCCATCTTCGCCCGCGTGCTGCCGCCGTTCGCGGGCGCCAGCGGGCAGGTCGCCGAGGGATTCATGCCGCGCCCCGACAAGGCCGAGCACCTGCCGCCGTTGGCGGCCGATGGCGAGCCCCGCGAACGCGATCGCCGCGTGTTCGAGGAAGACGCGATCTACCCGGACGGATCGCCCCATGGGGCCGAGCACGCCTTCGAGCCGACCTTTGCCTGGTTCGGTGACGGCGCATGGCATCGCGACCGGCTGCGCGATCCGGTGCGGAAGGCGGCCCGCATCCTGGGCCAATGCGGCATCCAGCTCCCCCGGATCGATCTGCGCGTGCTGGACGGTCCTGCGGTCTACCGCTACTTCCACGAGGCTACGGGCCGGGAGCTCGTCCGCCGATTGGACCTGCCCAAGCCGACCGTGTACTTCGTCGCCGACACGTTGCAGATCCAGGCCTACGACGCCGAGGCGATCGGCAAGGGCAACAGCGCCACCCGCCCGGAGCTGCGCTACACGGTCTGGTTCACCGACCAGACGCGCGATCCCGGCATCGCGCTCGCGCACGAGCTCGTCCACATCCTCATGGACAGCGGCGCGCACGTGGACACCTCCGGCAATCTGATGCAGGGCGAAACGATTCCAACCGACACTCGGCTCACCGCCGAGCAGTGCAAAGCCGTGATCGCGCAGGGCACGCACAACGGTCTGCTCAGATCGGCCGCGGGAAGGGGTAACAGGCCCTAGTGTCCTGTCTCGCACAACGTTTGATTTCTCGCCGGGTCTTGCGGCGCCTGGCGGCGTTGCGCCTCCTCACCATAGGGCGCGCTATGGCTCGTCGGCGCGCCTTGCCAGGCGCCGCAATCCCTCGACGAGAAAAATTCAAAGAACTTACGAGACAGGACACTAGTCGGGCGTCCAACAATCGGAGAAGGGCCGCCTCGGGCGAACAGGGCCGGTGGAGTGAAGCTGCTGTTGCGGCGCGCCAGTTCGGCAAGAATCTCGCCATCTGTACGGTCGACCCGTAGCGGCTGGTGACCACGGGCACACTCGCTCGGCGGTCTCTAGCCCTGCATGATGACGTATGTCCCCGCCAGCATGAGGAGCGTTCCCGTGACCCTTGCGGCCGCGTCTTCGAACGGCGTGGCCTTCTCGAGTAGGACGAAGGCGGCGATCGCGACGACCCACAACAGGTTCATGACGCCGCCGACGAATAGCAGCAGCATCAGGGCCCAGCAGCAGCCCAGGCAGAAAGCCCCGTGCTCGATGCCCATGATCAATGCGCCCGCGGCCCCCCTCCGCCAGCGCGTGAGCACGAAATCGAGCGGGCTTCGGCAATGCCTCAGGCAGGCCCGCTTGAGTGGTGTCAGCTGGTACACGCCGGCCAGCAGGAGAACGACCCCGCCCAACGGGCCGGCGAGCTGCATGCCGCCGGGCGTCGCCAGGGATGCGCCATGCAGCAGCCATTGCAGCAGGGTGGCGCCCGCGCTGAAGGCGGTCCACACCAGCACGTAGCCTGTGGTGAAAAGCGGCATCGACCCGCCGTGACCGCCGCGTTCGCGCTGGCGCCGACTCACGGTTGCGTAGAGCAGGATCGTCGGCGCAGCCCCGGGCAGCATCATCGCCACCATCATCACGGCCCACATGGCGAAGGTCAGCCACACATCGGCGGCCTGCCATGGACGAGGGTGACCCAATTCGATGCCGGAGGCCGATAGCGGCATCCCGCCGTCGATGGCGAGAAGATAAACCCACGCCAGCGCCGTCACGCCGGCGAGGCCTGCGAGGGAGAGGTAGCTTTGCCGCGACAGCGCGCCTGCCCGCATGGGCTGGCCTCCGGGTCGACGCCCGCGCGGCCGAGCCCGCGGCTCGGCCGCGCAGCGGAAACGTCAGAAACGCGCTAGGAGGCTGTCCCGGAAATCTGCGCCGTAGCGAGCGCGTGGCACAGTGAGCGGACTTGCGTGATCGTGAAACGAGCATGGTGGTTCCCATGCGAGTTGAGGGATCGCGCAAAGCCGCCGCTGTGGGACGCGTGCAGTAGGCGCCGGGTTTCTCGGACAGCCTCCTAGGTGGCGAGCCCCGTGGGTACGAACTCGACGCGCGCAAGCGAGCTGTGGCAGTCGCGATGCTCGAACTGGATGTCGCCGGTTCCCCGGAGCGTAGCGGCACTGGCGATCTCGGCCTCCCGGTACTCGAGGCCTTCCGGCAGGTGCACCTGCGCGCGATGCGGATCCCCGGTGACCGGGTTCGCGATCGGCTCGGAAACCGTTTCGAAGACACCCGGGGCCGTCATGCGGGCACGGCGCGCCTCCGGATCGCATTCGAACTCGAGCGGCACGAATTGCGGCTCGAGCAGGTCGGTGACGATCAGGCTGAGGATATGGAAGAACGTGCCTTCCTCTTGCTCCTTGCCCGAGAGGATCGTCAGCAGTGCCTGGCGCTGCTGTTCGTCGGCGCGCTCATCGATCAGCGGCTGGAGGGTGCCATTGCCCTCGTGTAGCGGCCCGGGCCAGCGGTAGGCGGCCGCCCAGCGCAGACCATCGAGCCGGACGTCGCCGAAATGGCCTTCCTCGACGTGCATGCCCGCCATGCCTTCGCAGGGCCCGTGAGTCGGCGGTGCGTTGAAGTCGCAGGGACACCCGAACGCGCAGTTGCAGTTTTTCAGGTGCAAACCTTTCATGCGCCAGTTGGTATAGGTCATCGCAAGTCCCCCGTGCCGGCAAGCCCGGTTTCGGGCCGAGCTGCCGGGCAGTTACCGGTCGATAAACAGTAGCACAGGGGGCGCAGGGCGCCAGGGACTCCGAAAGCTTTCGAACGACCGCCGGGAGTCGAGTGCGTTTGGCAGACTGTCGATTCCGGCATGTCCCGGCCGACCATTGAGTGACGGTCCGATTCATAGCGGCCGGCGGGGCACTGGGTGGACACGAGCCCTCGGCGCTGCACCGGTGTGGCTGCTTGCTTCCGGACCGGTTCGGATTAGACTTCGATCGGGAGTCCCGGCAGGGGTGCACGCCCCGGGAGAGAACATGCCGCGCATTGCGTTCACGCCGAATCTGCAGCGTCACGTGGCCTGTCCGCCAGCGACGGTTGCCGGCGCAACGGTGCGTGAGGCGCTGGCCTGCGTGTTCGCGGACCATCCTCGCCTCGAAAGCTACCTGCTCGACGACGAGGGCCGGCTGCGCAAGCACATGGTCGTCTTCGTGGACGGCGCCCCCGCCCGCGACCGTGACGGCCTGACCGACCCGGTCACCGAATCCAGCCAGATCCTCGTGATGCAGGCTCTCAGTGGAGGTTGACCCCATGACCGCGCAACGAAAGCTGCTCGTGGCGACCCGCAAGGGTCTGTTCACCGTCGTCCGCGATCGCCGGTGGCGCATCGAGGGCCCGGCATTCCGCGGCGACAACTGCTCCGCCGTGCTGGAGCACCCCGGCAACGGGACGCTGTATGCCGCGCTCGATCACGGACATTTCGGCGCCAAGCTGCACCGCTCGGCCGACGGCGGCGCGAGCTGGCAGGAGATCGCCCCGCCGCAATACCCGCCCAGGCCGGAGGACGAGGAGGAGTGGACGGACATGCACGGCCGTACGATCCCCCACAGCCTGCTGCGGATCTGGTGCCTGGAGGCCGACCATCCGCAGCGGCCGAGCGGGCTCTGGTGCGGGACGATCCCCGGCGGTCTGTTCCATTCCGATGACGGCGGCGACACCTGGCGCCTGGTCGAGGGCCTCTGGAACGATCCGGGCCGGCGCCGCTGGTTCGGTGGCGGCGCCGACTATCCCGGCATCCACAGCGTCTGCGTGCACCCGGACGATCCCGCCCGCGTTCGCGTCGCCGTGTCCTGCGGCGGCATCTGGGAGACCGTGGACACGGGCCACAGCTGGGACTGCATCGGCGAGGGCTGGCGCGCCGAGTTCATGCCGCCGGGGCAGGCCGCCGATCCGGGGATCCAGGATGTACACCGCCTGGTCCAGTCTCCCACATCCCCCGATGTCCTCTGGGCCCAGCACCACAACGGCATCTTCCACTCCGGCGACGATGGCCGGAGCTGGACGGAGCTCGAGGGCGTAACGCCGTCCGGCTTCGGTTTCGCGGCCGCGGTTCACCCCACCGATCCGGACACGGCGTGGTTCGTGCCGGCGGACAAGGACGAGCGCCGCATCCCCCTGGATGGGCGGATCGTGGTCAATCGGACGCGCGACGGCGGCCGCAGCTTCGAGACGCTGACCCGCGGCCTGCCGCAGGAGCACGCCTACGACCTGGTCTACCGCCACGGTCTCGATGTCGACGCCGACGGCGACACCCTCGCGCTCGGCAGCACGACCGGCTCACTGTACGTCTCGGAGAATGCAGGCGATGACTGGCAATGCCTCGCGGAGCATCTGCCGCCGGTCTATGCGCTCCGTTTCGTGCTAGGGCTGCCCCCGCAGTAACGCGGCTCAGCCGAGGTCGGGCTCGGTGGCGCGGTAGCTGTCGACCTGCTGCATGCGCTCCCACCAGTCGCTGAAGCCCGGGGCCTCGAACACGCGGGGCGCCTCGTCGACGAGGCTGACGTAGAAGCAGGCCGGCGCGAGATAGAGATCGGCGAGCGAGCGCCGTTCGCCGGCGATCCATGGCGAGCGGCCGCGTATCTTCATGAGCTCGCCCACTAGCTTGCGCGCCTGCTCGACCGAGCTGTCGAGGAAATCCGGGCCGGGGTTGCCGAGGAAATCCGGGAACAGGTGGTAGCCCGCCGTCCCCAGGAGCGCCCCGTAACCGTAGGAATCGTACAGGCCGATGGCCATGTCCATGCGCGCCCGGTCGCGGGCATTGTCCGGGACGAACGAGGGGCCGGGCAGGACCTCGTTGAGATAGCGCGTGATCGCGCTGGTCTCGAGCAGCCTCATGCCGTTGTGATCGACCACGGGCACCTTGCCGAACGGATGCCGCTGCAAGTGCTCGGGCTGCCTGGGCTCGCCCTCGAGCACGTTCACCGGCACCTGGTCGTAGGAGGCGCCCTTGTCGGCGAGCAGCATGCGCACGGTGCGCACATAGGTGCTGCCGTCGAAGCCGTAGAGAACGATGTCGTTGGCCATGATCCGCAATCCTCCGGGCGCCCGTGGCGCCCGCGTGGGAACGCCGTGGTGGTTCGCCGGGCGGAATCGCGCATGCGCCCGGCCCGGCCGCGCCGTGTGCGCCAGCGCACTCGCCAGCGGGGGATTCCCACAGCACCTTGGCCGCGGCCGGTGAGTAGCGCATTGTCGTATCCGGCGGAATGTAGCAGCCTGCCGGCGACAATGCTCCGCCGACGCAGCGGGCCGGCAGGAGGAGCGAGGCCATGTTGCGGGAGCAGGGTGGTGACTTCGTCGCTGGGCCGACACGGTGACCGGTGGGGCCTCGCGCCGATATTTTCCCGGGCAGGGGCGAGCGAAGGGGCGCCTCTGCGTTCCGCTGGCGCTTCATGCAGGCTGTGGGCATCCGGTCCCGAGATCCCACCGCGATCAGTCAATCGGCTGAGCGGCGCGCCGTGATTGCATTCCCGTCGAGCGTCACGAGCCGCAGGGCGCCCGTGTCCGTGATCATGAACCGGCGCGCCTCGCGCAACAGCCGCAGGAAGGCTCGTTCCTGTTGCATCAGGGCAGGGGCGCAGGCCTTGCGCGTGCTCGTGATCGGGCCGATGTCCAGATCGCCATTCAGTGAGTACGAGCTGGTGTATTGGTTGCAAGACGCGTGGCCCGCGAGGCGTCCCTCCGGCTGGAAGTCCAGTGTCATGCGCGACGCATCGATGACGCCCTCTCCGGTAATATCCTCGATGACCCAGGTTTCGCCGGTCAGCAGTCGGGCCGGATCGCCGCCGCAGCCGTCGAGGGTGTCGCCATCAATACTGAGCGTGACCGTGGCGGGAAAGTACATGCCCGACATGCTGTCGACACAGGTGCGACGCTGGATGCGGACACGCAGATCGTGCGCCTCGGTCGTGATGCGGTAACGATAGCCGTCCGACGTGGCGGCAGGCTCCGGGCGCGGCGCAGACGCCTTCTTGCTGCCGTACGCATATTCGAGCCGAACAGCCTTCTCCGTCAGGGTCAGCAGCCAGCCGGGCTCGTTGCCGCGCGCCTCGAACGGCAAGGGGTGTCTGGCGGTCCCGTCGCGCAACCGCTCGCACTCCCGGGCGGGTTCCTGCCCCAGCCGCAGGCGCGCCCGACCGCCCTTGTCCCAGAATACGATCCGTCGGTCGTCCGTGCCGGTGGCATAACGAGCGCCCGACGCGGAGCGGACCGGGGCAAGGCGATGCATGCCCGATTCGAGTTCCAATGTCAGCGCATCACCGTCGAACGCCGCTGCGACGCGTTGGTCGCCACAGCGATAGATCGCATCGTAGGCGGCCGCCGCACCAGCATTGCCGCTACCCACGGGTTGGCAGCCGGTCGCGATGAGCAGCATCCCGACAATGGATGCACAGCCGACAAGCCGGGGAAATACCTTCATGGCGCCAACCCGAAGCAAGTAAAAATGGGGAGAAATGAATGCCGCGGCGCACCGTGGAGTCAACCGACGCGGCATGCGGCATCAACGCGTTAGAGTGGCCGGATCTGGCGGGGAAATAATACCGGATCGCAAGACCCGCCCGGCCACTCGGGACTAAAGCCTGTCCGGAAAGAGGAAGCCACGGACCATGAACATCGGCCGGATCTTCGGGGCGTCTCCGCTGGTCGCCGCGCTGGCCCTCCAGGGCGCACTGATCCCCGTGGCGCTGGGCCTGGCGCTGGTCCTCGACGTGCAGCCGTGGTCGGCCTTCCGGTCTTCCCCGGCCATGCTGGCGGGGGCGTTGCTGGCGACCGCGCCGCCGCTGGCAGCACTGGCGCTCACGGTTCGCCTGCGGCCCGCCTGGTTCCGGGAGATCGACGCCGCCCTGCACGAGTTCGTGCACAGGCTCTTCCGCGGCCATGGACGTGGCGCCGTGTTGCTGGTCGCGGCGCTCGCCGGATTCGGCGAGGAGCTGCTGTTCCGCGGCGTCATCCAGGCCTGGCTGGTCGAGCTCGGCGGGCCCGTGTCCGGCCTGATGCTCGCCGCCCTGGTGTTCGGCTTCGCGCATTACGTGACCCGCGCCTACTTCGTGGTCACGAGCCTGGTGGGCCTGTATCTGGGTGCGCTCTACCAGCTCAGCGGCAATCTGCTTCTGCCCACCCTGGTGCATGCGCTCTACGACTGGATTGCCATCGAGTACTTGCTGCACCGGATACAGCGGCCGGAAGATTGATGAATCGACGCACTGAGCGGATGCGGCGGTCCCCTTCATCGTATCTGAGCCCAACCCGCGCGGCTGCGGTGCTTGCATGCGCGCCGCGTGGCCGTATCCTTGCCAGCCTCGTGAATCAGCATCCGTCAGCGGGGACGCGACCGTGATCGATACACTTGCCGAGGCGTTACAGCAGGCCCGGGTCGTCGCCGTGCTCACCGGCGCGGGCATCTCCGCGGACAGCGGCATCCCGACCTTCCGCGAGGCCCAGACCGGCCTCTGGGCGCAGTATCGCCCGGAGGATCTCGCCACGCCCGAGGCCTTCGAGCGCGATCTGGACATGGTGTGGCAGTGGAATATGTGGCGCCGGGAGAAGGCCACCTCGGCGGAGCCGAACGCCGGGCACGTGGCTCTGGCGACACTCGAGGCGCGACTGCCGGACCTGCGGCTGATCACGCAGAACGTCGACGGCCTCCATCAGCGCGCCGGCCACCGCGAGGTGATCGAGTTCCACGGCAACATCACGATCAACCGCTGCCATCGCGAGGGACGGATCGTCGAGGTCGACGACAACACCGATTCGCCGCCGGCGTGCCCGCATTGCGGCGGCCCGGTGCGCCCCGGCAACGTCTGGTTCGGCGAGGCCATCCCGGAGCAGGCGCTGCAACGCGGCACCGAGGCCGCCCAGCGCTGCGACCTGTTCATGTCCGTGGGGACTTCCGCGCAGGTACAGCCCGCCGCCGGGCTCGCCGAGCTCGCGCAGCGAAACGGCGCCAAGGTCGCCGAGATCAACCCGGACGAGACGGGACTCAGCCGAATCGCCGACATCCGCATCGAGGCGCGCGCGGCCGAAGTACTGCCGCAAGTGGTGCAACAGCTGGAATAGGGTCGTTCGGCTCCTCGGGGCCGCGGCCGGCACCACGTGCGCCCGGCGCTGTGTTCTTTCCGCTCGGATCGCGAGAGCCGCCCCGATCGCCCCACATCCACGGGGGACCGGAGCCGCGGTGAGGTCCTGACGTAGACCGCGCTATCTCATGCCCGATCGCCGGCGGTGAAATCGAGCACCATGCTCGCGATCGCCTCGGGTCTATCCTCCATGGCGAAATGCCCGCATCGTTCGAGCACGTGCAGCTGCGAGCCCGGGATGGCCGCGTGCAGTTTGTGGGCCCAGTCGAGCACTTGCCAGCGATCGTCACCACCCCAGATCAGCTGGACGGGTCGGGTGCCGATCTCGGCGAGCCGGTCAGTTAGCTCCTGCGTGTAGCGCGAGTCGTAATGCGCGACCTGGTGCTGGAAGAAGCTGGGCTGCCGCAGAGGGCCCGCGATCATGTCGACATAGCTATCCAGCACTTCGGTCGGGAGCTGGGCCGGGTCGTAGACCGTGCTCTGGATCCAGGAGCGGAAATGGGATCGGTGCTCGTCGTCGGGCGCCTTCATCAGGCGATCGAGTCCATACTGCATCTGTTCGCGCGTGCGCGGCGACGGCCAGCTGTCGAAGCTGACGCTGTCGATGAGCGTGAGGGTGCGCACGCAGGAAGGCCGAAATACCGCCAGCCGCTGCGCGACCGCGCCGCCGATGTCATGTGCCACGATGTGCGCATGGCCCACTAGTCCCCAGTGCTCGATCAAGGTGGCCAGCACGTCCACCTGACCGGCCGCCGAAGTGTCCGCGTCGGGATCGGCCGGTCGCTCCGAGTGGCCGTATCCCAGCAGGTCGAACAGGTGGACCCGCCGACCGGCCGCGGTCAACTGGGGCACCACATTGCGCCAGACGTACGAAAACGACGGCGTCCCGTGGACGAGCACAACGGGCGGTCCGTCGCCATGAACGCCGTGGGCAATGCGGTGGCCGTTCACCACGACATCGTCGGGCGTCAGCGCTCTCATCGCGCCTCCTCGTCGGAATCGATCAACCAAGCTAACGGCCGCGTATTGTATACGGGAAGTCGCCGCTACGGCCGAGCGAACCCCTGCGTGCGATCGCGCGGCGGTTGGTTCTGGATTCGCTTACGCCTGACGGTCGAGCCAGGTCGTGAGGATCTCGGCGGTCTCGCGCGGGAATTGGTCGACGAAGAAATGCCCGCCCGGCAGCGTGGCGGT
>CAZVBX010000063.1:0-17727 GCA_964625925.1 uncultured Ectothiorhodospiraceae bacterium | reverse complement strand
CCAGGACATGGTCAACTCGCTGACCCAGGCCGTGCAGTTCGGCATGCGCGACATGGAGCGAAACGGTCGCCAGATGCAGGTGGTCGTGCCGCTGTATTCGCGCCTGATGGCCCAGGGCGCCGGCGCCGCCAACATCCAAGGCGTCTACGGGTCCACCGCCTGGAACTGGGTGCTCGACGATCCGGGTTCCCGCTCCTTCGTCGAATCCTTCGAGGCCGAGTACGGCGCGCCGCCGTCGCAGGCCGCACATACCTGCTACGTCCAGACGCTGCAGTATGCCGACGCGGTCGAACGCGCCGGGACCTTCTACCCGCCCGAGGTCATCAAGGCCCTCGAGGGTCACGAGTTCGACGGTGGCGGCACCGGGCCCTCGTTCTATCGGGCCGAGGATCACCAGAACTTCAAGGACATGCTCGTGGTGCAGGGCAAGGGGCCGGACGAGAAGGAATCGGAGTTCGATCTCCTCAGGATCGTGGACCGGGTTCCGCGCGACCGCGTGGTCTACCCCGCGGATCACGACATGTTCGCCGGCGACCTCGGCCCGTACACGCCGGCCTAGGCTCCGACTGACCATGCCCGCTGACGGGCTCTCGTAGGGGTGGGCTTCGGCCCGCCCCTATCCTCGAGAGTGCGTCCGATTCAGCGGGAATCCGTAGCGGATCGACCGCGGCGGCCGGCGGGAGCGTGGAGTGGCGGCCCAGCCACTCGCGTGCCGGCCGCCGGCCTCACTAGGGAGCCGAGATGACCGGCCAGGTAATCAACGGCATTGTCCTACAACTACTCACCGGGGTGCAGCTGGCTGCACTCTACGCGCTCATCGCGCTCGGGCTGACGCTGATCTTCGGCACGCTGGGCGTGGTCAACTTCGCCCACGGGGCGCTGTTCATGCTCGGCGCCTACGCGGCGGTGCTGATCTCCGACAGTCTCGGCTTCGGACTCGCGCTGCTGCTGGTGCCGCTGCTCCTGTTCGCCATTGGCATTGCCATGGAGCGCGGCATCATCCGGCATTTCTACGACCGGCCGCATACCGATCAGATCCTCGTCACCTTCGGCCTGGCGATCGTGATCCAGGAAGCCCTGAAGTGGATCTTCGGGGCGACCAGCGTCCCCTTTCAGCTACCGTCCTGGGGCGTTGGGGTCGTCCCGTTACACGAATATCTGCCGTTCCTCGAGGGCTTCGTCGCCTACCCCAAGTGGCGCCTGATCCTGTCCGGGGTCACCATCGCGACGGTCGCCGCGCTGTTCGCACTGCTGCAATTCACGCGCTTCGGCCTGATCGTCCGTGCCGGTATGCGCGACCCCGAGATGCTTCGCTTCCTGGGCGTCAACATTGAGCGCCGGTTCTCGATCGTATTCGGGCTGGGCGCCATGATCGCCGGCATCGCCGGCCTGTTCGGCGCGCCCGTATCGCAGGTGTATCCCGAGGTCGGCATGGCGTATCTGGTGCCTTCCTTCCTGGTCGTCGTGATCGGCGGCATGGGCTCGCTGCCCGGTGCCGTCCTCGCGGCGCTGTTGCTGGGGCTGGCGCTGAGCTTCTCGGCCGAATACGCGGCCCTGCAGCAGATCATCGTCTATGTCGTCGCCGTGGTCGTCCTACTTGTGCGTCCGCGCGGGCTGCTGGGTAAGAAGGGGGTGCTGGAATGAGTAACGAGGCGCGCGCTACGCGCGAGTGGCTGCGCGAGTGGACCCCGGTGGGCGGATTCGCGCTGGCCGTACTCACGATGCCGTTGTGGTTCCCCTGGATCGGGGGCTACGAGGGCCTCGATACCAAGATCCTGATCTGGGCCATCTTCGTGCTCGGCTTCGACATCCTGCTGGGCTTCACCGGCTATCTGTCCTTCGGCCACGCGGCGTTCTTCGGCGTGTCGGCCTACGCCACGGGGCTGATGCTGCTGCACGTCACGCCCGAGATCCTACCGGCCATCGCGGTGAGCATGATCGTCACCGTGCTACTGGCGCTCGCGATCGGCTTCGTGACCATTCGCCGCACCGGGATCTATTTCGCGATCCTCACGCTCGCGTTCGCGTCGATGCTCTATCGGGCGGCATTGTCGATCTTCTCGGACTGGACCGGCGGCGACAACGGCCTCACGGGCCTTCCGACGCCGCAGCTCTTCGGTGTGGCGATGCACGGCGAGAAGGTATTCTATCTTTGCGCCGTGCTGGTGATCGTGGGCTACTACGTCGCCCGGCGCATCACGCGCTCGCCGTTCGGCCTGATGCTCAGAGCGATCAAGTCGAACCAGGAGCGCCTGGCGAATACCGGCGTCAACGTCTCCGCCTACAAGCTTTGCGGCTTCGTCGTGAGCGCGCTCTATGCGGGGCTCGCCGGTTCGCTCATGGTCGTGTACGAGCCCTATGTCGCCACGCACTTCCTGCATTGGTCCACGTCCGGAAACGCAGTCATCATGTCGGTGATCGGCGGGGTCGGCACGCTGCTGGGGCCGATGCTCGGCGCGGCCTTCATGCTCTACTTCGAGAACGTCGCGTCGGCGGCGATCGGCGAGCAGTGGCTGCTGATCCTCGGCCTGATCTTCGTTCTCGTGGTGATGTTCCTGCCGGGGGGATTCGTCGAGGGCGCGGCCCGCCTGCGATCCGCCGTCGCGGCACGCCGGGGTCGCTCGCCGAACGACTCCGAGGCCGGCGGCAGCACATCCGCCACATCCAGCAGCAAGCACGCGAGTTGAGAGGACGATCATGGCCCTGCTCGAGGTAAGTGACGTCTCGGTCCGTTTCGGCGGCGTGCAGGCGCTGTCCGCGGTCGACCTCGGCGTCGAGGAAGGTTCGATCCATTGCATCATCGGTCCCAACGGCGCCGGCAAGTCGACCCTCGTCAACGTGCTGACCGGACGCCTGCGCCCCGACCAGGGCGATGTCGTCTTTGGCGGCGAATCGCTCATCGGGGCCAAGCCTTTCCGCATACAACAACAGGGGATCGCACGGGTCTTCCAGTCGCCCGCGATCTTCCCGGAGCTCACGCTCGTCGATAACGTCGCCGTCGCCCGGCTCGCCAAGCGCGATGGCAGCTTCGCGCTCAACGCGTGGCGGAGCCGGGAATCGATGCAGCCGGTGCTGGAGGAGGCCGAGCAGTCCCTGGAGCGCGTGGGGCTGGCGGATCAGCACGAAACGGAGGCACGGTTCCTGTCGCGCGGCGACAAGCGACGGCTCGAGCTGGCGGTCTGCCTGGCCAGCGAGCCGCGCCTGCTGCTGCTCGACGAGCCGACCGCCGGGATGTCGCACCATGAGACCCATGCCACCATCGAGCTGCTCAAGCGCGACTTCCTCGCCGGCGTGACCCAGGTGGTGATCGAGCACGACATGCACCTGGTATTCGCCCTGGCGGATCGCCTGTCCGTACTCCACCAGGGCGAGGTCATCGCCCACGGCCGGCCCGACGAGGTCCGCGGCCAGCCGCAGGTGGTCGAGGCCTATCTGGGAGGTGCCCACCAGTGAGCGATACGATCGAGGATTCAGCGGCCGGCACGGCCGCGGCCGCCGCAACCCCATCCGGGAGCGCCTTTCTGAGCTGCCACGACCTGCACGCCTATTACGGCGAGAGCTACATCGTGCAGGGCATCTCGTTCGAGCTCGGGCGCAACGAGGTCATGGCCCTGCTGGGACGCAACGGTGCCGGCAAGACTTCGACGCTGCGCACCATTGCCCGGGCCGCACAGCCGACCCTGCGCCAGGGCGAGATCCTGCTCGACGGTACGCCGATGCACGGGCTGAAGGACCACGAAGCGGCGCGGGCCGGGATCGGGTTCGTGCCCGAGGACCGGCGCATCCTCGCGGGCCTGACCGTCGAGGAGAATCTCATCGTCGCCCGCAGCGCGCCCCCGCGCGGCTGGGACCTGGAACGGATCTTCGAACGCTTCCCGCGCCTGGGCGAGCGCCGGCGCCAGGACGCGACGACGCTGTCGGGCGGCGAGCAGCAGATGCTGGCCATCGCCCGCATGCTCGCGCGCGATGTGCGCCTGGTGCTGCTCGACGAGCCCTACGAGGGCTTGGCGCCCCAGATCGTCAGCGAGATCGAGAGCATCATCGCCGAGATCCGCGACATGGGCATCACGACCATCATCGTGGAGCAGAACGCCATGGCCGCCCTCGAGCTCGCCGACCGTGCGGTCATCGTCGACATGGGCCGGGTCGCCTTCGCCGGAACGGCCCGCGACGTGCTCGACGACAAGGGCTTGCGCGACGAGTACTTGGCCATCTGAGCGCGTGCCCGACTGCTAGGGCGCGATGGAAAGGAACCACGGATGAACACGGATCGACACGGATAAAAGCAGGGCAGTGCGCGACGCCATCCGCCTTCGTGTTAGTCCGTGATGCTAGATCCGCGAGTCGGAACGCCAGCCTCGGTAGCCCCGTAGGTCGGGCTTCAGCCCGACCGTCGGCGCCTCCAACGGCCACACGCCGTCGGAAGGGAACCACGACAAATTCGCCGGGAGCGAATTTGCGCGCCAGCCCCGAAGGGGCGAGGCGCAGGGATGCGCCGAGCTATGGACACGAATAAGAGCGCGGCTATGGGCGACGCCGTCCGCCTCCGCGCCAATCAGCGCAACACACGCTTCAGCGCGTTCATCATCCGTGTTCATCCGTGGTTCTAGAACCGCGAGCCAGCCGTAGCTAGCCGGCCGCCCCGCCCTGCTCGCGGGTGGCGCGAAAGTCCAGGTCGGGCCAGCGTTCCTCGGTCATCTGCAGGTTCACGCGCGTCGGCGCCAGGTAGACCAGCTCGCCGGCATGGTCCTCGGCGAGGTTGGCAGCCGCCTTGTCGCGGAAGTCGCGCAGCTTGCGATCATCACCACCGTAGATCCAGCGGGCGGTCTGCACACCGACCGGCTCGAACAGGCACTCGACATTGTATTCGTCGCGCAGGCGCTGGGCCACGACATCGAACTGCAGCGTGCCGACCGCGCCCAGGATCAGATCGTTGCCCACCAGCGGCCGGAACAGCTGGGTGGCGCCTTCCTCGCAGAGCTGATCGAGGCCTTTCTGCAAGGCCTTCATGCGCATCGGGTCCTTGAGCTGCGCGCGCCGGAACAGCTCGGGCGCGAAGTTGGGGATGCCGGTGAAGGCGAAGCGCTCGCCCTCGGTAAAGGTGTCGCCGATCCGGATGGTGCCGTGATTGGGAATGCCGATGACGTCGCCCGCATAGCCTTCTTCGGTCTGGCCACGCTCGGCGGCCATGAACGTCAGTGCCTGGGCGATCTTGGTGTCGCGCCCGGTGCGTGCGTTGGTCAACTTCATGCCCTTCTGGAAATGGCCCGAGCACACGCGGAAGAAGGCGATGCGGTCGCGGTGCTGCGGATCCATGTTCGCCTGGATCTTGAACACGAAGCCGGAGCACTTGGACTCGTACGGATCGACCATGCGCGTGGTCGCGGCGCGCGGCTGCGGCCCCGGCGCGTACTCGACGAACTCATCGAGCAGTTCCTCGATGCCGAAGTTGTTGATCGCCGAGCCGAAGAACACGGGGGTCAGCGTACCGTTGAGATAGGCATCGGCATCGAACTCGTGGCTGGCGCCGCGCACCAGCTCGATCTCCTCGCGCAGCTCGTCCGCCTGCGGGCCGAGGATCTCGTCCAGACGCGGGTTGTCGAGCCCATCGATCTTCTCGCCCTCGACGATGCGGCCATCGTGCTGCGCCGAGAACAGGTGCACGCGCTCCTGCCACAGGTGATACACGCCCTTGAAGCGCTTGCCCATGCCGATCGGCCAGGTCACCGGCGCGCAGCGGATCTCCAGCGCGTTCTCGACCTCGTCCAGCAGCTCGATGGGCTCGCGGCCCTCGCGGTCGAGCTTGTTGATGAAGGTCATCACCGGGGTCGTGCGCAACCGGCATACCTCCATCAGCTTCTCGGTGCGCTCCTCGACGCCGCGGGCGACGTCGATGACCATCAGCGCGGAGTCGACGGCGGTCAGCGTGCGGTAGGTGTCCTCGGAGAAGTCCTCGTGTCCGGGCGTATCGAGCAGATTGACGAGCCGCTCGCGATACGGGAATTGCATCACGGCCGAGGTCACGGAGATTCCGCGCTGCTGCTCCATCTGCATCCAGTCGGCGGTCGCATGACGCGCCGCCTTGCGGCCCTTGACCGTGCCCGCCTGCTGGATGGCACCGCCGTAGAGCAGCAGCTTCTCCGTGACCGTCGTCTTGCCGGCGTCCGGGTGCGAGATGATCGCGAGCGTGCGTCGCCGGGCGATTTCGTGAGTGTGATCGGCCATGATTGCAGCCTTGCGTCGCGTGGATCCCCGGCCCGGTGCGGCGCCTGCACGCCATAGCGCCCGGCGGCGTGGGCGCGTCGGGCATGGAAGGGGTTCGGGAGGGGCCGGATTATACTAAGCGTTGAGGGCGTGCTGTCACGTCTCGAAGGCGCGACAATCCTTGCAATGCCGGCGCATTCTACGTAGCGGGCAGACGCCGCGACATCACCACGGCGTCCTCGCGGCCGAAGGGGGCCGGATAATAGTCCTTGCGCCAACCGACGCGGGCAAAGCCCGCCGCCTCGTACAGTGCGATCGCGCCATGGTTCGACCGCCGGACTTCGAGAAAGGCTGCGTGCGTGCCGGCGTCGCCGGCGACCTCGAGCAGCGCGTGCAGCAGGGACCAGGCGACCCCGCGGCGGCGCGCATCGCGGCTGACACAGATGTTCAGGATATGGGCCTCGTCGGACTGCGCCATCATCAGGCCATGCCCGCTGGTCCGGCCCCCGATCTCGGCTACCAGGCAGCAGTAGCCGACCCGCAGGCAGTCCTCGAAGATGCCTTTGGACCACGGGTAGCGGTAGCCCTCGCGCTCCACCGTCAGCACGTCGGGCAAGTCCGACGCCCGCATCGGGCGGATCCGCGGCCGTGGTTGGATGGCGGCTACCATGGGTCCTCACATCATGCGCGCAATCGGTCCCGCACCTGCTTCAAGTCGTCCCAGGCCTGACGCTTGGCCGCCGGAGTGCGCAGCAGGTACGCCGGATGATAGGTCACCCGCAGCGGCGTTTCGCGCGGCCCGTAGCGGTGCCACTGCCCCCGCAGGCGCCCGAGCGGGGTCGATGTCTCCAGCAGATTCTGGGCCGAAACCCGTCCCACGGAAAGGATCGCGCGCGGCGCGATCAGCTCGATCTGGCGCCGCAGGTAGGGCGCGCACGCATGGACCTCTTCCGGGGCCGGGTCGCGGTTCTTCGGCGGCCGGCACTTGAGGACGTTGGTGATGAACACCGTGCCGCGGTCCTGTCCGATGGCGGCGAGCATGCGATCGAGCAACTGGCCCGCGCGGCCCACGAACGGCTCACCCTGGCGGTCCTCTTCCTGGCCCGGGGCCTCGCCGATGACCAACAGATCGGCCTCCCGGTTACCCACGCCCGGCACGGCCTGCGTGCGGCTCTGGCACAAGCCGCAGCGGGTGCAGCCGAGAATCGCCTCGCGCAGCGTGTCCCAGCCCATCTCGGCGACATCGCCTCCGGGGGCCGGAGTGGGCCGGTCGACCGCCTCGGCGCTCGGATCGGGCCCGGCCGCCGTGCCATTTCCGGCCGCGACCTCGGGCTCCGCCGGGCTGCGCGGCAGCCATAGCGGAATGCCCATGGCCTCGAGATAGGCGCGCCGGCGGGCCTCGCTCATGGGCGCTCGGCCGCCCGGAGGCGAGTCACTCATACGTCGACCGCGGCCGCCTGCGGATGTTCGCGAAATCCGCTCTGGCGCAGGCGGTTGAGCGCATTGACGTAGGCCTTGGCCGAGGCAATCACGATGTCCGTATCGGCCGCCTGGCCATTGACCGTGGCATTGCCGCGCATCAGCCGCACGGTGACCTCGCCCTGGGCATCGGTGCCGCCGGTGATGCTGTTGACCGAGTACAGCCGCAGCTCGGCGCCGCTGGCGACGACCTGCTCGATCGCGCTGAAGGCGGCGTCGACCGGCCCGTCGCCCTTGGCCCGCACCGTGTGCTCCTCGCCCTCCACGGTCAGCTCGACCTCGGCCTCGGGCACCACGTCGGTCTCGCAGCACACGCGCAGCGAACGCAGCTGATAGTGCTCGTCGACCTCGCGCAGGTTGGCCTCGGTCACCAGCGCCTGCAGATCCTCGTCGAAGATCTCGTGCTTCTTGTCGGCCAGGTCCTTGAAGCGGGCGAACACGTCGTCGAGTTCGGCCGCCGTGTCGAAGGTGATGCCCAGCTCCTCGAGCTTGCTGCGGAACGCGTTGCGGCCGGAATGCTTGCCCATGACCATGCGGTTGTTGCTCCAGCCGACATCCTCGGCCCGCATGATCTCGTAGGTCTCGCGCGCCTTGAGCACACCGTCCTGATGGATACCCGACTCATGCGCGAAGGCGTTCATGCCGACGATGGCCTTGTTCGGCTGGACATGGAAGCCGGTGACGTTCGCCACCAGGCGCGAGGTCGGTAACAGCTCGGTGGCCTCGATCTCGGTATCGCAGGGGAAGACATCGCGCCGCGTGCGCACGGCCATGACGATCTCCTCCAGCGAGGCATTGCCGGCGCGCTCGCCCAGGCCGTTGACGGTGCACTCGACCTGGCGCGCGCCGGCCTGCACGCCGGCCAGCGAGTTCGCCACGGCCAGGCCCAGGTCGTCGTGGCAGTGGACCGACCAGACGGCCTTGTCCGAGTTCGGCACGCGCTCGCGCAGCGTGCCGATCAGGCCGCCGAACTGTTCGGGCACGTTGTAGCCCACCGTGTCGGGGATGTTGATGGTGCGCGCGCCGGCATCGATCGCCTGCTCGATGATGCGGCACAGGAAATCGTGCTCGGAGCGACCGGCGTCCTCGCAGGAGAATTCGACGTCGTCGGTCCACTGGCGCGCACGCGCGACGGCGGCAACGGCGGCCTCGATCACCTGCTCGGGCTCCAGCTTCAGCTTGGCCTGCATGTGGATCGGCGAGGTGCCGATGAACGTGTGGATGCGGCTCTTGGGCGCGTCCTTGACGGCCTCGCCGGCGCGATCGATATCGGCCTCCTTGGCGCGCGCCAGGCCGGCGATTGTGCTGTACTCGGCCGTGCGCGCCACCGCCTGCACGGCGTCGAAGTCACCGGGGCTGGCCGCGGGGAAGCCGGCCTCGATGATGTCGACGCGCAGGCGGTCCAGGGCGCGGGCAATGCGGATCTTCTCTTCCTTGGTCATCGACGCGCCGGGGCTCTGCTCGCCGTCGCGCAGGGTGGTGTCGAATACGTACAGCTTGTCGTGACTCATCACGGACTCCTTCTCGCGTGGTCGTCGCTACCGCAGCCGCGCGACCTCGTTTCTTGTTCGGACACTTCGGCGCCGGTCCCGCTGGTTCGGGGCCGGGTGCGAATTCGAGGATGGGTGCGTTTCGCCTCGCCAGGCCTGATCGCTCCTGCCTAGGGCAGGAGGAGAAGCGCGAGAAGGAGCAGCAGCAGGACGGCGGGCAAACGGCCGTGCGCGCCCATCGGGCCGCGGGGCGCGGCGCCAGCGATCAGGGTGCGCGGGGCGGTCGTTGCCGGCATGGGTCAAGCGTCCGTTGACGGATCGTGGCTACTATAGCGCGAAGCCGCAGCCCCTGCCAACCCGCTCCGTCATCACGGCTGGATCACGCCCAGGCGGATGGCACGGCGCACGAGGCTCGCGGTGTCATGCACCTCGAGCTTCTGCATGACGCGGGTACGGTGGGCCTCGGCCGTCTTCACGCTCACGCCGAGCGCACGCGCGGCCTGCTTGGTCGTGTTGCCCTCCGCGATCAGCTGCAGCACCTGGCGCTCCCGGTCCGACAGCACGTCGTCGGGCGGCCCCCCGCCGCCGAGATAGGCGTCGACCACAGCCTTGGAGACACCGGGGCTCAGGTAGACGGAGCCGCGCATGACCTCGCGCACCGCGCTGACGAGCTCGTCCGGTGCCTGGGCCTTGAGCACGTAGCCGCGCACACCGGCCTGCAGGGCCTCGAGAACGTAAGCATCGTCCTCGAACATGGTCAGCAGAATGGTCTGGGTCTCGGGCACCAGCTTGTGGATCTCACGCGCCGCGGTCACGCCGTTCATCACGGGCATCGCCAGATCGAGCACGGTCACGTCGGGCGTGAGCTCTCGCGCCGTCTGCACGGCATCGCGGCCGTCGGCCACCTTGCCGACCACCTCGAACTCGGCCCGGGCCAGCAAGGCTTCGAGCCCGTCGAGGAACATCGCGTGGTCATCGGCCAGCAGTATGCGCATGCGCGTCGCCATCCACGGGCAGCGAAACCCGCAGTGTAGTGCCTTCACCCGGCTCGGAAGAAATCTCCAGCTGTCCGTGGACCGAGCGCACGCGTTCGCGGATGCCCACCAGTCCGAGCCCGTGCTGTCCGCACGCGCCCGGACTGCTGGCCGGGTCGAAGCCCACGCCGTCGTCGGCCACGGTGCAATGCAGGGTGCCTTCGGCGATCCAGACGGAGATCTCCGCGCGCGACGCCTGGGCGTACTTGGTGACGTTCATCAGCGCTTCCTGCACGGCCCGGTACACGGTCATCTCCGCCACGTCCGAAAGACGCCCATCGGTCGAGCCGTGCACCTCCACCGCGAGATTCGTGCGCTCCATCACGCCACCGGCGAGGAACCGAATGGCCGGCAGCAGGCCCAGTTGGTCCAGAATGAGCGGCCGTAGCTCGTGCGAGATCTGGCGCAGCTGCTCGCGCACGTCATCGAGATGATCCTTGATGCGGCTGATTCCGGAGCGCGTCGATTCCGGTGCGAGCCGCGAGAGCTCGGCCAGCTCCAGGTAGACCGTGGCCAGCATCTGCCCGGCCTCGTCGTGCAGCGCGTGCGCGATGCGGCTGGCCTCTTGATCCATGATCTGATTCAGGCGCCGCAGGGCCGCGTTGGCCTCGTGACCGGCGAGGTAGAACAGCTCGTACGGCGAAAGCGCTTCGGTGAAGAAACGGCCGGATGCCCGGACGCAGGCGCGCAGCTCGGCCGGATCGTCGCCCGCGCGCTCGAGCAGTGCCTCGATCGATTGTTGATGGATGCCGGCGAGCTGCAACACTCCGACATGCGCGTCGAGCGCTTCGCGGCCGATCCGATAGCCCTGGTGCAACGCGGCCTCGTCGCCGTGCTCGAGGTATTTCTCCAGCGCGGCGCGGTAGCGCACCATGGGATCCGAGTGCGACTCGTCCATCGAGTTAACCCATGTAGCGCGCGGCGACGACCAGCGCGTCATCGTGACCGTGCGCCCCCTCCTGCAGCACCGCGCGCGCGGTCTCGGACGCAGTGCGCCGCGTGTCAAGACGCTCGGCCGCGTGCGGGCGCACGCCGTCGGTCATCAGGACGAGCACGTCGCCCCGCGCCATCGGCAGCTCGGATTCACGCAGCCGAGGCAGCTGCTCGCCGACGACGCCGGGCAGCAGCAATAGATTCTCGTCATTTCGCCCACGTCCCGGTGTCCTGCGCACGAGCTGTCCATGGATATTGCCGACGGCGAGCCAGGCAAGGCGGGCGTGGTCGGGATCAAACCGCGCCAGGCTGACCGTGGCCCCGCGCGTCCCATGGAGTGCCGCGTGACACGAGCGCATCATGTGGATCAGGGAGTCACCCGCTTCCGCTCCCGCCAGCGCGGAGCTGGCCTCGGCCGACGCGCGGGCCGCTTCCGGTCCATGGCCCAAGCCGTCGATGGCAGCGATCAGCACCCCGTCATCGAGGGACCGGACGACGTGACGATCGCCACTTTCGGTCTGGCCGGGCGCCATGCACGCCGCGTAATCCCACTCGGCAACCCCCGTCTTCATGCCAGCCATTTGGTCGCGACGATCTCGGTACCCCGGCCGATGCCGGTATCGATCGCGAACTCGTCCATGATCTGACGCACGCCGGGGATACCGAGGCCGAGGCCGCCGGAAGTCGAGTAACCGCCGGCGAGCACGCGCTCGAGGTTGCGAATGCCCGAGCCGTCATCGCGCGCCACGATGGTGAGCCCGGGGCGGCCGTTCGCCTCGCGCCGCGCGAGCTGGAGCGTGCCGCAGTTGGCGTACACCACGATATTGCGCGCGAGCTCTGAGATCGCGGTGGCGACCAGAACCGACTCGGCCTCGGCAAAGCCGATCTCGCGCGCGAGATCGCGCCCTTGCTGGCGCGCGGTGATGATGTCGGAGCTGCGGTTGATCGCGACGTCGATCGGACCCGTTTCGCCGCTCGTTCCAACGCCCGGCGATTCGCCTTCGTCCCCGAGGCGCACCTCCTTGCTACTCATCGGCGGGCCGACTCGCGCGTTGGCCATCGCGCTGCAGGTACTCGACGCCCTCCTCGAGGTCGAGCGCCGTGGGTACGCCTTCGAGCGTGAGACCGAGCTGCACCATCGCGAACGCGACTTCGGGCTGGATCCCCACGATTACCGTCTCGGCTCCGCGCAGGCGGATCATGTGGGCGATCTCGCGCAGCGTGCGCACCGAGAAGGAATCCATCACATCCATCCCGGTCACGTCCAGGATCACGCCCGCAGCACGGGTCGTACCGACCTCTTCGACCAATCGGCGCCGTAGCGCCACCAGGTCATCGTCGCCCAGCACGGCCTGAACCGAGGCGATGAGGAAATCACCCTGTTTGAGAATGGGGACGTACACCGGTCGCGCCCTCAGTGGGCCGCTTCTTCGATGGGCACGACCTTGTAGCCCAGCAGCTTCTCCGCTTCCTCAATGCCCCCTTGCAGGTCGCCCACGGGGGCCATCTTGGTCAGGTCGACCCCGATCGCCACCAGCGTCTGCGCCAGCTCGGGCGAGAGGCCGGTCACGATCACCTCCGCACCCACCAGGCGCGAGGCCTCGACCGTCTGGACCAGATGATTCGCCACGGACTCGTCGACCTCGGGCACGCCCGTGAGGTCCATCACCACGACCTTGGCGCGGTTGACGCGGATCCCGCGCAGCAGTTGCTCGGTGAGCTGGCGTGAGCGTTGGGGATCGATGATGCCGATGATGGGCAAAATGAGCAGGCGCTCGCGCACCCGCAGCACCGGTGTCGAAAGCTCGCGGATCGCCTCCTGTTGCTGACGGATGATGCGCTCGCGCTCCTGCACGAACCCTACGGCGACGGTATTGGCGATACGGTTCGCCGCAGGCTCATAGGCGTCGAGCACGCGATAGAGCACATCGCGGTTCTCGCCATACTTGGCGAACAGCGAGCGCGCCAGGACGTCGCGCAACAGCAGCACGATCCCGACAACTTCGTGGGTCTCGACGCCGCGTGGAATGATGCGCTCGGAGAGATCCTGGGCGTAGGCCTGCAGGGCCTCGATCGAGCCGGTCTCGAGCGCGCCGAGATAGTTGTCATAGACGGCGCTGCACTCGGCGCGGATCTCCTCGTTGGTCATGTCGGTGAGAAAGCGCGCACTGGTGATCCGCCGCGCCCATTCCTCGCGCAACTGGGTGCGTTTCTGGCGCAGGTGCGCGACCAGCTCGCGCAGGACTTCGACGTGGGCCTCGCTCGCCGGAGCACCCTCGTCGGGGAATTGGGAATCCTCCTCCGGATCCTCCAAGCCGTCGTCGGACATGGTGGTTGTACCCTCGCTACTCGTTATATCGCGCCTGACCGGCACGCGTACGAACGCCCCAAGGCGCTCGCGGCACGCGCCCGATGCGACCATCGCCACGCAGTATCCCCGAGCAGCGCGCCCCAGGCCACACGGGGAAAGACCCGAATCGCGCCCGGGGAAATACCTGAGCCCAGCACCGGGCCCGGAGATTGTGGAGAGAACTAGGGCCTGTGAACCCTTCCCGCGGTCGTCGCATTCGGCCCCCAATCCGGGCCCCGCAAGGCGCGAGGAGCGAGTGTAGCGCCACTACACGAGTGACGAGCAACGCAGCGCGGCCCGGATTGCGGGCCACAACCCTTCGGGGCGATCGCGGGAAGAGTTAACAGGCCCTAGCAGCCGGCGCGAGCCCAAGCGGCTCGGACGGGTTCAGGGGAGGGGTGTCGCGGGCACGTGTCTTCGGGGAAGCCGGACAGCGCGCAGCGCGCTCTAGCAGACCGCGCCGTGCTTCTCAAAATACCGCTGGTGGTATTCCTCGGCCCGGTAGAATGGGCCCGCGGCGGTGATCTCGGTGGCGATCGGATCGCGGTAACGCTCTCCCGCACGCGCGCGCGATGCCTCGGCCAGTTCGCGTTGCTCCTGATCGAGGTAGAAGATCGCGGAACGGTACTGCGTACCGATGTCGGGCCCCTGGCGATTGTGCTGGGTGGGATCGTGACTGCGCCAGAAGACCTCGAGCAACGCCTCGTAGCCGATTGTCTCGGGATCGTATTGCACGCGCACGGCCTCGGCGTGCCCCGTGTCACCGCTACACACCTGCTTGTAGCTGGGCTCGGCGACGTGACCACCGGTATAGCCGGACTCGACCTCGATCACCCCGCCCACGTTGCGGAAGCGATGCTCAACGTGCCAGAAACAGCCGGCGGCGAAGATGGCTGTGGCCATAGCGATATCCCTCCGCGGGGAAGCGCCGCGGCCGGCCCGGCCGCGGCGACGGCAGTGTCCTGTCAACGCTCTCCGCGGCCGGCCGCCGTGCCGCGCCCGCGATGAGCCTCGACCGCCTCAGGCGGCCTGCTCCATGTCGCTCGAATAGCGACCGAGCATGGCCACACTGTTGAGATGCGCGCGATGCACCAGTGCCTTCTGCGCAGCGGGGACATTGGCCGGATCGCCACGCCAGGTCTCCAGCACGGGCCCCTGCAAGGCCCGGGCGTAGGAGAAGCCGAGCCTCCACGGCTGCTCGCCCAGGCGGTTCATCGCGTTGAGGTGCTCGGTGGCACGCACCGGCGACTGGCCGCCGGAGAGGAAGACCACCCCGGGCACGGCTGCCGGGATGTACTCGCGCAGCAGCGACACCGTCTGCTCGGCCACCTCTTCGACACCAGCCTGCTGCGGGCAGGATTTACCCGACAGCACCATGCTCGCTTTCAGCAGCGAGCCTTCGAGCATGACGCCCTGGCGGTGCATCTGAGCATAGAGCTGCTGCCAGGTCTCGGCGGTGGCGACGCGGCATTGCTCGATCATGTGATCGCCATCGATCAGCACTTCCGGCTCGACGATCGGCACGATGTTGGCTTCCTGGCACAGCGCGGCGTAACGCGCCAGCGCGTGGGCATTGGCCTCGATGCAGGCGCTGGTCGGAATGCCCGCGCCGATGGTGATCACGGCACGCCACTTGGCAAAACGAGCACCCAGCTCGCGATACTCGGCGAGACGCTCGCGCAGGCCGTCGAGCCCTTCGGTAACCTTCTCTTCGGACCCGCCGTCCGCAGGCCGCGCCAGGGGCTTGGCGCCCTTGTCGACCTTGATGCCGGGCACGATGCCCTTCTCGCTGAGGATCTGGGGCAACGGCGTGCCGTCCTCGGCGCTCTGGCGGATGGTTTCGTCGAACAAGATCACGCCGCTGAGATACCGCTCGACGCCTTCGGCCGTGAACAGCAGCCGGCGATAGGCCAGCCGGTTGGCCTCGGTCGATTCGAGATCGATCTCCTTGAACCGCTTGGCGATGGTCCCGTCGCTCTCGTCGGCAGCCAACAACCCCCTGCCCGGCTCGACCAGGGCGTTGGCCACCGCAACCAGATCATTCACGTTCATGACGAATCGTCCTATTCTTTGCATCGACGGCGCGCCGGAAGCGCACCACGTGAAGCTTGCGCGCAGTCGATTATAGCAACCGCCTCGCTGAGATCATCCCGCCATCGTCCTGCCGTGCCGCCCGCGATGCAAGGCCGGGCGCGTGCGGCGCCAGCGCGGCGGCTCAAGTCCAGCTTTCCGCTTGTGCCAGGCGCACCCGCAGGTCGTCATCGGACTGGCGCTCGAGCAGGGCCTGACCCTCCGCGGCCGTCTCCGCCTCCAGCGTCAGCCAGTAGAGGCGGGCGGAGTCGCCGGTGGCGGAGAACACCAGCGAGATACTGCCGTAGGACGCGCTCGAGAGCGCGACGGTCCATTCGGTGCCGCTAGCGTCGAGGAAACGCCGCATGTTCGACTCTCCGGCGCCGGAGCGCGCGGGTCAGGTGCCGCTGTCGGGCGCCGAGCTGCGCCGGCCGCGCCGGCGCGCGTGGCGATAGAGCCACCACGCCGGTCCCGACAGCGCATACAGTACGAACCCGGCGAAGATGACCTTGGGCGGATCGATCGTCGTAAACACGAACACCATCACCACCGCGAGAGTGGCAATGAACGGGATCCGGCGGTCGCTGCCGAGATCCTTGAACGAGTAGTACGGAATGCTGGTCACCATCAGCAGGCCCGTACCGACGGTCACGCCGAGCGCCAGAAAGATGAGATCGGGTCCGGCGACACCGAGATCGCGCGAGAACCACACCATACCGACCATGACCGCGGCCGCCGACGGACTCGCCAGGCCCTGGAAGAAGCGCTTGTCGGTCTTGCCCAGGTGCGTGTTGAAACGCGCCAGGCGCAGGGCGGCGCAGGCGACGTAGATGAACGCGGCCAGCCACCCGACCTTGCCCCATTGAGCCGTGAATTCGCCGGCGTTCCCGAGTGACCATTCGTAGACGATCAGTGCCGGCGCCACGCCGAACGAGACCATGTCGGAGAGGCTGTCGTACTCGGCGCCGAAATCGCTCTGCGAATTGGTCATGCGCGCGACGCGCCCATCGAGCCCGTCGAGCACCATGGCGATCAGGATGGCGATCGCGGCGACGTCGAAATTGCCCTGGAGCCCCTGGACGATGGCGTAAAAGCCGGCGAACAGCGCCCCGGTGGTGAACAGGCTGGGCAGCAGGTAGACGCCGCGATGCGGCTTGCTTCCGCCTTCGGAATCGGTCTGTATCAAGGCAGACTCCGCTGTGCGCTCAATGCGCGTGGATCAGCCGGCAGACGAGATCGGTTCCCGCGTCCACGCGAGCGCCGGATTGTACCGCGGCACCGCTTCCTAGGGGCACAAAGACGACCGCCTGGCGGCCCCAACCGACCAGGCCGCGGCGCTGCCCCTGGCCCACGCGCTCGCCCGGCTGGACGCTCCAGGCCAGCGGCCCATAGGGCCCGCGCGGCCGCCCGACGGCGAACACCACGTCCTCGCCCTCGTCGGTGCGCACGTGCACTGCCAGGCGACAGCCTTGCTCGAAGCCGGGCATTTCGGGGCCGCCCCAGATCTGCTCGACCCGCCCTTCGGTGGGGCTGCATAGCACCGCGGTCATCCACAGGCGCTGGCGCAGCCGGATCATCAGAGCGTCCCGTTCGAGATAGGGATCGTGCCCCCGTGCGACCTCGGCGACCTGCGCGTCGATCGGGCTGACGATACCGAGCGGATGCGAAGGCGCGCTGCGCACCGGATCGCGGCCCAGCGCGCAGACGACTCCCGCGATGGCCACGGCCAGCGCCACCAGCCACCAGATCCCGCCCACGGCGGCGCCCAGGCCGAGCGTCACGGCAGCGGCGAATGGTAGTCGGAAGAGCGTCAGCATCGGCGCGGCGCGATCCAGCGGCGCGGGCGGCGGTTGGGAATCTGGGCGGCGGCACGGACCGCCGCTGGGCGGCGGTCCGTGATCCGGGCTTGCGACGGCACGACCGGGCGGCCGCTAGTTCTTGGACTTGTCCACCACGCGCGAGGCGGCAATCCAGGGCATCATCGAGCGCAGCTCGTCACCGACCTGCGTGATCGGATGCTCATTATCCAGGCGCCGATTCGCCTTGAGCACCGGCGCATTGGCCTGGTTCTCGAGGATGAACTCGCGTGCGAACTCGCCGCTCTGGACCTCATCGAGGATGCGGCGCATCTCGGCCTTGGTCTCGTCGTTGATCACGCGCGGGCCGC
>CAZVBX010000062.1:0-18182 GCA_964625925.1 uncultured Ectothiorhodospiraceae bacterium | reverse complement strand
AGACCGCCTGGATCGAGGTGATCGAGCCGGTCTTGGTCGAGGTGATGCGCTCCTGGAGCACGCCCATTTCCTCGGCCAGGGTGGGCTGGTAGCCCACCGCCGACGGCATGCGGCCGAGCAGCGCCGAGACCTCGACGCCCGCCAGCGTGTAGCGGTAGATGTTGTCGACGAACAGCAGCACGTCCCGGCCTTCCTCGCGGAACTTCTCGGCCAGCGTGAGACCGGTCAGGGCGACGCGCAGGCGGTTGCCCGGCGGCTCGTTCATCTGGCCATAGACCAGCGATACCTTGTCGAGCACGTCCGACTCGATCATCTCGTGATAGAAGTCGTTACCCTCGCGGGTGCGCTCGCCGACGCCGGTGAACACGGAGTAGCCGGAGTGCTCGGTGGCGATGTTGCGGATGAGCTCCATCATGTTGACGGTCTTGCCCACGCCGGCGCCGCCGAACAGGCCGACCTTGCCGCCCTTGGCGAAGGGGCATAGCAGGTCGATGACCTTGATGCCCGTCTCGAGCAATTCCTGGGCGCCCGACTGCTCGTCGTAGCTCGGCGCCTTGCGGTGGATCGGCCACAGCTCGGTCGCGCCGATATCGCCTTGCTCGTCGATGGGCTTGCCGAGGACGTCCATGATACGCCCGAGCGTCTGCGTGCCCACGGGCACGGAGATCGCGGCGCCGTTGTCACTCACGCCCATGCCGCGGCGCAGTCCGTCGGAGGAGCCCATGCCGATGCAGCGCACGACGCCGTCGCCCAGCTGGCCCTGCACCTCGAGCACGAGCCCCCAGTCGTCCACGGTCAGGGCGTTGTAGACCTGCGGCACCTGATCCCGCGGGAATTCGACGTCAATGACGGCGCCGATGACTGAAACGATGTGTCCGGAACTCATGTGGCGGTCCTCTGGCAAACCTTCTCGAAAACGGTCGATCGGTGGTCGCTTACGAAACGGCGGCAGCGCCCGACACGATCTCGGATAGCTCCTGCGTAATCGCCGCCTGGCGCGCCTTGTTGTAGGCCAGGCGCAGATCCTCGATGAGGCTGTCGGCGTTGTCCGACGCGCTCTTCATCGCGATCATCCGCGCCGCCATCTCGCAGGCGACGTTCTCGACCACGCCCTGGTAGACGAGCGACTCGATGTAACGCTCGAGCAGGGTGTCGAGCACCTCGCGTGCATCGGGCTCGTAGATGTAGTCCCAATGCGTGCGCTGCATGCTCTCGCGTTCCTGCGCGTACTCGCGGCTCGTGCTCGCCTCCGCCTCTTGATCGGGAGCGATGGGCAGCAGCTGCCGGATGACCGGCTGCTGCGTCATGGTGTTCACGAACCGGTTGTGCACGAGATACAACTGCTGGATCCGGCCCTCGTCATAGGCCTGGAGCATGGCCTTGACCGGGCCGATCACATCCTCCAGTGACGGCTGATCGCCCAGGTCGCCCACCTCGGCGACCACGTTCGAGCCCGTGCGCTTGAGGAACTGGATGCCCTTGCGCCCGATGGCGCAGGTCTCGAGCGTGATGCCAGCGTCCAGCTTCTCGGTGAACTCGCGCGTCAGGCGCCGGAACAGATTGACGTTCAGGCCGCCGCACAAGCCGCGGTCGCTGGTCACGACGATATAGCCCACGCGCTGCACCGATTCCGCCGGCACCAGGTACGGGTGCCGGTACTCGGGATTGGCGTGCGCAAGGTGGCCGATCACGTTGATCATGCGATCCGCATAAGGCCGCGAAGCGGTCATGCGCTCCTGGGCGCGCCGCATCTTGGAAGCGGCGACCATCTCCATCGCGCGGGTGATCTTCTGAGTATTCTGGATACTCCCGATCTTGCCGCGGATTTCTTTCGCACCGGCCATCTCTTACTCCGCTAGGCGGCGATTACCAGACGCCGTTGGTCTTGAAGTCGTCGACCGCCTTCTTCAGGGCAGCCCCGATTTCGTCGTTGTAGTCGCCGCTCGTATTGATCTGCTCGAGCAGTTCGGCGTACTTCGAGCGCACGTGGCTGTGCAGGGCGCTCTCGAAATCGACCACCTTGTTCGAGTCGACGTCATCGAGATAACCCTCGTTCGCCGCGTACAGCGATACGGCCATCTCACCCACGGTCAAAGGCGCGTACTGGCTCTGCTTCATCAGCTCCATGACGCGCTGACCGCGCTCGAGCTGCTTGCGCGTGTTCTCGTCGAGATCGGAGGCGAATTGAGCGAACGCCGCCAACTCGCGGTACTGCGCCAGCGCCAGACGGATACCGCCGCCGAGCTTCTTGATGATCTTGGTCTGCGCCGAGCCGCCGACACGCGACACCGACAGGCCGGCGTTGATCGCCGGGCGGAAGCCCGAGTTGAACAGGCTGGTCTCGAGGAAGATCTGGCCGTCGGTGATCGAGATCACGTTGGTCGGCACGAACGCGGACACGTCGCCGGCCTGGGTCTCGATGATCGGCAGCGCGGTCAGCGAGCCGGTCTTGCCGGTGACCTCGCCGCCGGTGGCCTCCTTGACATAGTCCTCGTTGACCCGCGCGGCGCGCTCGAGCAAGCGCGAGTGCAGGTAGAAGACGTCGCCCGGGTAGGCCTCGCGGCCCGGTGGGCGCCGCAGCAACAGCGACACCTGACGATAGGCCCAGGCCTGCTTGGTCAGGTCGTCGTAGATGATCAGAGCGTCCTCGCCCCGGTCGCGGAAGTATTCGCCCATGGCGCAGCCGGCGTAGGGCGCGATGTACTGCGCGGCGGCCGACTCGGAGGCGCCGGCGGCGACCACGATGGTGTGCTCCATCGCGTCGTGCTCCTCGAGCTTGCGCACCACGGCCGCGATCGACGACTGCTTCTGGCCGACCGCGACGTAGATGCACTTCACGCCGGTGCCCTTCTGATTGATGATCGCGTCGACCGCGATGGCGGACTTGCCGGTCTGGCGGTCGCCGATGATCAGCTCGCGCTGGCCGCGGCCGATCGGCACCATCGAGTCGATCGACTTGAGGCCGGTCTGCACCGGCTGGTCGACCGACTGGCGCGTGATCACGCCCGGCGCGACCTTCTCGATCGGCGCGGTGCGATCGGTGCCCAGGCCGCCCTTGCCGTCCAGCGGCGCGCCCAGCGAGCCGACCACGCGGCCGAGCAGCTCCTCGCCGACCGGCACCTCCAGGATGCGGCCGGTGGTCTTGGCGGTATCGCCTTCCTTCAGGTGCGTGTAGTCACCGAGGATGACGGCGCCGACCGAGTCGCGCTCGAGGTTCAACGCGAGGCCGAACGTCTCGTCCGGGAACTCGATCATCTCGCCCTGCATGACCTCGGTGAGGCCATGGATACGGACGATGCCGTCGGCGACGCCCACAACGGTGCCTTCCGTGCGTGCCTCCACGCCCGCATCGAAGTCCTCGATGCGCTGCTTGATCAACTCGCTGATTTCGGACGGGTTGAGCTGCATCAGTGAATTCCTCTCCGGTGTTCAGTGGGCGAGATTGCTCGCCAGGCGCGTCAGGCGGCCCTTCAGCGAGCCATCGATCACCAGGTCGCCCGCCCGGATCACGGCACCGCCGAGCAGGGACTCGTCGATCTCGCAATGCAAGCGAATGTCCCGCTCGAGCCGCTTGCGGAGCGAGGCCGCGATCTGCTCGCGCTGCTCCTCGGTCAACTCGCGCGCCGAGGTGACGTGGGCATCGACCCGCGCCTCGGCGTTGGCTCGAAGCGTCTCGAAGCGGCCCGCGACGTCCGGTAGCAGCTCCAGGCGCCCGTTGGTCGCCATCAGCCGTACCAGATTGCGCGCGCCGTCGCCGACCGAGTCGCCGCCGATGCGCAGCAGCAGGTCGGCCCGCTGCTCACGCGTCGCGTTCGGCGAGCGCAGACGCGTGCGCACACGCTCGTCCGCAGCGACCGCGGCCAGCAGGGCGAGCTGATCCGACCAGCCGGACAGATCGCCCGTCTCCTGGGCCAGCGCAAAAGCGGCGCGGGCGTAGGGTCGCGCGAGATTGCTGTGCGCTTGCTTGCTAGCGGCCATCAGCGGCTCCGGTTACAGGTTCGCGACCAGATCGTCGAGTACCTTGGCATGCGCCTTGTCATCGACCTCGCTGTGCAGCACCCGTTCGGCGCCCGCGACGGCAATCGCCACCACCTGGCCGCGCAAGTGCTCGCGAGCACGGGTGATCTCCTGGTCGAGCTCGGCCTGCGCCTGGCTCTTGATGCGTTCGCCCTCGCTACGCGCCGTCTCCTTCGCCTCCTCGACGATCTCGTTGCCGCGTCGCTGGGCCTGATCGACGATCTCGGCCGCTTGCTCCCTGGCTTCGCGAACGCTCTCTTCGGCGCGCTGGCGCGCCAGCTCTTCCTCGTGCTCGCCACGCTCGGCGGCGGCAAGGCCTTCGGCGATCTTCTTCTGGCGGTCATGCAGCGCCTGAGCGAGCGGCGGCCACACGTACTTCATGCAGAACCAGACGAAGATCGCGAAGCCGATCGTCTGGCCGATCAGGGTCAGGTTGATGTTCATAAGGACGCCCCCACGGGATCACGGTCACGAACGACCGCTGCCTTCAACGGACCGTGCTCAGCCGACGAAGATAAGATACAGGCCGATGGCCAGGCCGATGACCGACAGGGCGTCCAGCAGGCCGGCGACGATGAACATCTTGACCTGCAGCATCGGCGCCATCTCGGGCTGGCGCGCCGCGCCCTCGAGGAACTTGCCGCCCAGCATGCCGAAGCCGATGGCGGTGCCGAAGCCGGCGGCGCCGAGCATCAGACCGGCAGCGATCAGCTTGAGACCTTCTGCGATTTCCATTAGTTAACTCCCGGGTTTTGTGCAGTTGATGGGTTCGGGTCGCTGTCGCCCGCTAGTGTTCGTCCGACTCGTGCGCCATGGACAGGTACACGATGGTCAGCACCATGAAGATGAACGCCTGCAGCGGGACAACGAGGATGTGATAGATGGCCCACGGCAGGTGCAGCGTCCACTGCGCCCAGAACGGTACGGTCGCGATCAGCACGAAGATCAGCTCGGCGGCGTACAGGTTGCCGAACAGTCGCATCGCCAGCGAAACGTTCTTGGCAACCAGGGTCACGGTCTCGAGCAACAGATTGAACGGCAGCAGCCATTTACCGAAGGGATGCAGCGTCATCTCCTTCGTGAAGCCGACGACGCCCTTGACCTTCAGGTTGTAAAACAGGATCAGGAAGAACACGCCGATGGCCATGCCAATGGGCGCGTTGATGTCGGCGGTCGGCACGATACGCAGGTAGTCGATACCCATGGCGGCGGCGAGCTGTGGCACCCAGTCGACCGGCACCAGGTCGAGCAGATTCATCAGGAAGATCCACACGACGATGGTCAGCGCCAGCGGCGCGATCACCGGGCTCTTGCCGTGGAAGGAATCGCGCACCTGGCTGTCGACGAACTCGACGATGCTCTCGACGAAATTCTGCAAGCCGCCGGGCTGGCCGCTAGTGGCCCGGTTGACCGCCATCTTGAACAGGGCCAGAAACAGCACGCCGGTGAGGATCGAGAAGAACATGGTATCGACGTGGATAGCCATGAACCCCATGTCCGCCGCTTCCTGCGCGCTGTGCGCGAAGCCCCAGCTACCATCCGGGTGCTGCCCGAAGGTCAGATTCTGCAGGTGATGGCGGATGTATTCCTGGGACGTGAGCTGTTCGGATGCCATGGTCTCTGATCGCCCTTGCGGGTCACCTTTCGAGCAGCAGAGGCGTCAAAAAATTGACCGCCTGCACCGCGATTAGTCCAGACACGAGCGCGAGCGGCGGCAGCTCGGGCCAGAGCCGAAAGATCCCGATCAGGATCACGGCTATGCCCGCAAGCTTGATCGCCTCGCCCCGATACATGGCCCGCAACATCGTGCGGACGTCTCCCCGGCTGGCCGGGCCCAATGCGCGCCACGCAAACCAGGCTTGCGGCAGGGCGCAGCTGAGCGCGCCCAACCCGGCCGCGAGCGCTGCCGCCGCGCCAGCGAGCGTGCCCGCCGCGCCGGTCGTCAACGCGCCGGCCGCGAGTTGGGCGGCAATCAGCCGCGCGATACGCGGCCGCATCGGGGGGTGCTGCGACGGCACTAGGGCCTCCGCGCAGGGGGCCTGGAGGCGGCGCCTCCGACCGGCTCACTCAAGGCAAGCCGGCGCGCACAAAGCGCGGGATTATAGAAAGCCGGTGCTTACAGGGTCAATACGCCGGCTCATTGGATGTGGGCGAGAATGCCTTCGAGCTCGTCCAGACTGTTGTACGCAATCTGGAGCTTGCCGCTGCCGTTCTTGCCCGCACGCAGTGTGACCGCGGCACCGAGCTTTTCCGACAGCTCCTGTTCGAGCCGGCGCGTATCTGGGTCCTTGCGCTCGCTGCGCTGCGGCGTGCTCGTGGGCGCGCCCTCCAGCTCGCGCCGCACCAGCTCCTCGGTCGCGCGCACGGTCAGGCCGCTCTCGGCCACCTGCTTGGCGATGGCGCGCTGGCGCTCGCCCTGCAGTCCGAGCAGCGCGCGCGCATGCCCCATCTCCAGGCTGCCGACCTCGACCCGCTCTTTCACCGCCTCGTCGAGCTCTTGCAGACGCAGCAGGTTCGACACCGCCGCGCGCGAGCGCCCGACCTGGGCCGCCACCTGCTGGTGGGTGAGGCCGAACTCCTCGACCAGGCGCGCGATGGCCCGGGCCTCCTCCAGCGGGTTGAGGTCCTCGCGCTGGATGTTCTCGATCAGCGAGACGGCCGCCGCCGTCTGCTCGTCGAGATCGCGCACCACCGCCGGAAGCTCGTGCAGGCCCGCGATCTGGGCCGCACGCCAGCGGCGCTCGCCGGCGATCAGCTCGTAACCGTCGCCGGCACTGCGCACGACCACGGGCTGAACCATGCCGTGGGCGGTAATCGAGTCCGCCAGCTCCTGGAGCGCATCGGGATCGAAATGCCGCCGCGGCTGATAGCGACCGCGCTGGATACGGTCGATGGGCAACCGGTCGAGATCCTGCTGGTCGCTCTCGTCGACCTCGGTCACCGAGGATACGGAATGGGCATCGCCGAGCAGGGCGTCGAGCCCCTTTCCCAGACCACGCTTCTTCGACATCGAGATGGTTGTCCGTATGGGTCGGAGTGTCAGGCTACGCCGGCGTTGTCGCGCAGCCCCTGCGAAGGGCCGCGCAGCAGCTCGCCGGCCAGGGCCAGATAGGCCAGGGCCCCGCGCGAGGTGCGGTCATAGTACATCACGGGCCGGCCGTAGCTGGGCGCCTCGGCGAGGCGGACATTGCGCGGGATGATGGTGCGATACACCCGCTCGCCGAAATGCTGCAGCAACTGCTCGGACACGTCCGAGCCGAGGTTGTTGCGGCCATCGTACATGGTCCGCAACAGGCCCTCGACGTGCAGCCGCGGATTCACCGTCTGGCGCACGTCCTCGACCGTGTTGAGCAGGGCCGAGAGGCCTTCGAGCGCATAGTACTCGCACTGCATCGGGATCATGACCCCGTCGGCCGCGACCAGCGCGTTGACCGTCAGGATGTTGAGCGACGGCGGGCAATCGACCAGGACGAAATCGTAATCGCCGGCCACGGGCTCCAGGGCGTTGCCCAGGCGCTGCTCGCGCGCCAGCTTCTCCATCAGCTTGACCTCGGCCGCGGTGAGATCGCCGTTGCCGGGCAGCAGGGCGTAATCGACGCTCTCCAGGTGCAGGATGGCCGCGTCGGCGTCACATTCGCCCATCAGCACGTGATAGGCCGAGCGTGCCAGATCGCGCTTGTCGATGCCGCTGCCCATGGTCGCGTTGCCCTGGGGATCGAGATCGACCAACAGCACCCGGCGGTGGGTCGCGGCCAGCGACGCGGCGAGATTGACGGCGGTCGTGGTCTTACCGACCCCGCCCTTCTGGTTGGCTATGGCAATGGTGCGGGCCATCGGCGATCCATCTCCCCGCGGTGCCGGGGCGTCCATCGGGCCCGGTGCGCCGGGCCGGCAAGCAGGCGGTCAGCGTGCCGCCCGAACGGGCTCCAGCCGCACGGCGTGGCGCTCGGCCTCGATGCCGGGCACCTGCAGCGGCAGAATCTCCCCGCGCCAGTCGCCGCCGAGCGCCGCGAGTTCGCTGCGGGGATCGCGCCCCTTGGCGGCCAGCAGGCTGCCGCCGGGCGCGCACAAGCGTGCGGCGGTCGCGACGAATTCGGCCAGTGTGCCGAAGGCCCGGCACGTCACCGTGTCGAAGCCAGTGCGCCCGTGGGCGTCCGGCGCCAGCGGCAGCTCCTCGGCGCGGGAACGCTCTACGATAACATTGTCCAGCCCCAGCCGGCGGACCACGTGGGCCAGAAATGCGGCGCGCTTGGCACGGGGCTCGACCAGCGTTACCTGCAGCTCGCGCTCGACGATCGCCAGCGGGACGCCCGGTAGGCCCCCGCCGGAGCCGATATCGGCCAGCGTGGTGCCGCGCACCAGCGGGGCCAGAGCGAGCGCGTCGAGCAGATGCACGGCCACCATGGCCTCGGGGTCGCGTACCGCCGTGAGATTATGCACCCGGTTCCAGAGCGCGAGCTCGTCACGGTAGGCCAGCAGCGTATCCCGACCGGGCGCATCGAGCGCGACGCCGAGCGCCTGCGCCCCCGCCGTGAGCGGGTCCTCCGTCACGCCCGCAGCGCGCGGCGAGCGCGCGCGTGGTCGCCGGCCGATCCGCGGCGCTTGCTGCTCGGGCCTCGTGCGCCGCTCACGCGCTCTTCTCGAGCGCTGCGCCCCGGCGCTTGAGGTGCACCAGCAGCAGCGAGATCGCCGCCGGTGTCACACCCTGGACGCGCGCGGCTTGGCCGATGGTTGCGGGCCGGTGGGCCGCCAGCTTCTCGCGCACTTCGCTCGACAGCCCGGCGACCTCGCCGTAGTCGAGATCCGCCGGCAACGGCGTCTGCTCGCGCTTGCGATCCCGCTCGATCTGGTCCTGCTGCTGAGCGACATAGCCGGCGTAGCGCGCCTGGATCTCGATCTGCCGCCCCACGTCGTCGGCTGCGACGGCCGGTCCGAGCCCGGGCGCCGCCGTCAGGGTGGCGTAGTCGATCTCGGGCCGGCGCAGCAGGTCCGCGGCGGCCTCGGGCTGGCTGATCCGAACACCGGCCGTCGCGCCGAGGGCCAGCGCGGCCTCGTCGTTCGGCCGGACGCTCAGCGCGGCCAGGCGCGCCTGCTCGGCCGCGATCGCATCGCGGCGTGTGCAGAAGGCCTGCCAGCGCCGGTCGTCGACCAGGCCCAGGTCGCGTCCGATCGGCGTCAGGCGCAGATCGGCGTTGTCCTCGCGCAGCTGCAGGCGGAATTCGGCCCGGCTGGTGAACATGCGATAGGGCTCGCGCGTGCCGCGCGTGACCAGGTCGTCGATCAGCACGCCGATGTAGCCCTGGTCGCGCCGCGGCGTCCAGGGCGGGTGCCCAGCCGCGCGGCGGGCCGCGTTGAGGCCGGCGATCAGCCCCTGGGCGGCGGCCTCCTCGTAGCCCGTGGTGCCGTTGATCTGGCCCGCAAAGTAGAGGCCGCCCAGCGGCCGGGTCTCCAGCGACGGATCGAGCCCGCGGGGGTCGAAGTAGTCGTACTCGATGGCGTAGCCCGGCCGCGTCACGTGCGCCGCCTCGAACCCCGGGATCGAGCGCACCAGCTGCAGCTGCACGTCGAACGGTAGGCTGGTGGAGATGCCGTTGGGGTACAGCTCGGGGGTGTTCAGGCCCTCTGGCTCGACGAAGATCTGGTGGTGATCGCGGTCGGCGAAGCGCACCACCTTGTCCTCGATTGAAGGGCAGTAGCGCGGGCCTTCACTGTCGATGTGGCCGCCGTACATCGCCGAGCGGTCGAGCGCGCCGCGGATCAGCGCATGCGTTGCGGGCCCCGTATACGTCACATGGCACACCGTCTGCGCCGGGTGGTCGGCGGTCGACCCGAGGAACGAGAGCACGGACCGGGGCGTGTCGCCCGGCTGCTGCTCCAGGCGCGCGAAATCGACCGTGCGTCCGTCGATGCGCGGCGGCGTCCCCGTTTTCAAGCGCCCTACGTCGAACTCCAGCGCGCGCAGGCGCTCGGCCAGCGCCTGCGCCGGCGGATCGCCGGCGCGCCCGCCGGCGTGGCTGCGGTCGCCGACGTGGATGCGGCCGCCGAGGAACGTGCCCACCGTGAGCACCACGGACGGCGCCCGGAAGACCACCCCGAGCTGAGTCACGACACCCGTGACGCGCCCGTCCTCCACCACGAGGTCATCGACCCCCTGCTGGAACAGCGACAGGTCCGGCTGCGCCTCCAGCAGCTCGCGCACGGCGACGCGGTATAGACTGCGGTCGGACTGCGTGCGCGTTGCCTGAACCGCCGGCCCCTTGCGCCGGTTGAGCGTGCGCACGTGGATGGCGGCACGGTCGGCGGCGTGCGCCATGGCCCCGCCGAGGGCGTCGATCTCGCGCACCAGGTGGCCCTTGCCGATGCCGCCGATGGCGGGGTTGCAGCTCATCTGGCCGAGCGCATCGAGGCTCTGCGTCAGCAGCAGGGTGCGCGCGCCGGTGCGCGCCGATGCGAGCGCCGCTTCGGTGCCGGCGTGACCACCGCCGACGACGATGACGTCATAATGCTCTGGGTGTTCCATGCGCCGCATGATAACCCGCGCGGCAACGCTTGTTGACGGCCTTGTCGGCCGCCGTGCGGGTACTACGGGCCGATCCGTAGGTGACTACACCAGCCAGGCGTAGTTCGGTTGGCGCTGCTTGGCCCGCTCGGCCGCGGCCGGCTGGTCCCGTAGCAGCTCGAAGTCGTCGTACTCGAAGCCGGGCCCGACCGTGCAGCCGACCAGGCTGTAGGCTCCAGTGGTGCGCGCTGCCTGCCAGTGGCGCGCGGGCACCACGCGGACCGGCTCGGCAGCATGCGCGACGGGCCCGAGCAGCCGGTGATACACCGCACTGAACTCCGGGTCCGCCTGGAACATCTCCACGGGGGCGCCTTCGTACAGGTGCCAGGCCTCGTCGGACATCACGCGATGCCAGTGACTGGCGTCCCCGTAGGCCAGCAGGAAGTAGATCGTGCTCAGCGCATTGCGATCCGCGCGGCCGTCGAGCGGCCGCACGGGCTCGGTCGAGTGGAATACCTTGCGAAAATAGCCGCCCTCGGGGTGGGGCGAGAGCTCGAGGGAAGCGATCAGCTCGGCAGCACGCTCGTGCATAGCAGAGGGCACGGTCACAGCGGGAGGCTCAAGCCTAGCAACGATCGGGCGCAGCGAGCCAGATCGGGCGCGTGACGCCGGTTCCGGGCAAGATGGAGCTGGCTCTATGCTACCGTGCGGCCATCCCTTTCATGGAAACCCCATGTACCGACGTTGGCTGATCGCCGCAATCGCTTGGGCGGGCGCCTCGGCGGCGCAAGCGGCGGACATCGCGCTGGACGGCTACGGCACGCTGGGCGTCGTCTATTCCGATGAGCCGCGCGCCGATTACGTGCGCAACCTCTTTCAGGAGGACGGCGCCGGCCGCACCCGCACGTGGAGCCCCGAGGTCGATTCCCGCCTGGGGCTGCAGCTGAGCGCCGACTTCGACGAGCGCCTCGATGGCGTGGTCCAGGTCGTGGCCGAACAGGGCCACGACGACCACTACACGCCCGCGGTCGAATGGGCCAATCTGCAGTACGAGGCCACCGACGCGCTGAGCCTGCGCGCCGGCCGGGTCGTCGCCCGGAACTTCCTCACGTCCGAGTACCGCAAGGTCGGTTATGCGATCCCCTGGGTCCGGCCGCCGCAGGAAGTCTATCGGCTCGTGCCCATCACCAACGTCGATGGCCTCGATCTCACGCATCGCAGCCATGTCGGCGGCGCGACCAACACCGTGCGCGTCACCTACGGCGGAACCCGGGTCGACGTGCCCGACTACGGCGTGCTCCAGGCCGACCACGCCCTGCTCGTCTCGGACCAGATTACCCAGGGCGGGCTAACGCTCTATGCCGCGTATTCGCGGGCCGAGCTGACGCTCGACGGATATTCGCAAGAGCTGTTCGACGCCTATCGCGAGGCCGGTCCCGAGGGCGAGGCCATTGCCGAGCGCTACGACATGGACGGCAAGCGCCACGAAACCGTGATGCTCGGCGGACGCTACGACCCCGGCGATTGGTTCCTCATGGGCGAGTGGGCCCACGCGAAAAGCCAGACCTTCTTCGCGGACAGCCGCGGTTGGTATTCCACGGCGGGCTACCGCATTGGACAACTGACGCCCTATCTGACATTGGCGAAGATCGAGGCCACAAGCGCCACCTCGCATCCAGGCATCGGCGAACCGCAGCTCGACGGACCTCTGAACGAGCAGTTGCTGGGTATCTCGCCGCAGCAGGAGCGGATTTCCCTCGGCACACGCTGGGATTTCGATCCGGGCGCTGCGCTCAAGCTACAGTTCGACTACCTCGATCTCGAGGCGGGCTCGCGTGGCGTTCTGGTGAACGAGGCGGCGGATTACGAGCGCGGCGGCGTCGTGCGCGTGTTCAGTGCGACCGTGGACTTCGTGTTCTGACATGGCGTCCGGGCGCCTACGCAGATGCACCATCGCCGCGGCGCTTGCCGCGCTGCTGGCGAGCCCGGTTGCCGCCGAGGTGGTGGTGGTGGTCGCCCAGGACAGCCCGATCGAAGCGCTCACGACGCAGCAACTGGCGGACATCTACCTGGGCCGGCGCGATCATCTGGTCAGCGGCCAAGCCGTGGAGCCGATCGACCAGACCGAGCACTCGCAGGCGTACAGCGGGTTCTACACCGAGTACCTCGATCGCACGCCGGCCCAGATCAAGGCGTACTGGTCGAAGCTCGTGTTCACCGGGCGGGGTCGGCCGCCGCGCGCGGCACGCGGCGGTCGGACCGTGGCCGATTGGGTAGCGCGCAATCCCAGGGCCGTCGGCTACCTGGACCGCGCGCTGGTCGACCGGCGCCTACGGGTGGTTGCCGTTGAGCCTCGTTGAGTCCACGGCGCGGCGTTCCGACTCGCCGGTCGCAGCCCCCTCACGCTGGGACCAGCGCCTTCTCTCGCCTCCCGTGTTGTTCACCGTGCTCGCGCTCACCGGCGCGATCGCCATTTGGACGGTGACACTTAGCCTGACGACGCGGGAGCGCGAGGCGGCCGAGGTGACGGCCGCCGGACTGGTGGCCGACGAGGCCGACACCTACGAAGCGCAGGTCGTGCGGGCCCTACGCGAGATCGACCAGGCGCTGCAGCTGGTCCAGCACGAGCTGGGCAGAACAGCCGCGACCGCGCCCACGGTCCTCGATCAACTGCGTCGCCGCGAGCTGCTGCCCTCGGGCTTCCTGTTCGATTTCTCGGTCGTGGCGATGGGCGGCGAGCCGCTGGCGAGCACGGGAGAGCCCCCGCCGCGTCCCGTCGCCAAGGAATTGCTGGCGCGCGCGGCCGGCCCCGACGGCATGGCCCTCGGCCGACCGCACCGGTCCGAAAGCGGCGGCTTTCGGGTGCACTTCGCGCGCGCCCTGGAGCAGCAGCGTCACGGCGTCGCCGGTGGGGTGGTGGGATCGGTTCACGCGGGCTACTTCGTCAGCGGCTACGAGCCGGAGGTGCTCGGAAACGAAGGCGTGCTCGGCTTGATCGGGGGCGATGGCGTCTTCCGCGCGCGCCGATCGGGGCGCACGGTCAGCGCCGGTGAGCGCGTCGACCGGCCGTCGGCAACGTCGGGGGACGGCGACTCGGCTCGCCTACGCGTGAACGGGTGGGACGGCGTCGAGCGTTACACCATTATGCGGGAACTGTTTGGCTATCCCGCCTCCATCGTGGTGGGCGTGTCGCGCGCCGAGCAGATGGCACCGACGCGCGCGGGCATCGCCAGCTATGTCCGCCGCGCGAGCGCGGCCACGGCGGGCTTCCTCGCGCTCGTTGCCTGGCTGGGCTATCTGAGCTGGGGCCTGCAACGCGCCCAGGCGCGACTGGTGGAAGAACGCGTGTCCCATGCCGAGCATGCGGAGCATCTTGCGTTCCATGACAATCTGACCGGCCTGCCCAACCGCGCGTACTTCAGTAACTTGCTCGCGCATAGCATGGAGCACGCGCGGCGGTACGACTCGCGGCTCGCGCTGCTGTTCCTCGATCTCGATCGATTCAAGGCGATCAACGATTCACTCGGTCACGACGCGGGCGACGAGTTGCTGCAGGAGATCGGGCGTCGGCTGCGCGATTCCGTTCGCGCCAGCGATGTCGTCGCCCGTCTGGGAGGCGACGAGTTCGTCGTCGTGCTACCGGAAGTCACCTCCGATCGCGTGATCACGAAGGTCGCCGACAAGATCCTGGAAACGGTCGGGCAGTCGTTCACATTGGCGGGCCACGAGCTACGCATGACCGTCAGTATCGGGGTCACCTTGTTCCCCGACGACGGCGACGACGAGCAAACGCTGATGAAGAATGCGGACGTGGCGATGTACCACGCCAAGGCGCAGGGGAAAAACAACTTCCAGTGCTACAGCGAGGACCTCAACGCCGACACGCTGGAGCGGCTGGAGCTCGAGTCGCGCTTGCGGCGGGCCTTCGAGAGCGATGAGCTACGCTTGTTCTACCAGGCGAAGCGGCGCTTCGCGGACGGCCGCGTGACCGGCGCCGAGGCGTTGCTGCGCTGGGAGCATCCGAATGCGGGCCTGCTCGGCCCGATGCGGTTCATATCGCTGGCGGAGGAGAGCGGCCTGGTCGTCCCCGTCGGCCGCTGGGTGTTGCGCGAGGCGTGCCGTCAACAGATGGCCTGGCAGGCGGACGGCGGGCCAGTGCTGACCATGGCGGTGAACTTATCGGCGCGGCAGTTCGCCGACGAAGGCCTGCTCGACGACGTCCAAGACGCACTCGATGAGAGCGGCATGCCGCCTCAACAGCTCGATCTCGAGATCACGGAGAGCATGCTCATGGTCGATCTCGAGCGGACCACGCAGATCCTCCAGCGGCTGCGTGCGCTCGGGGTGCGCATCACCATCGACGATTTCGGTACCGGTTATTCGTCACTGTCGACGCTCAAGCAATTCCCCGTCGACGCAATCAAGATCGATCGGGCGTTCGTCGGCGACCTGCTCAGTAGCGACGAAGACATCGGACTGACCGACGCGGTGATATCCGTGGGGAAGTGTCTCGGCCTCACCGTGGCGGCCATAGGCGTGGAAACGTCGGCCCAAGCGGCGCATCTGGCCTCGCGCCGGTGCGACGAGTACCAGGGCTTCTTCTCGGACCGCCCACAACCACCGGAGGCGTTCGCCACGTTCGTTCGGGCGCAGCGACAGGAATAGCCGGACCAGCCCGTCTATGCTTTGGGCAGCAGCAGCGGACCTTGTCCTACGGACCCCGATGGATTTCGTCGTCGCCTCGAGTGGGCATTTCCGGCGCCCGGATAACGCGCGGGCGCACCATCCGCGGGCTCCTGTCGGCCGGATTACCGGCGCCCATGAGGAGCCTTGGCGCCATCGCACGACCGCGCTGCACTCGGGGGCGTTTGGCGTGGTCGCCAGTGGGGCGCTGGTTACTGTCTTTCGTATTACGATGTGACGCTCGTTCCGTGGGCGCTGGGTGAACGCGCTCACTCGTCGAAGCGCGCCACGCGGGCACGTTCGCGCGCGACTCGGCCGGGCTGCGGGCGCTTGGGCGTCATGAACGCGATCAACCAGCGCTTGCGCCAGAGGATGAGCGCATAGAGGACCATCAGCACCGTGCCCACCGCGACCGCCGCATAGGGCCACAGCGGGATCAGCATGGCGGCGAGCAACCCCGGGTTGGTCTCCGTGCTCCCCGCGGCGACGAGCTCGCCGTAGCTGCGCATGATGTCCCACCGCTGCAAGCGCGCGAGCGCATGGGCGCTGGTCGCGATGGCGCACACCAGGCCGGTGAGCGCGACCGGCCGGATCAGGACCCGCAGGCGCTGGACACGCGCGGCAAGCGCGGCCGGGGCCAGCAGGAATAGCGCCCCTATGAAGGCCATCAACGCGAGTGCGCCGAATGCCACTAGCTAGGGCCTGTTTTTCGTCGAAGCAGGCGACGCTCGCCCGCTCCCGGGTTCGCCGGCGTCATGAAGGTCACCAAGCCGTCCCTGCCCCAGGCGATGAGGGCGTACAGGAGCAACAGCGTACAGCCGAGCACCACTGCGGCGTAGGGCCAGAGCGGGGCAGCGTCGGCACGATTAGGCCCACGCTCGAGTCACCACCCCGACGCGAGCAGCTAATCGTGAGCGCGAATGACGTCCCGTTCGCGCAGCGGCAACCGACGCGCGCGACGACCGCTGTCATAGCCCCAGTCGCGCGCGGGCCACCCAACTCCACCAGTTTATCCGAACCGCGAACGCCAGTGCCTCGCTTCCACGCCACCGGGGAGCCTGTCCGACGGTACTCTCGTCTGTTGGTTTCAGATACACGCCCCATCTCAAGGGCAGGAGAGGAATATTGCTCTTGATACGAGACGTCCAGACGTCCTTTAATGTCGGAATGACGGCGGGATCTCGCAAGGCGCCTGGTGCGGTACGCGACGCGATCATTGCGGTTCTCCGTACGCACGCGAAGCCACTTTCGGTTAGCGGAATCAAACGACAAGTGGAGGAGACGGCCGGGCCCGTTGGCCATTCGTCCGTGCAATCCTATTTGCAACTGAACACGCCCAGCACCTTTGTTCGAGAAGGAAGAGGGCTGTACCGACTACGGCAGGATCGGTTGGGCGAACAGATCGAACTCGATGCGCGAACCGGGACGGACCGAGAGCCCGATGACGCATTCAGTTCCGGACGCAGCACGATGCTTCTGTCCGACTGTATGGACTGGCTTGCCGCCCAGAATGACGCGTCCGTACACGCCATCGTCACGGACCCTCCTTACGGACTCGTCGAGTACAGTGAGAACGAGCAATCGAAGTTGCGTAATGGCAAAGGCGGCGTATGGCGGATCCCTCCGTCGTTCGATGGCAATCGCCGCTCCCCTATTCCGCGATTCACGACGCTAACGGAACACCAGCTCCAGGCGCTTGATGATTTTTTCGTAGCCTGGGGCGGTCATATAAGCCGGGTTCTGGTTCCGGGTGCGAACGTGATCGTGGCATCGAACCCCCTCGTTTCCTTCGTCGTGGCCAATGCCTTGCGCCGCGCTGGCTTGGAACGTAGAGGAGAGATCGTTCGGCTGGTGACTACCATGCGGGGCGGTGATCGGCCGAAGGCAGCTCACGATGAGTTCCCTGGCGTCAGCGTCATGCCGCGTTCCATGTGGGAACCTTGGCTTATTTTCCGTAAGCCCGTCGAGGGGAGGATTCAGGATAATCTGCGTAAATGGAGGACCGGCGGATTTCGCCGGCCAGAAACGGAGCGGCCTTTCGGTGATGTCATTCCTTCCGCTCCGACGCGAGGCCGGGAGAGAGTGATCGGACGCCACCCGAGCCTGAAGCCACAGTCTTTCCTGCGGGATGTCGTCCGAGCGGTACTTCCGCTTGGTGAAGGTTTGGTGGTCGATCCGTTCGCCGGCAGTGGATCAACATTGGCTGCCGCCGACGCTGTTGAATACGATTCGATCGGTATCGAGAAAGATAGCTATTACTTCGATATCGCCCGGCATGCCATCCCCGCATTGGCGTCCCTCGATATCAACAAGCCAAGTAAATCCAGTTGTTCCGAAGCTTAGCGACACCTTCCTTATGGAGCGTTGCAGTCCTGGTTCCCAGTTCGCTTCGAGAGTTCTTTCGGAAATCTTCTGTATGAACCTCTCCCAGGTATACCTCATTGAACGTAAGCGGAATGCGATTCCGCGGCTGGCTCCGTCGCGTTGTCGATGGAGTAAACGAACACGCATAACCACTGCGCCCTCGCGCCGTGAGTATCTACCGCTCCACCTTTCTTTTTCGTGGTCTTGATCTCAACTCCTTCCTCGCCTGCTTTCACCGCGTCATTCGGATACTTCCCTTTCACGATCAGGTCTGGATGGCCGTTGGAGTACTTATTCTCTGTGAGGCCTCGCGAGTGCTTTGCGAGACTCGCGGTGAGCATATCCGACCGGACACCGGACATAATCGCCGGCCTAAGCATATCGTCGAGCCGCTGGGGGTTCTTGCCTACCAGACCTTGGTTGACATCATGGAAGAAGTCGTAAACGTCCTGCATTGCAATCTTGAAGTCTTGCAAGCGCAGGTTATACGGAAGCTTAGCCTCAGAGTTGAAGTGGTCGCCAACAGTGCGTCGTGTGATCGACATCATACAAGCGCCCATATTACCTAGGGCCTGTTAACACAAAATGTTAGCCTGTGTGCATGGAGCTTACCGACGCA